>NZ_CP084550.1:3822838-4141408 GCF_021800405.1 Arthrobacter sp. FW306-07-I | reverse complement strand
GTCGTGCGGAGATGGGTAATGCATCGCACTTCCGCTGCCCGTACCACGGCTGGTCCTATCGCAACGACGGACGC
This sequence comes from Arthrobacter sp. FW306-07-I, assembly GCF_021800405.1. Taxonomy (NCBI): domain Bacteria; kingdom Bacillati; phylum Actinomycetota; class Actinomycetes; order Micrococcales; family Micrococcaceae; genus Arthrobacter; species Arthrobacter sp. FW306-07-I. The sequence continues at coordinate 4,141,334 of NZ_CP084550.1, read as the reverse complement.
ATCGTGGGACTGCCGTTCCATCAGGAGGCGTTCGGCGGCGAAGAGGGCTTCAGGAAGAAGGGTCAGACCCTGCTGCCGGCGCCTTCGCTGGGAATCTACAACGGCCTGATCTTCATTAGCTTGGATCCGGATGCGCAGCCGCTGGAGGACTTCCTCGGGGACTTCAAGTTTTACTTGGACTACTACACGAAGCAGAGTGCGGACGGGATTGAACTCCGCGGCCCCCAGCGCTGGCGGATCAAGGCGAACTGGAAGATAGGCGCGGAAAACTTCGCCGGCGATATGTACCACACGCCGCAGACCCACACCTCGGTGGTAGAGATCGGCCTGTTCCGCGAGCCCAAGGCGGAAAAGCGGAAGGACGGCACCACTTACTGGGCGGGCAACGGCGGGGGGACCACGTACAAGCTTCCCGAAGGGGGCCTGGAGGACCGGTTGCGCTACGTGGGCTATCCGGACGAGATGATCGAGCGCATGAAGGGGCAGTGGAGCCAGCAGCAGCTGGACGTCATCGGCAAGGACGGTTTCATGATTTCCGCCGCCTCCCTTTTCCCAAACATGAGCTTCGTGCACAACTGGCCCCGCGTGGAGGAAGGCTCAGACGAAGTCCTTCCCTTTATCTCTATCCGCCAGTGGCAGCCCATCAGCGAAAACGAAACCGAAGTGCTGTCCTGGTTCGCCGTGGATAAAAACGCCTCCGAAGAGTACAAGGCGCTTTCCTACAAGGCCTACTTGATGTGCTTCGGCAGCGGCGGCATGTTCGAGCAGGACGACGTCGAAAACTGGGTGTCCCTGACCAATACCGCGGCCGGATCCATGGCACGGAGGCTGCTGCTCAACGGCCGCATGGGCCTGCTGGAAAACGGCGAGAACGTCGTCGAACCACTGACCCCTGAACAGTACTCCGGCCCCGGATCCACCCGGGTGGGGTACAGCGAATACAACCAGCGCGAGCTGCTGCTGCGCTGGGCGGACCACCTCGAACGCCCGGCCCGGGCCGCGGCCCAGCTGCACGTCGGCGTTGATTCGGTGTCAGCCGCACCCGCGGCGTGTGCAACTGAAACCGCCCCGGACGCCGCAGCAGCCGTGCCCGCGATGACGTCCCAGGAGGCCTAGGAATGACTGCCACTCCAGTCAACGGCATGACCCTTTCGGAACAATCGGTACTCGGAGCCCACGCCCCGCGCACGCAGCGGACCGGGCAAAGCCTTCCCTTCAACGACGAACTGCACCTGCAGGCGCACCGCTGGCTGGTGGACGAGGCCTATCTGCTCGACGCGCAGGATTACGACGAGTGGCTGGCACGGGTCGCCGACGACGTGCACTACCTCATGCCGGTACGCGTCACCACCGCACTCGGTGCCGGCTACTCGACCTCACCGGGCATGGCGCACCTCGACGAGAACAAGTACTCGCTCAGCCGCCGGGTGGCACGTTTCGCCACCGAGCACGCCTGGACCGAGGATCCGCCGTCAAGATTGCGGCACTACGTCACGAACGTCCGCACCTTCCGCACGGAGAAGGCGGACGAAATCGTTGCCGAATCGGCGGTGCTGCTCTTCCGGAGCCGGGGCGATGTCGGTGAGGCCGCCACGGTGTCCGCAGGCAGGGAGGACCTCCTGCGCCGCACCGGAACCGGCTGGGAACTGGCCCGCCGCACCATCATGCTGGACGAGTCCGTCATCCGGATGCAGAACCTGGCGATCTTCCTATGAAACTCGGGTGGGAAGGTGAAGAAGAGGACCGTCTCGCAGCCATCCGGGCAGCAGAGGATCGCACCCGGCTCGAGGCCAGCGCCGTGGGGACTCCCATCGTGATCGCCAACGAATTCTCCGAGGTCCAGGTGACCCGCGTCGAGACCCGGAACGGGTCCCGACTGATGATCACTTCGCCCCGTTCCGGCCAGTGGGTCACGCTGTGTCCGCTGGAACTCGAAGCCCTGACCTGGCAGGCTCCGGCCACCTTTTCCGCAATGATCGGAAACCCGTTCGGGCCGCTGATCACCGAAGACCAGTAGCCAGGACCCACAAAACAGCATCAAACCCAAGCGAAGGAGCCGACCATGCCTGTCGTGAAAGCCGACCTGCAGGCCTGCCAGGGCTATGCCAACTGCGTTGTTGGAGCCACTGACTATTTCGATCTCGATGACGACGGAATCGTCGTCGTCCTGCGCACCGAGGTGCCCGCAACCGACCGGCTGCGGGTTACTGAAGCTGCGCGCAGCTGCCCCGTTTCCGCCCTCGTGGTGGAGGACGCATGAGTGACGCCACCGTCATCGTCGGATCATCCATTGGGGGCGTCCGGACCGCCCAGTCACTGCGGCTGGAGGGTTACACGGGGGACATCGTCCTTGTGGGGGAAGAAACGGAACTTCCCTACGACAAGCCGCCGCTGTCCAAGGCGGTGCTGGCCGGCACGGCGGAGGAATCCTCCATTCGGCTGCTGACCGAGGGCGACGCCAATGCGGCCGGGATCCGGCTCCTGCTCGGGCACCGGGCCACCGGCGTTGACATCGCCGAGAGGACGCTCGAACTGGAAGGCCACGAGCCGGTAGGCTTCGACAACCTCGTCATCGCCACCGGAGCCTCGGCCAGGCCTTCGCCCTGGGGACAGCGACCCGGAATCCACGTGCTCCGCACGCTCGAGGACGCCCGCAGGCTCCGCGCGGACCTGCTATCTGGAGGCCACCTCGCGGTTATCGGCGCGGGCTTCATTGGCGCAGAGGCCGCAGCCACCGCACGGTCCCTGGGCCTGGACGTTACGGTGATCGACCCGCTGCCCGTCCCCATGAGCCGGATCTTCAATCCCGAGATCGGCCAGTGGTTCGGGGATCTGCACCGCAGCAACGGGGTCCGGACCATCTTCGGCACCGGTGTGGAGTCGCTTAAAGGTGAGCAGGGGTCCTTCGTCCTCCGCTTGACCAACGGAGAACGCCTTAATGCCTCCGTGGTGCTGGTCGGCATCGGTGCTGTCCCCAATGACGTGTGGCTCGCTTCCTCAGGGCTGCTGGTGGACAACGGGGTGGTCCTGGACGAATTCTGCCGGGCCGTGGATGCGCCCGCCGTTTACGCCGTGGGCGACGTGGCCCGCTGGCGCCACCTCACCCACGGCGAAGACACCAGGATCGAACACTGGACAAACGCCGTCGAGCAGGCATCCTGCGTTGCGCACAACATCACCCACCCCGGCGCACCGCGGGCCTATACGCCCACGGAATATGTCTGGAGCGACCAGCATGACTGGAAGATCCAGGTGGTGGGGCGTGTGGGCGGCGGCGCCAGCCACACCGTTATCGGGCACCCAGAGGTCCACGGCAGGTTCGCCGCCCTCTATACCGCAGACGGAACCAGCCTTCGCGGCGCGGCCATCGTCAACTGGCCCAAGGCACTCGTGGCCTGCCGCCGGGGCATGGCAACGGGCATCACGGTGCAGGAGCTGCGGGACACGCTTGAATCCCAGCTCGACCCGCAACCGGTGGTGGCCTCATGAGCACGGACCGTCCGGCTTCCGCTGATGCTGGGCAGGCGCAGCGCGAATCCATTGCGCTGGCCTGCCGTGTCCTTGCCAACCGCGGCCTCGCGGATGGCATTCTCGGCCACATCAGCCTGAGGATCTCGGAAACAGAGCTCCTGGTCCGGTGCCGCGGTCCGCAGGAACGCGGCCTGGCCTACACCGCGGCCAGCGACATCCACCTGGTGGACCTTGATGGCAACCCGGCAGGAGCGGGGGAGCTCGACGGCGGATACAGCGTTCCCAACGAACTTCCGCTGCACACCGAGGTACTCCGGCGGCGCCCGGACATCCGGGCGGTGGTCCACGCCCACCCGTCGAGGACGGTCGCTGCAGATCTGGCAGGACTTGCGGTGCGGCCCATCGTCGGAGCCTACGACATCCCCGGAACCCGCCTAGCAGCCGGCGGCGTCCCCGTATATCCGCGCGGGGTGCTGGTCAGGAACAGGCAGTTGGCCGCCGAAATGGTAGAGGCCATGGGGGACAGACCCGTAGTCATTCTGCGCGGACACGGCGTCACCAGTGCTGCTGCAACAGTGGAACAGGCGGTGCTGCAGGCGATAAGTGTTGACGGTCTTGCCGCACTGGCGCTGCAGGTGTCTGCCGCGGGCGGCGAACTGATAGACCTGCCGAAAGCCGATATGGCCGAATTGCCCGACCTGGGCGGCTCCTTCAACACCGGCACAGCCTGGCGACACGAACTCGCAAGGCTAGGTTCCGGCGTGTGAGGGCAGACAGCCAAGCCCCTCCGGAGGCAGGTTTTCGGCTGGGTAGGATTAGGCCCATGCAACCAACAGACGTGGAGGGCCCATCCAAATACGGACCTCCTCCGCAGTATCGCATCGAGTCCGTCGACAATGCACTGCGCCTGCTGCTGTTGTTTGAAACCCAGCCGAGTATCAGACTCACCGATGCGAGCCATTTCCTGGGCGTGGCGTCTTCGACCGCCCACCGTCTGCTGGGAATGCTCCAGTATCGCGGTTTCGTCCGGCAGAACCCGTCGACCAAGGCCTACGAGCCGGGCCAGGCCCTGAGCTCCATTGCGGTCGCAATCCGGCGGCAGGTGGACATCAGGACCCTGGTCCATCCCGTACTGGAACGGCTTTTCGAATCGACGGGGGAGACGGTCCACTTCGGCAAGCTGGAGGGGACGAGCACCCACTTCATCGACGCCATCGAAAGCGCCAGGGCGGTACGCGTTGCCTCCCGGCAAGGCCTGACACTGCCGGCGAACTGCACTGCCACCGGCAAGGCCATGCTGAGCCGCCTCAGCAATGAGCAGCTGCGGAAGCTTTACCCCCAGGAGGAACTGCCAGGCCTGACCAAAGGCTCCATCACGACCCTGACCGAGCTGGAGCGCGCCTTGGAGATTATCCGCAAGACCGGTTACGCCACGAGCCAGGAAGAAAGCGAAGACGGCGTGACCTCGGCAGCTGCCGCTGTCGTCAGCCCAAGCGGCGGCTGCTTCGGGATCAACGTGTCGGTTCCGGCCCACAGAATGACCGACCAACTCCGGGTCGAACTCGGCACCAAGCTCCAAGAAGCCGCCGCAGAGATCGAGGGCCTGCTCGTCTAGCCTCGCACCAACCTAGTGCCCGCGAGGACACAGGGAGAACGAAGCGAAAGGTCCCCAGATAATGAATGTCCTTCCGGACCGCTGATCTTGACTGCTCCGCGGGCTGAGGCGGTGTGCTGCCAGGTGTACGACACGCCAGTCAGGGTTAAAGGCCAGTGCGAACCGGGTGCCGTTCCCGTCGGGATGTGATGCCGGGTGGAGCGCCCCCGGGCTCAGGCGGGCGAGGTCCGCGGCGGAGCCCATAACGGTCTCTGAGTCACTGCTCACAACTCGCCGATCTTGAACACGTGGCAAGCCCTGAGACTTCAGGATCAGATCCTGTTCCTCCCCCCGCCCGTTCCGAGCGCCCGTGATGCTCGTCAAGAGCCGTTCGAGTACGGAATTGGGAGGTCGGTGTAGGTTGCGCTATTGCCCACCTCCGTAGCACGGACTACCCCTCCTACACGCGCATTCCGACTGTACCGGGCCCGTATCCCGGATGTTCGATCACCCGCAGGGTCTCCAGCCCACCAGCAGTGTGGGGTCGTCCGTGACTTGTTTATCCGCCGAAGAACGCCGTTCCGAGGGCCAAGAAAAAAGGCGGAGGCTATAGACAAAGGGTCACGCAGCGGGCAAGATGAACCCACTCTACAGAAGTGGCTTCTGTCCTCAAGAATTGGAAGGACATTGGATGGATAATCAGCTTTACGACTACAGCGCAATTGTTGATCGACCTGCTCTTCAATGGCCCGATGGTAAGCGCGTCGCTTTCTACGTGGGTCTAAACATCGAGCACTACCAGATTGACAAGCCGTCCACCAGCATCTTCGGCGGGACGGCCGGCCTGCAGCCCGATCCGCTCAATTACGGCTGGCGCGACTATGGCCTCCGTGTTGGAATCTGGCGCATGATTGCAGCGCTCGACAAGCACGGAATTCGCGCCAGCGCAATTATCAACTCCGATGTGTGCAGCCGATACCCCCAGGTCATCAAAGCCGGAATTGAGCGGGGCTGGGCGTGGGTGGCGCACGGGCAGGACAACTCCACCTTCCAATCTGGGATGTCACGAGAAGAAGAGACCGCTTACCTCAAGAACGTAATTTCAACCATCGAGGCGCATACAGGCTGCAAGCCGCAGGGGTGGCTAGGCCCCGCCCTGACGGAGACCAGCAACACCCCCGAAGTCCTCGCTAAGCTGGGTTTGAACTATGTGCTCGACTGGTGCTCAGACGACCAGCCCTTCGACCTCAACGTGGATGGCATGATGAGCGTTCCTTATTCGATTGAAGTCAATGACGTGACCCTCTTTTCCGGCAGGAACCTCCATGGGAAGGACTTTTTGCAGGTCGTAAAGGATCAATACGAACAGCTAAGCAAGGATGCCGCTGACAGCGGCCGGGTCATGGCTCTCTGCCTGCACCCCTTCATCATTAATCAGCCGTTCCGCCACAAGTATCTCGAAATGGCACTGGAGTTCATAACAGCTCAGCCAGATGCGTGGATCACGACGAGTGACGACATTGCCGCACACTACAGGGCGGCGAACCCCCGACTGCTTCCCGCCGAAGCAACAGCACAGGGCCCCGGTTCTGTGGTCTAACAAGCATTGGTTAGGCTACTGCGACTGCGCCCCTGCCAAGGTGCGCCCCGTTCCGTCTCGCCGCGACGCGGCCCACGAGGACACCATCAATTAATAAGGGCGTTATGGACAACGGGTCGGAGACAAGGGATGGCATCGCCGCCATCGTTTCAGTCGAAATCTCGAGGTCGCTAGAGGTGCCGCCCCGGACGCTCCGTCTGGGGCGGCCTACGACTGACAGAATCTCATGAGCAAGTAAGGGAAGCCCCCTTGGCCTGTTCTGGCAGACCGCGAACTGGCATGCACGGGTATTCATGGGACGGGAGTAGCCGCCTCCGTGATTTGCCGACGGTGAACGGCACTCATACTGCTCGGTGGCGGGGCCGGTGTTAGCTCATGACAGAAAGCTCCTCCGGCTGTAGGCTCCGAATATGCCTGAGGGTCGGAATCGCCTTGAGCCGCGTATGACGCGGGGCGGATTTCGCTGGCAGCTGGTCATGGTGTCCTTCATGGCCGTAAACGCAATCGTGCAAATTGCATTCCGGTGGAATCAAGCTTGGGGTCCCTTTCTTTACCTCATGCTGGCAATGCTGATTATCTGCGCGGTCTTCACCGCCTATCTGCTCTATGTGCGCCACTACGACGGTCATTTCTGGGACGAGGAAGAAGCCCGTCGCCAGGACTGGGATCGTCGGGGCCGGCAGCTTTAGGTATGTCCTCACGGACGCAAGCGAGACGGAGCCGTTCTAGTTTCTCGGGCTTTCGTGCAGGACGGACTCGTTTACTGCTGCGATGTACCGGGCATAGGCGGATGCCGAGTCGGTGGCGTGGCGTTCGATGGTAGTCGGGGAGTAGCCGAGGGTTTCGGCGATGATGGCCACGGGTGCGAGTTTGGTGAGTTCGTGGAGTGTTCCGAGTCGCGCGGCTAGGGTGTTGAAGAGCTTGCTGAGTCGGGTTGTGAGGTGCCCTGGGTGGATGTGGCGTCCGGGTGATGTTCCGCGGAATACCCACTTGGTGTTGGGGTGTGCTGCGGTCAGTTCGTGGCCTGGGTTTGCGGCGAGCTCCCGCCATGGCTGGGCTAACGGGTCCGGCAGCGCAATTTTGGTGGTTCCGAGTTGGATGGTGACTAAGTCTTCAGTGACTGTGACGTCGTCCCAGGTCAGCCGGGCGATGTTTTCGGCTTGTTGTCCGAAGACGAGGATGAGGATCGCGGCGGCCCGGTCACGGGTCTCCAGTGCGTTGGTGTGGATGATTTGTTGGAGCGCTTTGTCTTGCCCGATCTTGGGGAGTCTTGGGCTGGTGCCGCGGCGGTGCGGGACGATGGTGAGCCCCGCTGGGGCGGCCTTGGTTTTGATGGCCCATTTGAGGAAGCGCTCAGCGATGCGTCTCGTCGTGGGCCCCTCGGATTGCCATACATCAAGGTGGGACTGCTGCAGTTCCGGCAGTTTGATGTCATGACCGGTGAGCCAGTTCAGGAGGTCGATGGCGACGGTGACTTCCTGTTTGGCGCGCAGGAAGGTGCCGCGGGGGACTTCGTCCATGAGGTTCATGCGTCGCTGGTGATGCCATCGGATGTAGCGGCGGATCACGTCAAGGTTCTGTGGGTCGCTGACGCGTTCCATGGCTTGGGTGGCCCAGCTTTCGTAGCGAATCAGGAACGCATTTCGCTGGGGGAGCACCCCGTGTTCGATGAGGAGCCCTCGGACGTACTCGCGGGTGCGGGAGTCGGGCAGTTCATCGAAGGTGTCGTGACTGATTTTGGGTGCGGTAGCGAGGTTACGAAGGAAGGCCGTGACGTGCTTTTGCCGGATCCAGGTCATGCCGCTGTTGGCCCGTTTCATTGACTTCAGTGCCGCCGCCAGCGGGATCAGTTCCGTGGCCATGACTCCCGTAGCTGGGTCTGTAAGCAGGTCGTCTACGATGTCGCCGAGGACGCAGGTCCAGCAGCGTCCACCACTGTAAAGTTCGTCTTCGGCGCCGCAGCCCACACAGTCGACGTTGAGCCGAACGCCCGAGCAGCTGCGGCATGCCGGCTCCTCATCGATAATTCCCGGAAGAACACCTTCATGGCCGCAGGCGCAGACTCCACGGGTGCGCTTTGCCTGCTGATAGCAGTAGCCGCAAACGCCGCCGTCTGGCCAGCGCGCGACGGTTTGATGGTGCTGACCGCAGCGACTGCAGGGAACCGGCCAGCGGATCGGGTCCTCTGCTTTGCGTGGCCTACTCACCGTCCTCAGAAGCGACGAGGCGGACACGTCGTGCGATGGGGTTGCCTGGTTCGATGCCGAGGTCTTCACTGCGCTTCGGGGCATTCGCTGTCGCCGCGGCGCGCATCTCCACGAATGGTTCGAACAGGTCGTTGGGTGTGCAGTCCAGGATGTCGCAGAGCGCGGCGAATGTCCTTGCCGGAATGCGCTCCGGCGTGGAGGTGACCAGCCTGTAGACCTGACTTTCGGAGAGGTTGATGCCACGGGACTTCAGGAGCGGCATCAGTTCGGTGGTCTTCCACAGGTTCTGCTTTGCCATCAGGGCTCGCAAGTTCCAGCGGTAGCCGATCCGGCGCTGTTCAGGCATCTGGGTCCTCCAAGTTCGCGATGCGGCGTGCAATCATCTGCTGCACGGTTTTCTGCTTGAAGTCCGACGATACCGAGGTGTAGAGCCCGGTGGTCGAGGCGTAGGAGTGGCCAACCTGAGTCTGCACGAAGGCCGCGTCGTAGCCGGCTTCGATCAGGTGGGTCACGTAGGAATGCCTGAGGCAATGCAGACCCAGCTCCTGGGGCAGGCCGACGGCATCCCGGGCAGCGGCGAACGCATCCCCGAAAGAGCCCAGGGACATCCGGGCGCCACGTTCGCTCGGCCAAAGAGCCGAAGACCGTTCAGCTGTCGGGAACTGCTGCCTCATGCCGCCGGCTGTCCAGGTCTTGAGCTGGTCCACGACCCAGTCGAACTCCGGCACGGTCAACACGGTGCGACGTCTGGGTCCCGAGCCTGCCGTACCTTTGGCGAACCGAACCTGGACTGCTCCGAACCGGCCGTAGTCGCTGACGTGCGGGTTCGGGCCGAAGTCTTCCAGGTCCAGCATGGTCATTTCGCGTCGGCGAAGCCCATAGGCGTAACAGACTTTGAACGCCACCGAGTCGCGGAACAGGGGCAACCAACGCTTGCTGCCAGCGGCGTATTCCCTGTCGACAAGGTCATCGATGTAGTCGAAAAGGCGCTGCAGTTCCGCCTTGGTGAAGGACCGCTTCTTAGCCGGGACGGCATCATCGGTGGTGTGCCGTGGCGTGTTCCACTCGAAGCAGATCTGGCTCGGAATATCGCCGAATGTCCGTTCGCAGAACTCGCCCCACCCATAGCCAGGATGCGTCAGGTAAGAGCAGAACATCGCCACGGCGTTGCTGTACGAGCGCAACGTCTTCAGACTGATCGGTTTCTCGCCCGAGCGCAGATCGGCCAGGAAGTCATCAATGTCGGCGGGGCGCCATTGCCACGGAAATTTACCCGTAAAGCGCTGAAAACGCTCCAGCAGCTGGCAGCGCTGCTTGATGGTCTGAGTCGTGAGGCCGCGTGCCAGCATCTGCGCCCGCCAGCCATCGAGCATGGCAGTGAAAACCCGTTCATCAGCCCTGAACAGCCCAATGTCCGGATCCACCAGCATCCGCGGGACGAAACCTGGACCGGCACCACTCACAACGACCCCTAAACCATGGAAACATGCATTAGATGCAGGAAACCTACAGCCATAAGCGATCCAAGGGCAAATTCAGCCGTCGGCGTGAGGAGCGCGCGTTACCAGCAAAGCCCTGTTGACCTGCGGAAACGCTGGATTCGTCAAGGGAAGGGAGTTCTCGCAGCTACTTCTACTCCCGTACTTTGATTGCCGATAATATAGGTTCTGTAAAGCTGCACACGCAGGTGCGGCACCCGTATCGGCCAACACTCCTATCAGCAGGTAAAGGGAGAAGCTAGCTGGCGAAGCTCTGAAGTCTCGATTCCCAGGCCTGTACTCGTGACGTCTGCCCCAATTTTGCCGCCGCTTCGCGGGCGAGACGTGCAACGGCGAGGCGTGCATCAGGCTCCCTGTACAACTGCCAGGTATCCGCTTCCAGTCGCCACAGGGTGCCCGGTGCTGGTTGCGGCTCCAGCTCTCTCTGCCAGTAATATTCCGCGATATCCAAGATCTTGTTCCCCTGGTTCATCGACCAGTGACAGCAGCAGCTGTTGTATACAGCGATGGATCGGGGTGCGTACCCTGCGCGTTCAGATGCCTTCAAATGATGCAAAGCTTCTTCTGGGCTCTCCGGTATCAGGCAGAACCCCCGGTTGTTCTTCGCGCCCGGATGGTCAGGATTCTGTCGTTCATAAAATTCAAAGAGCGCGCCAGCCTCTCGAAACCTGCGCTGTTGGAGGAAAGTGGAAGCTTGATCTTGTAGTGGTTGAAGGAGTGGATCCCAGAGTTCATTTCTCACGTCCAGGGAGACGACCCGCCTAGCGATAAGCCGGTTGAGCTCCTGCTCTTCGAAGGACACTATTTCCATGATCGCCGACGGGACTGGTGGCGGAATCAGATGCAGTACCCACCGAAGTTCATTGTGGAGAGACGTCTCCGCCCATTGCTCGATGTCCGTGACAGCAAGGCGTTCGTAGACCCAGCTGTACTTTTCTCCGAGTTCAGACGCGCTTCGCGGGCGCGATTCAATTTCGTGGAAGGATTCTTCGCTCGGGGGCACGGCGTTGATGATGTCGGAAAGAGGCGCTTCTTCCACCCACCGCTTAAGGGCTGCAATTGCCTGAGAAAGAGTTGACAACCCCTCAGGGGGAAGCTGCAGTTGACCGTTCTGCTCGTCCACTGTGACGGCACAATGCCCCAAGAGATGCCTCCAGGCAGGGAAATCCAGCACCGGTCGATCTTCAGGTGGTTCCCCAAGCAGCGGCTCCAGCATCAGCCAAGAAACAAGTGGGGAGACGACGACTGATTGCATGCCAAAGCGGACGAGAGAGTCAGCGTCGAGACCCCTTCGAGACAGCGCGCTACAAACCCGGAGGATGGCTGCTTGACGGTCCGCTTGATCACTCGGTGTGTGCGCAAGCATAGAGAAGTGCTCCCCGAGTTCCACTACCAACTCCCGGACCGGAACGTCCGGTGCAGTGAGCTCTGGATCCAGAATGATGTCCACTCTGATACTTTACGAGATGTAGACTCGAGGCAAGATCTAGTGCAAAATCTTGTCTACGATCTTCCGTGGAAATGAGAAGTGATGAACGACGTAATCTATCAAGCTAGTGATTTAGCAAGCGGGAAGCGTGTCGATTTTCTACGAGATGCCCGCAATGGGGGAGCAAGGTTGCGGGACCGCGACGGAAGCAGCCTTCTGTTTCTGCCCGAGAGTGACGTCCAGGCACTCAAAACCATCTCGTATTGGTCCAAACAGCAACTGCAACTCACCAAACTACTCGAAGACGAGATTAAGCTGACGCCATCAGCTCTTGGTGACCTGGCATGGCTTCGTGTATTTGCTCGACCAGACCTCGTTGAGTTCCGTGATGAACTCCATGAAGTCCTAATCGCCGCAATATCCGACGGCTCGCCGGAAGCGCTGGAGGAGTGTGTCAACGCATGGAGAACAACCGCTCGTCAGCTTGAAGACCCGCTACGCAGATCTGTTCTGTTGGGTACACACGATTCTACCGATTTCGTTGAAGCGAAAGCTGTTTCCTCCAAGCATGTCGACTAGCGCCTACAAACCACTGACCCCCGCGCGACGCCCGGGCGGGGGTCCCAACTTTAAGCCCGCATATCGTGTGCTGGTCCATAGAAAATTCGCGAATCACTGGAGTGAAATCGTTCAGAGGGTTGGCTTGCCAACGGCCGAACAGTTCTGGAATCACGTGGCCCTCACCCCAGGGGAGAAGTGCGCCGTAGGTTCTACAACCATCCTTCGGGGTGAAGCGGGCAGGCCAAAGGGAGTTGGATGGTCTCGGACCTATCACTTTGAAATATCGGGCGCGGGGCGCATCGACTATCAATTTCACAATGCCTATAAGACCCACCCCAATGGCGATGAACATCCGGTGGTGGCAATACTTACCATCAATTACGGAAGTCACTAGGCCTGACACGCCCAAACTCCGTTGGCCGCCCGGGTGCCACGACCAGCTGCGCGTTCCCTCATCTAACTAGCGGGCGGTGAAACGCCAATAACCGACGTTTTGGTTGGAGGTAGCTCAACTAGAGGAGTTGGCTAGGAGGAGTGGATTTTGCGTTCGCTCCGTTGGCGAGGCGAATGTATTGGTAAACCGTTTCTCGGCTGATTCCGTAGTCGCGGGCGAGGACGGCTTTCTTGATTCCGCTGCCGGCGCGTTGAACCAGTTCGGCAGCCCGTTCCGGCGTCAGTGACTTTTTGCGCCCCTTGTATACGCCGCGTTGCTGGGCAAGGGCAATGCCTTCCCGTTGGCGTTCCCTTATGAGGGAGCGTTCGAATTCGGCGAAGGCGCCCATGACAGAGAGCATGAGATTGGCCATGGGGGAGTCCTCTCCGGTGAAGACGAGCTGCTCTTTGATGAATTCGACTCGTACTCCTCGTCGGGTGAGTCCTTGGACGAGTGCGCGCAGGTCGTCGAGGTTGCGGGCCAGTCGGTCCATGCTGTGCACAACGACTGTGTCGCCGTCGCGGGCGAACCTGAGCAGTTCTGTCAGCTGCGGCCGTGCAGTGTCCCTGCCGGAAGCTCTGTCCGTGAAGACCCGATCAAGAACCTGGCCCTCAAGTTGGCGTTTCTCGTTCTGGTCGAGTGTGCTGACGCGCACGTAACCGATCCGCTGACCAACCATGACCGCCTCCAACCTTTGATGCGTGGAATTGAGTGTCCGGGCATCCAGGAGGATTCGTCAAGGACCGTTTCTGTTCTTGTGGGCTGCGGTGAGTCCTTGTGCGTTTTGTGAGTTTCCGCAGTTGGGCAGCAGCTCTCACGCTGCGCGTTGCAGTTCCTCCAAGAGGAACAACCCACTCGAAATGATGCATCTGATGCAATAGGCAGAGATCTACGTGACATAACGCCCCGTATCGGCCCAGGCCGAGCTCGCATCTTCCTCTCTGGGGCGGTTGTGCCGCGCCAGCATCGCCGCTGCTCAGCTGTGAATGGCGCAGTGATTGCCGGAAAACGGCCGCGATCGTACTGCTGAGGCGGGGAACTTTCGGATGCAGCGTTCGGGCGGTTGCTAGCACCCGAGGCCATGGTCACGAGCTGCATCGTCGCGGCGAGGGATAGCCCACTTACGGAGTGCTAAGAATTGTCCTACGCCCTTGGTAGATTGAACAACGCAGCGTTCCAACGATCGGCGAACGTAGGAGCAGCTGTCAGAGAAGAAGACCTAGGAACGTCTTGGGGCTTCTTGGCCTCGTGCCCGACCTCCGGGCCCAGCCATGTCAGCCTTAGAAAATAGGGGGAGAAGTTTGGCGCGAAAGTCCCGCTGTACCGTCGAGAAGCAGCCCCCCTACGAGTGGCGGGACTTTGTGCAGTGGGATCATCCTTCGGTGCAGGATATGGGCACCTGGTTATCATCTCTAGCTCCGGCGGACTTGGCGGATGTGCAAGAGAGCATGGAAGCCCTGAGGCAGCTGGCTGCAGGTGGGGAAATCGAAGCGGGTAACGAAGACGAGCTAGGGCCGTGCTCTGTCGACCCAGTCATTTGGGAACTGAAGTGGACCTTTTTCGGACAACACATCCGCCAATACCATGCGGAGCCAACAAGCCATCCCGACCTGCTGGTCGCACTGCACATGCACACCAAGCCCCAGGACACCTCGGTTCCCGCAGTTTGGCTAGCTGTGAAGGAGCAGCAGGATCAGGAGATGAGCCATGCCAAGCTACGGTACCTGGCAGGCGGGCGTAGCGACTGGGTTAGCTAGATGTACTCAGTCAGTAGGTTGGTTGCACCTGCTGATCGGTGGGTTGCCTCCGAGGCTGCCGTGGGGCCGGTGGTTGTTGTAGAAGTCTAGCCAAGGCTGCAGAGCGTCTGTGCGGGCCTGGTTTGAGGTGAAGGGTTGACGGTAGGCCCAGCCTTCCTGGAGGGTGCGGTTGAAGCGTTCTGCTTTGCCGTTCTGCCAGGGATGGCGGGGTTTGATCAGGATGTGTTTGGCGCCCAGCGCAGTCAGTGCGTCCTGGAAATCTTTCGAGAGCCGGTAGGCGAAGGCATTATCGGTCATGACCCTTTTGACGGGTGCGCCGTGGGCTGCCATGGCTGCCGCGGCCCGGGTAAGGAATCCTGCGTAGGTCGCGCCTTTCTCATCGGGCAGGACCTCGGCGTAGGCGAAGCGGGAGTGGTCATCCACGACCACGTGGACGTAGTCAAAACCGACCCTTGAGTGGCCTGTTGAATGATTGCGGGCAGACTGATTCGGGTCTGCCCGCCAGCCCCCGCCATCCGGGATTCGGCCCAGTTTCTTGACGTCGATGTGGATCATGTCCCCGGGAGCGTCGCGTTCGTAGCGGCGGTCGGTCGCCCGGGATGCCCGAATCCGTACCCCGGTCACCGGGTCCAGGTCCCACAGTCTGGGCATGCCCGCGCGGGCCAGGATCCGGGAGACCGTCCGGGCGCTCGTGCCGCAGCGCAAGGCCAGGTCCGCAGGTCCCTCGCGGTGCTCGACGCGCTGGGTCAGAACATCCGCAACGACTTCCGCTGAGGTTGCGTTCGGGCACGACCTTGGGCGGGAGCTGCGGTCCTCGAGGCCGGCCCAGCCGTGGGCCCGGTACCTGCTGATCCAACGGTGCGCGCAGGTCCTGGAGATACCCATCTCCTTGGCAACGTGGGCGACGGGACGGCCGGCAAGGATACGCTCGATGATGATCCGTCTACCGTTCGGAGTCAGCCGGGCATTACGGTGGGACATGAAGACCTCTTAGTCGTTGGCTGTGTGTGGTAACCACCAACCTAAGAGGTCTTCACCTATTCACGATGTAACCAACGTCCTGACTCAGTACAGCTAGACGTTGCTTACCGCGCGGCAAAGATATAGATTTGAATCTATGTCGGATCTCATGCGTCTCTTTTCGGTCGATCGCAACTCCAAGTCACAACTGCTTGGGGTAGAACTGGCCAAAAATGACTACCGCTTGGTCAGAGACCTCATCCGCGTGCGGAAGAAGTTGGGTCTGAGCCAGGGCGAGCTTGCCGCTCAGATGGGGGTGACGCAACCAACGGTCTCCGCTTTTGAATCCATGGATTCAGACCCGAAGCTGTCCACCGTTCGCCGCTATGCTAAAGCGCTGGGCGTCTTGGTGACCCACGAGGCCGTGATTGCTGATGACGCAGCAACTGCACCAGCAGCGTCCGGTTTTACTCGAGCCGTATGGCGGCAGGTACCGAGCATGTCCTTCGCGCAGCAGCCTATCCATCATCTTGCTTCTTTTGCGCTGGGGGCGCCCACTGAAGCAAGGCGAACAGATTTTGCGCTAAGTGCCTGAAGAAGTGACGCCTGGTCGGTCTATTGAAGACATACGTGAACTCCTTGATCTGGTGGAATTAGTGGATATGCGGGTCTATGCCGCAGCAGGTAATCGTAAAGACGGCTCGGGCTCCCAAGATCATGATCAGTCTGGCGAGATTGAACTCAACTTTATGGAACGGCATACCACAGACATCATCGAGAACCGGTTCCGCATGAAGGTTGAGAACGAAGAAGCCGTGTACAGTGCCGATATCGGCGCTATCTATTCACTGCGCGAGCCAGTAAGTCCCGTGCCGTCACTAATTGCTGAGTTTGCAGAACGCGTCGGGTTCATGTCCGTATTCCCGTACTTGCGGGAATCTATTTCTACGTCGGCATCGAGGCTGGGTCTTCCTATTCCGGTTTTGGGAATAGTACGACCTGGCGACTTTCAAATCACCCCGCCCGAGTAGTGGGATTCAGTTGTTTGCTGATTACGCACAAAGCAAACCCGCAGTCAGGAGTTCAGCGAGTAGCGGGCTGGCGTCCGTTCATCCGCTCCTGTAGTTCGACCTAGAAGAACCTCCACCACACCGAGCCTCATCGTGTCGAAAGTCCCTATTGAACCGCCAACCAACATACCGTCGGCGACTAAGTCAGATTGCGGGGGCCGGGGGATGAGGCATCTAATGCGATACGCTGAGTACTACTGGCATCCCTGCGGATCAAATGTGAGCGTATTCGCCACGAAAGCCTGCGTCGTGCAAGTCCTCCGCTAGAACACGGAATGTCTACCTTTGCTGCCAAGGCTTTCCCTGTTGGTCTAGTTCGTGCCAGCATTTGCACAACTGCTCGGGGAGGAGTGCGATGACGGGTCGAAAGCAGAAAGCCTTCGTTTTGGTAGTCACAGCGATGTTGGTTGTTGGCATTGCCGTCTGGATCCAGGTTGCAACGGGCTCCCCGGCTGTGACGGCGGTGGGTTTCGCGTTAGCTGGGCTTCTTGGGTCCTACTTTGGTTGGCGATGGTCTCGAAAGAAGTCTGCTGAAGTTGAGGGTTATCGTCAGGAGCTCATTGGAAAGAGACCGATTGAGGATCTGCGCTCAGACAGGCGAGAAGACCTTGATGAGTGAGAGTTAGATGTCACTGTCGAAGTGTTCGCAAGGACGCTTCAAGGCCCGGTTCTTAGGTTGACGTAGCGGGACCAGGCGTCGCCTGCCGCGTCGGCGTGGAGGAAGGCTACTTGGTGGCTGTATCCGAGTGCGTCGGCGACCAGTGGCGGTGGTGAGACTAAAAGGTGTTCGTCGAGGGCCGTGTTTCGTGCGCCGCGCAGGTCGATGCCCAGGCTTCGGAGCCTATCCATGATGCCGTTTGGGTGAAGTGGTTGTCCGGCCCGGGTCCCCGGGAAGAGCCAGGGGCTTTGTGCGTCTGATCCTGTTCTGAGATTCGGACGGCCTTTAAGGTGCTCTCGAAGCAAGTCGGCGAAGGGTTCGGGAATGGGCACTGGGTGCGGGCCGAAGGTGATCCGCATGTTGCCGGTGCTTTCATTGGTTTCGATAGCGTCGGTCCGGAGTTTGGCGACCCGAACGAGCGGCTGGGCGTAGAGAAGCAGCAGGATGCCGGCGACTCGGTAGGGCAGGGACTCGCTGGTGCCGGTAAGCAGTTCCCGGAGCCAGGCCACGCGCTGGTCCTGGGTGATCGCGGGGCGGGTTTTGGCTGTGTAGTGGCCCATGTCCACCCTGTGGTTTGTGCCGGTGTTCTTGATGAAGACGATGAAGGTGCGGATGGCTTTTCTGGTCGTGGAACCGGTTGCGAGCCAGGTTTCGATGTCTTGTTGGGTGCAGTTCGCCGCTGTCCGCTGGTGGGTTTCCCAGAGCCAGTCCAGAAACTTGACGGTTTCGGTGATCTCTTGCTTGGCCGAGTGGACCGGGGCTTGGGCGCTCTTCTCCGGTGTTGTGATGGACCGGATGCGCCGGAGGTGATGCCAGGTGGCAAACTGTGCGACGGGTTTGGCGACCTCCTCGGGCAAGTGGCGGAGCTTGTCGTCAATCCAGGTTTCGAACCGGGCCAGATACGGGTCTTGGTAGGGGAGGAGTCCATGATGAATGAACAGGGCGCGCAGGTGATTGGCTTCGCGGTTCGCTGACTTGGCCGCGGCATCGAGTCCTTCGTGCGTCAAGGGAGTTTCCCCGCATGACAGAGAGGCCAGGAGTGCTTGGACTTTGGGGGAGCGTTTCCACGTGATGATGCTTTCGGGCCGGTCCGCTTTGCAAAGCGCATGGACGATTTTGCCGGCGGTGTCCGGGTCGGCGGGGTGCATGAGCAGTAGTTCGTTGAGGTCCTCCCGGAGGGCGCAGCGGGCGCATATGCCGCGCCGGTAGAACTCGCCCTCCGTATTGCAACGGGTGCAGTGGAAGTCGTGGAGGATGCCGGCGCAGGGCGCGCAGCGTGGCCCTCCGCTGATGTCCGGTGGCCCGGGTAGAAGTCTGTGCTGGCCGCACTCCGGGCAGGTCCCGTGGGTGCGGGTGGCGGTGGTGAAGCATGGGCCGCAGATTCGGCCTTCGGGCCAGGTGGCGCGGGTTTTACCGGCGGCCCGGCCGCAGCGTGCGCAGGTGGCAGTCCCCGTGGTGCGGGGCCGGCCGCGGCTGGTGCTGCGGGGGCTGAGGCCTGCGGGTTTGTCAGTGATCATTGTCGATGATGCGTGCGCGCCGTGGTCTGACGGTGCGGTTCAGGTCGACGACGTTGGGGGCGCTGGTTCCGGTTTTGCGGGCGCGGACGTCGGCGGCTGTGACGGTGATGAGGTCCTCGGGTCCGCAGGAGAAGATGTCGCAGATCGCGGCGATGACCTGCAGTGCGACGCGTTCGGGTTTCTGGTTGACGAGACGGTAGACCTGTGGGCGGGACAAGGTGATGCCGCGCTCGGCCAGAAGGGGGATGAGGTCGGTGGTGTTGTGCAGGCCCCGTGCTGCCATGAGCTCCGAGAGCCGCCACTTGTATTCGACGTCGCGTCTCACCATTCACCTCGCATCTGCACGCCCAGGACTTCATCCATGGTGCGGTCCAGCGCTGCCCGAAGGGTCGTGTTGCGGAAGTCGTCGCTGACGAACTGGTAAATCCCGGTGGTGGAGGCGTGTTCGTGGCCCATCTGATGTTGCACGAATCTAGGATCCCATCCGTCCTCCAACAGGTGCGTTGCATAGGAGCGCCGGAGCGAATGCAGGTCCAGGCCATCCATTGGCAGGCCCAGCTCGTTGAGGTAGCGCCGGAGCCGGCGCAGCAGGGTGGATTCGCAGATCAGGCCGCCGCGTTCGCTGGGGAACAGGTCCAGGGTGTCGAGCATGCCCCGTCCGTTGGCGAGCCAGTCCTCGAGAACGCCGGCGGTCCAGTCGAAGACCGTCAGGACGCTGCGGGGTTTGTGCGGGGAGCCCTTGCGGGATTTGCCGAACCGGACCTTGCAGACGCCTGCCTTGCCGAACCTTCGCGCCTTCGGGTTGGCCGCAAAGTCGATGGATTGCAGGTGCCGGAGCTCGTTGAATCTGAGCCCGTACGAGTAGGCGATTTTCAGCATGACGGCGTCCCGGTAGGCGGCCTGCCAGCCTTTCTTGCCTGAGGCGGCGATGAGTTCGACCTGGTCGTCGGCGTGATCGAACAGCATCTGGAGTTCCGTCTTGGTGAAGGGCCGCTTGGAGGGACGTCCTTCGTACTCCTGTGTGTGGGAGGCGGTGTTCCAGTCAAAGAAGACCTGGGACGGGTGCGTGCCGAAGCGCTGTTCGCAGACCTGGTCCCAGCCGTAGTCGGGGTTTGACACGTAGGACGTGAACCGGCGGAGCGTGGACTGGTAGCCGCGGACCGTGGAGTGCTTCAGCTGGTGGATTGAGCGGAGGTCACCGAAATACTCCTCGACGTGTTCCGGTGCCCAGTTCCACGGAAACTCGTTCACATGGTTCACGAACCGGCGGACACTCGCGATGCCCTTGTCGATCGTGTCGAACTGGAGGTTCCTGGAAAGCTGCTGGTTGCGCCACCCGGTCAGCATGTCCTCAAGAGTCTGTTCCTCGGGATGCAGCAGCTGAACAGCACTCAGCTGCAGCACACGCCCGGACGCGTCCACCGCCATTCTCGCCCCACAGTTCCCTCGAAGTTTGTGCTCAAATCTTGAATCAATGATTCATTAAATGCATCATCAGCACAAAACCGCAGGTCAGACGCTTGTCGCAACCGCTTCAAGGATCGATATTGCGCCCGTCGGGCAGCGCCTGGCCAGCGGCGCGTTAACGCTGTTCAGACCGCAAATTCCGCGGAATCTTAGGGAAGTGAAAGGACTTGGTGCGGATCCGGGGGATCGGGGCGATTGATTCATCTGATGCAATACGCAGAGTACAGCTTTACATAAGGTCAATTATCGGCTTACCGGCAAGGACTGTGCGTGGGATAAGGGCTTTGGAAGCAGGCACCTGTGGCGGCCCACCCGCCGTAGCACACCGACACACAGCGCAACGTTCAGCGCCACGCCCGTAACCTGTTTAAATGCCTCGTTTTGCACTGGACATCGAGTCCGTCCCCCGTCCCGCCCGGTCCCAGGAGCTGCTGGACGCCGTGAACCACCGGGTGGTCATTGCCGACGGCGCCATGGGCACCATGCTGCAGGGCCGGGACCTCTCGCTCGAGGAAGACTTCCAGAACCTCGAGGGCTGCAACGAGATCCTCAACGACACCCGCCCGGACGTCATCGCGGACATCCACGACGCCTACTTCGCCACCGGCATCGACGCCGTGGAGACCAACACCTTCGGCGCCAACTGGTCCAACCTCTCCGACTACGGCATCGATGACCGCATCGAGGAGTTGGCAAGAAAGGGCGCACAAATCGCCCGCGAACGCGCGGAAGCGGCAGAAGAAACAGACGGCCGCGTGCGCTGGGTCCTCGGCTCCATGGGCCCGGGCACCAAGCTCCCCAGCCTGGGCCACACCAGCTACGACTACCTCAAGCAGACCTTCGCCCTGCAGGCCGAGGGCCTCATCGACGGGGGAGCGGACGCCTTCCTCATCGAAACCAGCCAGGACCTCCTGCAGACCAAAGCCGCGGTCAACGGCTGTAAGCAGGCCATCGTCTCCAAGGGCATCCGCCTCCCCATCTTCGTCGAAGTGACCGTCGAAACCACCGGAACCATGCTCATGGGCTCCGAAATCGGCGCCGCACTCACCGCCCTGGAACCGCTCGGCGTCGACGCGATCGGCCTGAACTGCGCCACCGGCCCGGACGAGATGAGCGAACACCTCCGCCACCTCGCCAAGCAGTCCTCCGTGGCCATCGCCTGCATGCCTAACGCCGGCCTGCCCATCCTCGGCGCCAATGGCGCGCACTACCCGCTCACCCCCACCGAACTCGCCACCGCGCACGAACAGTTCGTGCGCGAATTCGGTCTGGGCCTGGTGGGCGGCTGCTGCGGTACGACGCCGGAGCACATGGCCGCCGTCGTCGAACGTTTGGCGCCCTTCCGCGCCAAAGCCGTGGACACTAAAGCAGATAACGCGCCGGCCCGCGTCCCCGAAGAGCGCGAGGCCGGCGTCGCCTCCCTCTACCAGCACGTGAACTTCGACCAGGAATCCGCCTACCTGGCCATCGGTGAGCGCACCAACGCCAACGGCTCCAAGGCCTTCCGCCAGGCCATGCTCGAAGAGCGCTGGGACGACTGCGTGGACATCGCCCGCGAACAGATCCGCGTCGGTGCTCACCTGCTGGACGTCTGTGTGGACTACGTGGGCCGCGACGGCGTGGCGGACGTCAAGGAGATTGTCTCCCGGTTCGCGTCCGCCTCCACCCTCCCGCTGGTCATCGACTCCACCGAACCTCCCGTCCTCAAAGCCGGCCTGGAACTCATCGGCGGCCGCCCGGTGGTCAACTCCGTCAACTACGAGGACGGCGACGGCCCCAACAGCCGGTTCGCGCGCATCATGCCGCTCGTGAAGGAGCACGGCACCGCCGTCATCGCCCTGACCATCGACGAACACGGCCAGGCCCGCACCACCGACGGCAAGGTGGCCATCGCCTCCCGCCTGATCGACTCCCTGGTGGGTGAATGGGGCATGCGTGTCGAGGACATCATCGTCGACTGCCTCACCTTCCCTGTCGCCACCGGCCAGGAGGAGACTCGCCGCGACGGCATCGAAACCATCGAGGCCATCCGCCAGATCACCGCCAAGTACCCCGGCATCAACACCACGCTCGGCGTCTCCAACGTCTCCTTCGGCCTCAACCCGGCCGCACGTATCGTCCTGAACTCCGTGTTCCTGCATGAGGCTGTCCAGGCCGGCCTCACCAGCGGCATCATCGACGCCGCCAAGATCGTCCCGCTCGCCTCCCTCCCGGAGGAGCAGCGCAAGGTGGCCCTGGACCTGGTCTGGGACCGCCGCGAATACGATGCCGACGGCAACACCACCTACGATCCGCTCGCCATCATGCTGGACATGTTCGCCGGCGTCGACACCGCAGCCCTCAAGGACCAGCGCGCCGCCGAACTCGCCGCGCTGCCCACGGGCGCACGCCTGGAACGGCGCATCATCGACGGCGAAGGCAAGGGCCTCGAAGCAGACCTGGACCTGGCCCGCAGCGAGGGCATGACCCCGCTGGGCATCATCAACGACCACCTGCTTGAAGGCATGAAGGTGGTGGGCGAACGCTTCGGCGCCGGCGAGATGCAGCTGCCGTTCGTGCTCCAGTCCGCCGAGGTGATGAAGAACGCCGTTGCCCTGCTCGAGCCGCACATGGAGAAGTCCGATTCCTCCGGCAAGGGCACCATGGTGATCGCCACCGTCCGCGGCGACGTGCACGACATCGGCAAGAACCTGGTGGACATCATCCTCACCAACAACGGCTACAAGGTCATCAACATCGGCATCAAGCAGGGCATCGCGGAGATCATCGCCGCCGCCGAGCAGCATAACGCCGACGTCATTGGCATGTCCGGGCTGCTGGTGAAATCCACCGTGGTGATGAAGGAAAACCTCGCAGAGCTCCAGTCGCGCGGCCTGGCCAAGAAGTGGCCGGTCATCCTGGGCGGCGCAGCCCTCACCCGCGCCTACGTGGAGCAGGACCTGGCTGAGCAGTTCGACGGCGTGGTCCGCTACGCCAAGGACGCCTTCGAGGGCCTCTCCCTCATGGAGCCCCTGGTCCGCGTGGCCCGCGGCGAGTCCCCGGACGACGTCGGCCTGCCGCCTTTGAAGAAGCGCATCCACAAGGGCGGCGCGAAGTTCACCATCACCGAGCCGGAAGCCATGCCCGGCCGCTCCGACGTGGCCACCGACAACCCCGTGCCCGTGCCGCCGTTCTGGGGCACGCGCATCGTCCGCGGCGTCTCGCTCCACGACTACTCAGCGTTCCTCGACGAGCGTGCCACCTTCATGGGCCAGTGGGGTCTCAAGCCCGGCCGCGGCGAGGACGTCGCCTCCTACGAGGAACTCGTGGAACGCGAAGGCCGGCCGCGCCTGCGCTACTGGCTGGACCGCATCCTGGGCGAGGGCATGCTGGACGCCTCCGTCGCGTACGGCTACTTCCCGGTGGTCTCCGAGGGCGAACAGGTAGTGGTGCTGCACCACGGCGAGGATCCCGACGGCGTCCTGGGGCAGGCCGGCCTGCTCGCCCCGGACGGTGGTTCAGGCGGCCCGATCGGCACCGACCGCCTGCGCTTCGACTTCCCGCGCCAGCGCCGCGACCGGCACCTGTGCCTGGCGGACTTTGTGAAGTCACGGGAGTCTGGCCAGATCGACGTGCTCCCGGTGCAGCTGGTCACCGCCGGCTCGAAGATCGAGGAGTTCACCTCCAAGATGTTCGCGGCCAACCAGTACCGCGACTACTACGAGCTCAACGGCCTGGTCATGCAGCTCACCGAGGCGCTCGCAGAGTTCTGGCACGCCCGCATCCGTAAGGAGCTGGGCTTCGGGTCCGAGGAGCCGAAGGACACGGCGGGGTATTTCAAGCTTGACTACCGTGGTGCCCGGTTCTCCTTGGGCTACCCCGCCTGCCCTGACATGGAGGATCGCCGCAAGGTCACCGAGCTGCTGAAGCCCGAGCGCATGGGCGTCATCCTGAGCGACGAGCTCATGCTGCACCCGGAACAGTCCACCGACGCGTTCGTGTTCCACCACCCGGAGGCCAAGTACTTCAAGGTGTGAGCAGGACCGGTTCCCGGATCGGCACGACTGTCACTCCGGGACCCGCCTCCCTGTCATTCCCCGCCCGGGAGGGAGGTGCCCGGCAGCGTGGCCAGCTGGGTCAACGAACCGCCGCGGTCCAGGCTGAGGATGAGGTCCAGGTCCAGCCGGTCCAGGAACGCGTCATCGTGACTGACCACAATCACGGCGCCCCGATACGCAGCGAGGGCCTCCACCAACTGGTCCACGCTGCGGATATCCAGGTTGTTGGTGGGCTCGTCCAGGATCAGCACCTGGGCGGGCGGGTCCGCGAACAGCAGCGTGGCCAGGGAAACCCGGAACCGTTCACCGCCGGAGAGCGTCCGCACCGGCCGGTTCACGCTGTCCCCGCGCAAAAGGAACCGTGCCAACCGGTTCCGGATATCACCGGAAGGCACCGCCGCTGCGGCGTCCTGGACGTTTTCGAGCGTGGTGGCTTCTTCCCTGAGCCCATCGAGCCGCTGGCGCAGGTACCCGGCCCGGTCCGTGAGCAGGCTGCCGCCGGCTTCACCGTCGGTGCACGGAAGGCAACCGGCCAGCCTCTCCAGGAGCGTGGTCTTTCCGGTTCCGTTCGGGCCAATGATCGCCACCCGTTCGGGGCCCTGCACCACGTAGGAGCGGTCGGTGCCCCACAGCTCGGCGATCCGCCGGCTGCGCGGGACCTGCGGGTCGGGAAGATCCACCGATATCCGTTCCTCCTCGCGCACCCGGAAAGCAGCGGCGTCCAAGGCATCCTGGGCCGCCTGCACCCTGGAATCCATTCCGGAGCGCATTTTTCCTGCCGCCACCTGGGCGTCGGAGGCCCGTTGGTTCATCAGGATTTTGGACCCCTTCTTGTTCTCGTAGCTCTTCCGGCCTGCCCTGGCCCGGCTTGCCAGCTTTGTATCCGCCTCCTGCTTCTGGCGCTTTTCCTTCTTCACCTGCTGTTCGGCAGCCCGCGTGGCCTGCATCGCGGCAGCCTGCTGATCATCCAGGTAATCCCGCCATTTGCTGTAGGGTCCGCCGAATACCGTCAGCCCTCCCTCATAAAGCTCTGCCGTTTCGTCCATCAGCTCCAGCAGTGCCAGGTCGTGGCTGACCACCAGCAGGCTTCCCGGCCAATCACCCAGCATCCGGCCAAGTGCCGAACGGGCATCCCGGTCCAGGTTGTTGGTCGGTTCATCCAGCAGCGTGATGGGAGTCCGCCGGATCCGCAGCCCGCTGATGGCGGCCAGCATCGCCTCCCCGCCGGACAACTCACCCACGCTCCGGTCAAGCCCGGCCCCGGAGAGCCCGATATCCTGCAGCGCTTCACCAGCGCGGGCTTCGATGTCCCAGTCGTCACCGAGGACGTCGAAGTGCTCCACTGCGGCATCTCCGGATTCGATGGCGCGCAGGGCGGTGACCTTGTCCTTGATTCCGAGCAGTTTCATCAGCGTGGCATCGCGGCGCAGCGTCAGGGTCTGAGGCAGGTAGCCAACGTCGCCTCCTGTGGAGATGGTGCCGGCGGTTGGCGCGAACGTCCCTGCTATCAGGCGCAGCAGGGTGGATTTTCCGGAACCGTTGGTTCCCACCAGCCCGGTTTTTCCCGGCCCGAAACTGCCGGAGATCCCGGACAGCGCCGGTGAGCCGTCCGGCCACTGGAAATGGACGTCCGTGAGGACGACGGATGGAGTATGTGATGTAGGCATGGTGCTCCCAATAGAAGATGCCGGGCGGCCGGGCCGCGGTTCGCCAAAAAGGTCAGGTGTGGAACGCGCGGGAAGTCCTACGGGGGACGGGCTGCCACGGAAGCCGGCCAGGGCGCGCGGGGATAAGCACCAGGCTGTGCAGGGTGGCGGGAAATCAGTGCAGGGCAAAGAACGCCATGGATTGGCATCGGGCTCCGGGTGGTTTCAGCGGTAAAAGCGCTGAGATCCACCGGCCCTTAGGGCGTCAGGGAAGTGTCAGCGCGCGGACTGCGTCGCGAAACCTGAAATGCCCGTCAAAAGATTGCCTCACACTGGGGAACAGAGGACATCAGTGTCACAAATTCAGTACCGGAAGGCAACCCGTCAGCACCGGTGGGCGTCGGCCGATTCCCTGGGCACCGATTCGCCCTGCCCGGCGTGCCGGGACCGTCCGCTGGTAGTGGGCGTAGCTCCGGACACCGGCTTCACCCGCCGCAGCGAGGCGAGCACGGCCCGGCCCACCACCGCGACGCCGATGACGGTGGTGACGGCGCGCAGGGTATCCCAGCCCGCCGTCGACGTCAGCAGCGAGTACAGCAGGAAGCTGCTGAGGTTGGTGGCCAGCGGCGCACCCGGAACGTACGAGATGCCGGTGCCGGCGCCCACCGCGAAGGGCCAGAACCACAGGTTCAGCAGCAGCCCAAACAGGTAGGACGCCACCACGCCGTACGCCGCGAGCATCCACAGCTCGGCCCGGCCGCGAACCCGCTTGGGGAGCAGACCGGCCCCGGCGCCCACCCACGCGCAGGCGAAAATCTGGAACGGCGTCCACGGCCCGATCCCGCCCCACAGCGCACTGGAGACGGCAATCGTGGCGGCTCCGAGCAGCAGCCCGAACCGCGCACCGAACGCACGGCCGGCCAGGATCAACAGGATGAACACCGCCTCCACGCCGCCGACGCCGGTGCTCGCCACCCGCACGGCGGAACCGACGGCAGCCAGCACGCCGAGCAGCGCCACCGTATGTGCCGAGCGCACCGATCCGTCCAGCGAAAGCACGACGGCGACCGCGGCCACGGGTGCGATGGCCAGGGCGATGTAGGGGGTTGCGGCGGCAGCGTCCTGCGGGAGTGCCGCGGCAAGCAGCGGCCAGCAGAACGCCGCAAGGGCGGCCAGGTTGGCAACGGCGAGGACAGCAAGCTCGGCGCCGCGCGGCATCCGGATCCGGTGGGGCTTCGTGGCACACGCGACGTCTGCCTGTTCAGCGGTGGACACCCCCGCCTGTGCGCTGGCAAGAGCAGGACGGGGCGACGGGAGATAGGGTGCCGGAGCAGCGACAGGTTCCAGAGATGGGGCCACGCCATCGCGCATCGGGAGGATCCGGGCGCCCAGGCTGTGGGCGAAGTCGAGGTCGTGCGTGGCGATCAGGACCGCCGCGCCTTCCGCTGCCGCGGTGCGCAGGGCCGTCGCCACTGCAGTCCGTGCGGCCGGATCGAGCCCGCGCGTGGGTTCGTCGATGAGCAGCACATCGGGGTCATCCATGGTCTGCAGGGCGATGGCCAGGATCCTGCGCTCGCCGGCGGAGAGGTCCCGCGGATGCCCGTTCCCGACCGGAATGCTGCTGCCTCCCCGCAGCCGGGACAGCCGTGCCGCCGCGGTACCGGCAGTAACCGCTGTGCCCTTGTTCCGCCGCGCCTGCCGCCGCTCCGCCGACCGCAGCTCGCCCGTTACCGTGTCCCTGGTGAAGAGGTCGTCCGACGCGTCCGGCACCAGGGCGACCCGGCCGCTGTCGGACGTTGCGCCGGTACCTTCACCCAGGGCCAGCGCCACCAGCAGGGACGACTTCCCGGCCCCGTTCGGTCCCACCACTGCCACGATCTCGCCGTGGTGCAGGGCCAGCGAGGCGTCGCGGACCAGCGGTCCGCCCTTCCGGCGCACCTCGAGATGGGTTGCCGTCAGCACGGGGGTGCGGGCGTGGTCCGGGGCGGCCGCCGGCCAGGATTCGGCGGGAGCGGCGGGGGCGGGTGCGGTGCCCGGGACGAGCGCGCCGCCCTCGATGGCCCACCACGAATCGGCAATTGGCGCCAGCGCCGCGGCGCGGTGCTCGGCGACGATGACGCACACGCCGTCGTTGGCCAGGGCACGAAGGACGCCGATGACGTGTGCACGGGCGGTGGCATCAAGGTCGGCGAGGGGCTCATCCACCAGGAGCAGCTGCGGGTTATCCACGACGGCGGCCGCGATGGCCACCAGCGTGGCCTCACCGGCCGAGAGGGTGCTGACGTCCCGGTCCAGCAGGCCGGAGACTCCTATCCGGTGCGCCACCTCCCGTACCCGGTCCCTCGCAGCAGCGGAGGGCACGCCACGGAGCTCGAGGGCCAGGGCGATGTCGTCTCGGACGCGGGTGGTGGCAAAGGCAGCGCGCGGATTCTGCAGGACGACGCCCACCAAGCCGGCCGTGTCGCGCGGGGGAGCGGAGGCCCGGTCCGTCCCGGCAATTCGTACCGTGCCGGACACGCTCCCGCCGTCCACGTGCGAAAGGAGGCCTGCAATGCCGCGCAGAATGGTGGACTTGCCAGAGCCCGTGGGCCCGGTGATCACCGCGACGGACCCGGCCGACGGGGCAAACGAATCAACCCGGATGCACGTGTCAGCGATGCGGAACTGCGCGTCGCGCACCAGAAGGGGAGCGCCGTCGTCGTGATGTCCTTGGCGGGATGCCCGGCTCCCGAACCCGCGCAGCTCTAGGGCCGCGGCAACCCGGCCCGCGTGCTCCAGGGTCCGCTCGAGGATCGGCACCAGGGCGCGCGGTCCGAACTTTTCGCCCCGGAGCCGGAAGGCCAGGCGGACCGAGGCGACGGCGTCGGAAAGGGCGGGTAGCGCAGCCCACGCGACAACCAGCATCCGGGCAACGCCCTGCAGGGGGCCGCCGCGGGCCAGCTTCACGAAGCCGCGGGACACATCCACCCAGGCATTGAGCAGGCCAAAAGCTAGGATGGTCAGCGCGATCGGCAGCGCGGACAGAAAAGCCTGCCAGAGCCCGGGCCCGGTCACCGGACCGAGGAACACCACGTGGGCGTACGGGGCGGGAAGCCGCAGCGGCGGGAGATTGAGCAGGACCGGACTGCCGGTTCCGGCTCCGTTAAAGAGGACGCGATAGACGACCCGCGCCGCGATGAACACAGCGGCGAGAACTGCCGCTGCGCGCAACGGCGCGGGCCGGAAGGTCATGACGCAGGTGCTGCCGGTTCGTTGTCCACGGTGTAGAGCAGTTCAAGGCTCTCACCGGGGCTGAGCTTGAGGCTGTCCAGGCCTTCCTGCGCGTAAGCCCACGTGCCGGCGGCGGGCTTCACCCAGAGGGCCCAATAAGAGACCGTGTTTTTGTCATCGCACGCTTCGCGGGTAGTGCCACCCTTGTGCTTGATGTCGAAGTCCGCAGCGGGCACGCCGTTGACGCGGCACGCGAAGCTCGTGGGGTACTTGGCGGTGCCTTCGATCTTCACGTCGGCTTTGCCCAGCACGTCCGATGCCACGGTGGGTCCATCCACGGACACGCAGGTGGAGGTGTCGGCGGCGGCCTGCTTCAGGGCGCCGGAATCGACGATGACCTTCACGCCGGCGCAGGGGCCGGCGGAGGTTGAAGCAGCGCTGGCGCTGGATGAAGCGGACGAGGAGGAAGCCGGGGCGGAGGAACTTGGCTGGTTGGCCGCCGGGGTGGAGCAGGCGGCGAGGGTAAGCAGGAGGCCAGCGGCGGCGATGGAGCTCGCGGCGGCGGTGCGGATCTTAGTCAATGTCACCTGTCAAGGGTAGGGCGTTGCCGGTCCGGAGCCGATGGCGGTTCCGTTGTGTGACGCCGGTTCTCAACATGGCAGGCGGGCACCACGCACAAAGGTCGACGGCGGCACTCAAGCTTGGGTTCTAGTGGTCGTTGCAACACCCCTTAGTTTTGGGAGTTGCAACGACCATGTCGTCTTTAAGCGAGGGCAGGACCCCTCGACGGAGCTATACCTCCGGGGAAAGGGAAGGGTTCTTCCGGGCACTGGCAAGCGCGGGGAGTGTTGCTCTTGCCGCGGCTGAGCTCGGGCTTAAACCGTCGGCGTGCTACCGGTGGCTGCGTGAGGCGGGAATATCTGCCGGCACCATAAATGGCGGGAATGTCCGTGGGGCGAGAGTAACCCCGGAGGTGAAGGCAGCGTTCTTCAAGGCTTTGGCGCGTACCGGTAGCACTACGGTTGCCGCTGCCGAACTGGGGTTGAGCCGTCAAACTTGTTACAAGTGGACCCAGAAGGCCGGGCTTGCGCGGAAACGCACGGAAGGCCCCAGCCGTGAGGATTTCCGCAAGCTCCGCGAAGCTGGAATGACACGCCGGGAGGCTGCCAAAGAACTGGGCATTAACCGGTGCACGGCCCAGGAATGGGACAACGGGGTCAGAAGGACACGGAACGGGCGAATCTACCGTGATGGCCGCCGGGTCGATTACACCAGTGGTGTGATGACACTGACCACCGACGAAGCGATCACCGATTCTGGCGCGTTTCCCGCACTTGCGGCCTTGGAGAAACCACTGGATGCCAGATTCCTGACTTTGCAGGACCGGGAACGGATTGCTGACCTCCGCGCTGCCGGCACACCGGTCCGGAAGATCGCCAGGGAGCTGGGCCGGTCCGCCTCGACCATCAGCCGGGAACTGGCCAGGAACAGTGTCAACGATGGGAAGTATTACGCCTATGCAGCCCAACGTGCCGCGACCGCCCGGCGGCCCCGGCCCAAGGACAGCAAGCTGGTCACTCACCACCGGTTACGAAAGTATGTGAAGAAGAAGCTGCTTCGGCGCTGGTCACCGGAACAGATCAGCAACAAGCTGATCAGGAAGTTTCCCAACGACCCGGAGATGCGCGTGAGCCCAGAAACGATCTATCAGGCCCTCTACTTCCAGGCCCGCGGAGGACTCAAACGTGAAGTCCAGGCAGCTCTGCGCACCGGCCGGACGCGCCGTAAGCCTCACAAGGACCCCCAGCAGCGGCAGCCCCGCTTCGCTGACCCTATGGTGATGATCTCCGAACGCCCACCCGAAGTTGAAGACCGCGCCGTTCCAGGACACTGGGAAGGAGACCTGATCACCGGGGCAAGCAACCAGTCCGCCATCGCCACCCTCGTTGAACGCACCACCAGATACGTCATGCTCGTCCATCTGCCCGGAGACCACACCGCCGAAACCGTCCGTGATGGCCTCATCGCCACGATGAAGACACTCCCCGAACACCTCCGAGGCTCCCTGACCTGGGACCAGGGCGCGGAAATGGCAGCCCACAAATCCTTCACCATGGCCACGGACATGCAGGTCTACTTCTGCGACCCCGCCAGCCCCTGGCAACGCGGCTCCAACGAAAACACCAATGGCTTGCTGCGCCAATACTTCGAAAAAGGCACGGACCTATCCATCTATGGCCCCGAAGACCTCGAACACGTCGCCCAAGAACTCAACAGCCGACCACGCAAAACGCTCGGCTGGGACACCCCAGCCGAGCGTCTGCGTGATCTACTAATGACCACATAACACCAGCAGTGTTGCAACGACCCCTAGAAACCGCCAAGCGAGTGCCGCCGTCGACCTTTATTGATGTGGTGTTGCTAGCCTTCGGTTGCCAGGACCGCGTTGGCCGGCGCCACTTCCTCCGCTGCGTCATACCGAGGGTCATTGGACGACGGATGGGCGGACACGGCTGCGGCGTGCTCGGCCAGCACGCCGGTCTGGTGCCGGATCTTCAGGCGGTAGAGCAGGGCCCCGCCGACAACCACGGCAGCCACGAACATCACCCCGCCCCACTGCAGGTACCACTCGAACGGCGGCACCGAGTTGTAGATCTCCGGTCGCGGCCAGACCAGGTTGATGGTCATGGCGGCACCCCACAGGACGGCCAGGATGTTCACGGGCAGCCCCCACTTGCCCATGCAGAACCCGGGCTCGGAACCGTCATCCAGGATGGGCCACTTCCTGGCGAACCGCTTGCGCAGCAGGGGCACCGTGACCAGGAGGTAGGACAGGTAGATCAGCACGATGCTGATGCTGGACAGGATGGTGAAGATGGCCGGTTGCATGACGTTGACCAGCAGCGGGATGACCGCCATGATGCCGATGACGATCGCGGCGACCGTGGGGGTCCTGCGGACCGGGTCCACCTTGCTGAGCTGCCGGCTGAAAGGCAGGTTGTTGTCGCGGGCCATGGCGAACATCATGCGGATGGCGGCGGCGTGCACGGCCAGGGTGCAGACCACCACGGCCACCACGATGCAGGCCAGGAAGGCCTTGCCGAAGGGTCCACCCAGGACGGAGAGCACGATGTGCTGCAGCCCGCCGTCGGGAGATCCCACTTGGGGGTCCGCGAGGTCCGGGGCGGCCAGGATGCCGAACAGCAGGATTAGCCCGCCGAGCACGAAGGACGCCGTGACAGCCCGCAGGATGGCCTTGGGTGCGGTCTTCTTGGGGTCCTTGGTTTCCTCGCCGAGGGAGCTGGCGGTGTCGAAGCCGTACATGACGTAGCCGGAGGCCATGGCGCCGATCAGGAAGACGCCGAAGAAGCCAAGGTCGTTGCCTTCACCGAAGCCGTTGGTCTGGAAGAAGACCTCGGGTCCGCGCACCACGTGCCAGCCGAGGGCGAGGACCAGCAGCACGGCGGCGATGAGCTCCACGAAGACGCCGATGCTGTTGATCCGGGTCATCAGCTTCACACCGAACGCGTTGATCAGCGTGGAGATGGTGATCATGATGGTGGCCAGCACCACGCCGTTCATGGCGAAGTCGTAGGGGCCGGTGCCGTCACCGACGAACTGGAAGCCCTCCCATAGCTGGGGGAGGGTGATCTGCAGGGCCAGGGCCACGGAGCCCAGGGCCATGATGGAGGACAACAGCAGCAGCCAGCCGGCCAGCCAGGAGGAGGTTCCGGAGGCGAGCCGCTTGGCCCAGTTGTAGACGGAGCCGGCAACCGGGTAACGGCCCGCCAACTCGGCGAAACACAGGGCCACCATCAGCTGGCCGACGAACACGATGGGCCAGGACCAGGCGTACGCCGGGCCGGCCATGGAAAAGCCGAAGTAAAACAGTTGGAAAACGCCGGTGAGGATGGAGATGTAGCTGACACCCGCGGCGAAGCTGGCGAACTTGCCGATGCTTCGGTCCAAGGTCTGGGTGTAGCCGAATTCGTCCATGCCGCTTGAATCAATACTCTTGCTGGGTTCCAATATGGACTCCTAGATCAGAAAAGCACGATGGGCCGGCCGCCCTGGGGTGCGGCGGATATTGCTTGGTGGAGGGGCCCGCATTGTTGGGATGTGCGGGCCCCGTTCAGGCCTGCCGCTCAGGCCAGGGACGTGGTGAGCTCCTTCTCTTCCAGGGCGTCGGCGCCGGCGTAATCAGCCTTGATCAGGGCGGCACAGCGCTCGCCGATCATCATGACGGTGATGTTGGGGTTGACGGTGACGTGTTCGGGCATGACGGACGCGTCGGCGACCCGGAGGCCGGTGACGCCTTTGACCCGCAGCCGGGAATCCAAAGGTGACATCCCGTCGTCGTCCGCTCCCATGCGGACGGTGCCCACCGGGTGGTACACGGTGTTGTGGGTCTTGCGGATGTAGTCCTGAAGCTCCTCGTCGGTCTGCGCCTCGACGCCGGGTGAGAGTTCGCGGCCGGTCCATTCCGCCATGGCGGGCTGGGCGGCGATTTCGCGGGCCTTGCGGATGCCTGCCACCATGACGCGCATGTCGTGGCCCCCGGGGTCGGTGAAGTAGCGCGGGTCCACCATGGGCTTGTCGCGGAAGTCGCGGCTGCGCAGCCGGACCGTCCCGCGGGAGCGGGCGTGCGTGACGTTGGGGGTGAGGCTGAAGCCGTTCTCCGTGGTGGGGTAGCCGTGCCGCAGGGTGTTCATGTCGAACGGGACGGACCCGTAATGCATCATCAGGTCGGGGCGGTCCAGGCCGTCCTCCGTGGGAGTGAAGATGCCGATCTCCCACCACTGGGTGGAGGTCTGAACCATGGGCTGTTTGGCCTCGAACTGCACCACGCCTTCCGGGTGGTCCTGCAGGTGCTCGCCTACGCCGGGGGAGTCCACCAGGACCTCGATGCCGTGCTGGGCGAGGTGCGCGGCCGGGCCGATGCCGGAGAGCATGAGCAGTTTGGGGGAGTCGATGGCGCCGGTGGACAGGACCACCTCGCGGTGCGCGGTGAGGCGGTGGGTGCGGCCGAAGGCGGAATCCACCACGTCCACACCGGTGCAGCGCTTGTCCGCGTCGAACACCAGCTGGCGGGCGCGCAGGCCGGTCAGCAGGGTGAAGTTGGGGCGGTCGATGATGGGATGGATGTAGGAGACGGAGCTGGAGGCGCGGGTGCCGTCAGCACGGCGGTTGATCTGGAAGAAGTTGGCGCCGTTGACCACGGTGGTTCCGGTGTTGAATTTGGCGCGGGGGATGCCCGACTGCTCGCACGCATCGAGAAGCGCGACGCCGGCAGGATCCGCCGGGGGCACGTTCATCAGGTGAACGGGGCCTGAGTCCCCATGGTGGGGTGCGTCCGGTCCGGCGTCCTCGTTGGTTTCCAGCCGCTGGTACAGGGGCCAGGCGGCGTCGGCGTTCCAGCCGGTGGCGCCGTACTTGGCTTCCCACTCGTCCAGGTCCTCCCTCGGTGCCCAGAAGGCGATGCAGGAGTTGTGGCTGGAGCAGCCGCCCATCACTTTGGCGCGGGCGTGCCGCATGAACGAGTTGCCGTTTTCCTGCGGCTCGATGGGGTAGTCCCAGTCGTAACCGGATTCCAGCAGCTCCATCCAGCGGTCCAGCTGCAGGATCTCGGGGATGTTCCGGTCATCCGGGCCTGCCTCCACGAGGGCCACGGTCACGTCCGGGTCCTCGCTCAGCCGGGCGGCCACGGCGGCACCCGCGGACCCGCCGCCGATGACGACGTAATCGAAACCGCGTTGGGTGGCGTCGTCGATGTTGTCGAAGTGCATCTAGTTCTCCTTGCCGTGGTCAGCAAACCAGCCGGTGACCTGCGGGCTGGTGTTCTGGTAGATGTGCTTGGCTTCCTGGTATTCGGCCAGGCCCGTGGGGCCAAGCTCGCGGCCGACGCCGGACTGGCCGAAGCCGCCCCACTCGGCCTGGGGGAGGTAAGGGTGGTAGTCGTTGATCCAGATGGTGCCGTGCCGCAGCCGGGATGCCACGCGCTGCGCCTTGCCGGCGTCCTGCGTCCAGACCGCGCCGGCCAGGCCGTAGATGGTGTCGTTGGCAGTGGCGACGGCCTCGTCCTCGGTGCGGAATGTTTCCACGGTAACCACCGGGCCGAATGCCTCGTCGGTGACCACGGACATCCCGCGTTGCACCTGGTCCAGGATGGTCGGCTGGTAGTAGAACCCGGCGTCGTACTTCTCTCCCTGCGGCGCGGCGCCGCCGGTGCGCAGCCGTGCACCCTCCTGGATGCCGCGCTGGACGTAGGCGTGCACCTTGTCCCGGTGCGCGGCGGAAATAAGGGGGCCGGTTTCGGCGGCGTCATCGAAGGGGCCGCCGAGCTTGATGTCCTGGGCGCGGCGGACCAGCTCGTCCACGAAGCGTTCGGCGATGGATTCCTCCACCAGCAGCCGGGCCCCGGCGGAGCAGACCTGGCCGGAGTGGACGAACGCGCCGTTGAGGGCGTTGTCCACGGCGGCGTCGAAGTCGGCGTCGGCGAAGACCACGTTGGGGTTCTTGCCGCCAAGCTCCAGGGCCACCTTCTTGACGGTGCCGGCGGCGGCAGCGGCGATGCGCTTGCCGGTTTCCAGGCCGCCGGTGAAGGAGACGAGGTCGACGGCGGGGTGTTCCGAAAGCGGTGCGCCCGCCTCCGGGCCGGTGCCGGTGACGAGGTTGGCCACGCCGTCCGGCAGGCCGAGGTCCTGCAGCAGCTGCATGGCCAGGATGCTGGTGGACGGGGTGAGCTCGGAGGGCTTGAGGACGAAGGTGCAGCCGGCGGCGAGGGCCGGGGCGATCTTCCACGCGGCCTGGAGGAGGGGGTAGTTCCAGGGCGTGATGAGGCCGCAGACACCCACGGGTTCGTAGACGATCCTGCTCACGACGGCGGGGTCCCCGGCGTCCACCACGCGGCCCGCCTGCTGCCCGGCAAGCCTGCCGAAGTATTCGAAGCAGGCGGCGATGTCGTCCATATCGATGCGGCTTTCCACCATCCGCTTGCCGGTGTCCAGGGACTCAGCGCGGGCGAACTCTTCCCGGCGTTCGCGCAGCCCGGCGGCAACCTTCAGGAGGAAGGCGCCGCGCTCCGGTGCCGGAACGCCGGACCAGACGCCGGAGTCGAAGGCGGAGCGGGCGGCAGCGATGGCGCGTTCAGCGTCCGCCCGGCCGGCCTCGGAGACGATGGCCGCCAGTTCGCCGTCGGCCGGATTCCGGATTTCGCGTACAGCGCCGGAGGATGCCGGTTCCCACTTGCCGTTGATGAACAGGGTGGACGCTGTGTC
The DNA here is from genome assembly GCF_021800405.1 of Arthrobacter sp. FW306-07-I. NCBI lineage: Bacteria > Bacillati > Actinomycetota > Actinomycetes > Micrococcales > Micrococcaceae > Arthrobacter > Arthrobacter sp. FW306-07-I. The sequence continues at coordinate 4,104,941 of NZ_CP084550.1, read as the reverse complement.
GGTTTCGACGCCTGGAACAAGGTCCTGCGTTGATGTGGCGTAAGTCATACGGAGGACAGTAATGCACTTTGAACAAGTGTTCAATAGATTTCTTGAACACTTGTTCAATGCTGCTCATGCAGCTACGGTTGCCTTGCGGCCGGCGCTTTAGGCGTCGTCCGGCCCCGCGTTTTTAGTCTCTTTCGCCCCGGTCAGGATGGGGGATCGGCGCGAACGCGATCTCTTCCGTCCGCGTGATACTTCGTTGAATGGAGGCCTTGTCCACCCCGAGCAGCGCCGTCAGCCACATGCCGTTTTGGATGACCACGATGTCCGAAGCCCGCTCCCTGCACGCCAGCCAGGGCAGGTCGGGCTTGGCGCTGGACACCAGCGCGGCGAGCCCGTCGATGTACCGGTCAAAGGCGGCGGCGTTGATCTGCGCGTAATCTTCGTCGGCTTGGGCCAGGGCCCAAAGATGCAGGCGCAGGGACAGGTAGCGGGTGGTGAGCAGGTCGGCGGCTGCCACCCGCCGGAGCGCCTTCCGAAGCTGCTCATCGGGAGGCACCGACGGGTCCGGCGCAACGAGCAAGAGATCGTGTTCATCCACCCTGCCCAGGGCTGCCCGGATCAGGGTGGTCTTGTCATCAAAGTAGTAGTTGACCAGGCCCAGCGCCACGCCGGCTTCGCGCGCCACTGCCCGCATACTGACGCCCGAAATACCGTGCCGGGACAGCAGGTCCATTGCTGCGTCAAGGATGCGCGATTGCCTGTCAGTCTGTTCGCCCGAGTTCACGGCACTGGTCCCCATCTGGCCAGACTATTGCCTAACACTGCACCTGCCTAACCATGGAGCGGCGTACTTGCCGGCCTGTCGATTGATGTTTGAAGCCTTCTTCTGCCGGGCAGGGTACTGGTACACCCGGGATTTATCAGTACAGCTTGGAGAAAGATGGAAAGCGCAAGCCTCGTTGCCCTCTTGTTTGCGGGCGCCATCCGCGCCGGCGGGAGCGCACTGCCACACGCCCCACAGGTCATCGCGAAGCCCGGGTGGAAGCGGCGGGCGTGGTTGGCGTTCCGGAGCAGGACAGCAACTTTCCTGCACCGGCTGGCCTGGCGGTTGAACCGGACCCGCGCTGACACGGAAGAATCCCCGCCGGGTTCTGTGGCACGCGCCCGTTCCCGCCTCACGGCTGGGCGTGGTCCGCGCGCTCCAGCAGGCGGGACACCCCGTAGCCGATGACCAGGCCCCAGAAGGCTGCATGGATGTTGAAGAGGTTCATGCCGGAGATGGTCACCACGAACGTCACCAGCGAGCCCAGGGTGAAGCTGGTGGCGAAGGCCGCGACGAAGGCCTGCTGGAGGGCCCGCAGCATCGCGATGCCGCCCAACGCCAGCACAAACTCCTTGGGCGCGGCGAGCATCAGCCGGGTCAGAGTGGGAGCAAAAGCAGCGAACACCAGGGCCAGCAGGCCATACGCCACGGCGGCCGTGTATTGGCGCTCCCGCTTCCCGGACGAGGTCAACAGGGCGTTGGTGGGGCCTGTGACGCAGGCCGAAACGGCGCCGAAGCCGGCGTTCAGCACCGAAAAAGCGCCGGAGGCAATGGCGAAGGCATTCACGGGCGGCTGATGGCCGGCGGCACGGAGGACTGCGATGCCCTGGCCATTTTGAACGAACAGGACGGTGAGGGCCAGCGGAACCACCAGCTCGAGCTGGGCAGCCCACGTAAATTCAGGGGCAGTGAAAACCGGGGTGGCCACGAGCGGTCCGCCGGGCGGAAGGTTGAACTGGCCGCTGGCCGCTACGGCGATGCAGCCCGCCACCAGTGTGCCCAGGACCGGCGGCAGGAACCTGCCAAGCATGGGAACTGCGGTAAGGACCAGGAACGCGGCCACCATCGGAGCAGCCACGGCCGGGTTGTCCTGGGTTGCGGCGACGATGTCTGTGCCGAACTTCAGGAACACCGCAGCCACCATGGCCATTACGAGCGGCATGGGCACCAGCGCCATGGCTTTGCGCACCACCCCGGTGGCGCCCAGGGCTAGGATCAGCACGCCGGAGGTGAAGAAGGCCCCGACGACTTCGGGGAAGGCCAGGTGCTGAAGGGACGGCCCCAGGAGCACCGTGCCAGGGATGGACCACGCGAAGCCCAGGGGCTGCCGGTAAATGAGCGACATCAGCAGGGTCGCCGCGCCGCCCGAGAAAAGGATGCCAAAAACCCAGGACGACAGTTGGCCCTGGGTCAGGCCGCCGGCCGTCCCGACGGCCAGGGTGACGGCGATGGGTCCGGACGCCGCGAAGATGAGCCCGATTGCCCCGTTGGAGACGTACGACAGGCCCAGGTCGCGAAGAACCCGGCGCGGACCTGCGGGCCTGACCCCTGGGCGCTCCAACAGGGGTTCCGGCGCCGGCGGGGCTGACCCGGCGGATGTGGCGGCCGGGTCGGGGCGGGTATGGCTCATCGGAACTCCTGGCTGGCGCGGAAAAACCGGAGGCGCTCCGAAGCATCAGCTCCGGAGCGCCTCCGTGCGGGGGTATCTCCCAGTTTGCGTGCTACTTCTTCTGGCCCTGCTTTGCCAGGACGTAGTCATAAACTACTTCCTCGCCCTTTCCGTCGGAACGGGGGCGGGGGTCCAGCATCAGTTCAGGCTTCACCGCCGAGGCGATGTCGTCCGCGTTGTGGGGGTCGCCGGGGAAGTACAGCTGCTGCGTGACCGGCTCGTAGCCCGGCGCGGACACCTTGATGTGGATGTGCGCCGGACGCCAGGCGTGCCAGCCCGCGGCGTTGATCAGCTGTCCGCAGGCGCCGTCCGTGGGGATCTGGTAGGGCGCCGGACGCATGGTGTTGATCTCGAACCGGCCGTCGTCCGAGGCCTTGACGGTGGCCCGGAAGAGCCACTCGGGCATGCCCGGGGCGTACTGGGAGTAGAAACCGGCGGCGTCCGCGTGCCAGATCTCCACCTGGGCACCCTGGATGGGGTTGCCGTCGGTGTCGGTGAACTGGCCGGTGAACCGCAGCGGGGTGCCCTCTTCGTCGTCGCGCATTTCCACGGTGGCAGGCGTCTGGAGTTCCGGGGAGTTGGGGACGTAGTAGGGGCCCTCGATGGTGCCCACGGTGCCGGGTCGGTCCTGGGAGTTCACGTCCTCAACGGTGTGTTCAAGCCAGACGTCGAGGAACAGCGGCCATTCACCGTCCGTGCCCACCTTGATCAGCCATGCTTTAAGGGCGTTGTATTCCTCATAGGTGACCTGGTGCTCCACGACGATGTCGTTGGCGGCCTTGATCAGTGCGCCGGCCAGCAGGCTCACCCGTTCCTTGGATACATCCACCCGGGAGAGCTTGCCTGACGCGGCGAAGCGTTCGGTTGCCTTGGAGCCTGCTTCGACGGCGGTGCCTTCGTTTTCCGTGCGGCTGTCCGTTGGGGTCTGGGTCATGACGATGTCCACCTTCTTCATTGAATGGGACAGGAAGGGCTCCTGCTCCCCACGCGGGCTGCTGGGCGGAACGTTCCACCTGCCCTGCTCGGCACCGCGTGATCTCGGTCTCAATCGTAGGGCCGCAGATAAGGACGCTACAAATATCAACTAGGCGTCTTTTGAGTCATTATCAGTACATAAAGACACCCTTGGTGGAACCTAGGTATTTGCCTGATGTGAGGCCAATCACGAGCGGTAAGAATTGCTGGATAACGTCCGCCGCCGAAGCCTCTTCCCGAGTGGACCTCCGCCCGTCCGTCCAGCAATCTCCAATGAAGGAGCACGCCATGACCGAGAACCTGATCCATGCCCGCGAGGTCCTTGCCGACGCCTTGATCGACGACCGCGAGAACGGCGTCATCCGGGCCAAGCGCGAGATCTTCACCGACCAGGAGATCTTCGAACTCGAGATGAAGCACATATTCGAAGGCAACTGGGTGTACCTCGCCCACGAGTCGCAGATCCCCAACGTGGGCGACTACTTCACCACCTACATCGGCCGTACCCCCGTGATGATCACCCGGGACAAGGACGGGAAGCTCAACTGCCTGGTCAACGCCTGTTCGCACCGCGGCGCCATGCTGTGCCGCCGCAAGACGGACAACCGCACCACCTTCACCTGCCCGTTCCACGGCTGGACCTTCAAGAACTCCGGCGAGCTGCTCAAGGTCAAGGACTCCCGGAACGCCGGCTACCCCGAGACCTTCAACAAGGAAGGCTCGCACGACCTCACCAAGGTGGCCCGCTTTGAGTCCTACCGCGGCTTCCTGTTCGGCTCCCTGAAGGCCGACGTGCTCCCGCTCGAGGAGCACCTGGGCGATGCCACCAAGGTCATCGACTCGATCGTTGACCAGTCGCCCGAAGGCCTGGAAGTGCTGCGCGGTTCCTCCACCTACACCTACGACGGCAACTGGAAGGTCCAGGCCGAGAACGGCGCGGACGGCTACCACGTCACCGCAGTGCACTGGAACTACGCAGCCACCACGGCCCGCCGCAGCGCCGGTGACTCCGCCAACAAGACCAAGGCCATGGACGCCGGCAAGTGGGGCAAAGTCAAGGGCGGGTTCTACTCCTACGACCACGGGCACCTGCTGCTGTGGCAGGAATGGACCAACCCCCAGGACCGCCCGTTGTGGGACCGCCGCGACGAGCTTGTGGCCAAGTACGGCGAGGAGATGGCGAACTTCATGATCAACATCTCGCGCAACCTCTGCCTGTACCCGAACGTCTACATCATGGACCAGTTCTCCTCCCAGATCCGCCACTTCCGGCCCATCTCCGCGGACCAGACCGAGGTGACCATCTACTGCATCGCCCCCAAGGGCGAGTCCCAGGAGAACCGTTCCAAGCGCATCCGCCAGTACGAGGACTTCTTCAACGCCACGGGCATGGCCACGCCGGACGACCTGGAGGAATTCCGCTCCTGCAACAAGACCTACTGGGCCACCAGCGCCCCGTGGAACGACATGACCCGCGGCTCCGCCCACGAGATCAGCGGCCCGGATGAGCAGGCACAGGCCCTGGGCATGACCCGGGTGATCGCCTCCGGCATGCGCACCGAAGACGAAGGGCTCTACCCCATCCAGCACGGGTACTGGAAGGAAGTCATGGACCGGGCCCTGGCGGAGGAAGAGGAGCGTTCCGCCCCGGAATCCGTTCCCGTCTCCGCCTGAGAGCCCGCCCGAACCACAGAGAGCGCACAACCCATGACCAACCTGACCCACACCGCCCCGGCCCTGAAGACCACGGAGGAGATCGCAACCCTCGAAACCGTCCGCGCGTTCCTCTACCGGGAAGCCCGCCTGCTGGATGACCGACAGTTCGACGAATGGCTGGAGTGCTACCACCCGGACTCCGAATTCTGGATGCCGGCCTGGGACGTGGACGACCAGCTGACGCAGGACCCCCAGAACGAGATCTCCCTGATCTACTACGACAACCGCGGCGGCATCGAGGACCGGGTGTTCCGGATCAAGACCGACAGGTCCTCGGCCACCTCCCTCCCGGAGCCCCGCACGGGCCACAACATCACGGACGTCGAGGTGCTGGCGAACGACGGCGCCACAGTGGACGTGCGCTTCAACTGGTTCACCCTCTACTTCCGCTACAACACGACGGACACCTACTTCGGCACCAGCTACTACACCCTGGACCTTTCAGGTCCGCAGCCGGTGATCCTGAAGAAGAAGGTGGTCCTGAAGAACGACTACATCCACCACGTGGTGGACGTCTACATGATCTGACCTGCCAGCAGCCGGCGCCCGGGACCTGCGGGCGCCGCACGGCATTTTCCACCCTGTGCCCACCGGGCACGCCATAACTTTTTCCGGACCGCGATGGCGCGCCCGGACAGTCAGGAGGACCCCATGGGCCACAAAGTAGCCCTCAGCTTCGAGGACGGCGTCACCAAAGTCATCAAGGTCGGCGACTATGAGACCGTCATGGACGCCGCCTACAAGGCACGCATCAACATTCCATCGGACTGCCGGGACGGCGCCTGCGGCACCTGCAAGGCCTTCTGCGATTCCGGTTCCTTCGACCCGGGCGACTTCATCGACGACGCCATGACGGAGGACGAACTCGAAAAGGGCTACCTGCTCACCTGCCAGGCCGTGCCGGAGTCTGACCTCGCCATCCAGATCCCGGCAACGTCCGAATCGGCGAAGACGGCAGCCGCATCCTTCACCTCCACCATCAAGGAACTCAACCGGCACACGGACACCACCGTGTCCTTCACCCTTGAGGTGGACAACCGCGACGCGCTGGCCTTCCTCCCCGGACAGTACGTCAACCTCAAAGTTCCCGGCACCGACGCCGAGCGCTCCTACTCCTTCAGCAGCGGCCCCGAGGTCCAGGACGCATCCTTCATGGTCCGCGTGACCCCGCAGGGCGTCATGTCCGAGTACCTCCGCGACCGCGCCGCCGTGGGTGACACCATCAACTTCACCGGCCCCTACGGATCGTTCTTCCTGCGCGAGCCCAAGCGGCCCCTGCTGCTCCTGGCCGGCGGCACCGGCCTGGCCCCGCTGCTGTCCATCCTGGAAAAGCTCGCCGAAAACCCGCCCTCCACGCCGGTCCACCTGATCTACGGGCTCACCCGCGAGGCCGACATCGTGGGCCTGGACTGGCTGCGCGCCTATGAAGCGAAACTGCCCGGCTTCACCTGGGACTACATCGCCTCCGAGCCCGGCACCTCCGCCCCGCACACGGGCTACGTCACCCAGATCATCGAACCGAAGCACCTCAACGACGGCGACGTGGACATCTACCTCTGCGGCCCGCCGCCCATGGTCAACGCAGTCTCCAAATGGCTGGACACCGAAGGCATCAAGCCCGCCAACTTCTACTTCGAACGGTTCGCGCCGAAGGAAACCACCGGAGGCGACGCCGAAACGGGTGCCCCGGCTCCGGTTGAGAAAATCCAGGCCGATGGCGACACCATGAGCCGCAGCGAGGCCGTGTCCTCGCTGGAGACCGGCAGGCTGGACTTCCGCAAGGAGGACAGCTTCGCCCAGTTGGATGCCCGCATGGGCCTGGAGCTTGCCGTCAGCGAACTGCTGCTGGGGCGGCTCAGCCAGGAGCAGCTGCGCCAGTTCCGCCGCCTGGCCGAAGCCACCACCGGTTCGGTGCAGGCCGGAAACATCACCGATCCCGACGCGTTTGCACGCACCAACGAGGAATTCCACGAGTACCTCTTCACGATCTGCGACAACCCGATGCTCCTGGAGTCCTACCGCCGCCTGGACGTCCACGCCCAGATGGCCGCGGCCTTCGAAGCCGGCACACCGATCTTCGAGCGCGTCACGCAGGACCACCTCGACGTCGTCGACGCCTTTGAACGCGGGGACAAAGCCCGGCTGCGCGAAGTCATCATGGCCCACGCCCAGGATGCCAAGGGCACCATGGTCGGTGCCATCGACGCCAAGGCGGCCCACTGATGGCCGCGCCGTATGCCGGGCAATACGTGACGCCGGGCAGGTTCGGCGGCAAGGTCGCCGTCGTCACCGGTGCCGCCCAGGGGATCGGCCAGAAGGTGGCCGAACGCATCGGCGCCGAGGGCGGCGCCGTGGTCCTGGTGGACCGCGCGGACCTGGTCCACGACGTTGCCCGTGGCATCGGGGAAGACGCCAAGGCGTCGGGTTCGGACGGCTCGGCGACGTCCGTCACCGCGGACCTGGAGACCTTCGCCGGCGCCACCCAGGCCATCAAGGCAGCCCTGGCCGCCCACGGGCGGGTGGACGTCCTGGTCAACAACGTGGGCGGCACCATCTGGGCCCGGCCCTACCAGGAGTACGACGAGGACAAGATCGAGAAGGAAATCCGCCGTTCCCTCTTCCCCACGCTCTGGACCTGCCGGGCAGTCCTGCCGGCCATGATGGAGCAGGGCTCCGGCACGATCGTGAACGTCTCCTCCGTAGCCACCCGCGGAATGCACCGGGTGCCCTATGCCGCGGCGAAAGGTGGCGTGAACGCCCTGACCCAGTCACTGGCCATGGAGGTTGCCGGGCACGGCATCCGCGTGGTGGCCACCGCCCCGGGCGGCACGGAAGCCCCGCCGCGCAGGGTCAAGCGCGGGCCGGACGCCGAATCCGCCACCGAGAAGGACTGGTACCAGACCATCGTTGACCAGACGGTGGAGTCATCGTTCATGAAGCGCTACGGCACCCTGGATGAGCAGGCAGCGCCCATCGTGTTCCTTGCCTCGGACGAGGCCTCCTACCTCACCGGCAGCATCCTCCCTGTGGCCGGCGGCGACCTGGGCTAGTGCATCCGGTGGATGCGCGCAATGGGGGCGCCCAGGCCGCTCCGGTAGGATGGCGGCCATGACGGCGGGCTCCACCCAGGGCGAGATGGCGGAGGGCTTCCCGCTGGCGGGCCGGGCCGCGGCGTTCGAGCAGCTGCTGGAAATCCTCCGCACCGTCCGCAAGGGCAAGGTGGGAACCGTGGTCCTCTCCGGACCGTCCGGGTCCGGCAAAACCGCGCTCCTGGAACTCTTCCTTGACCACTGCCGGACGGCCGCCCGCGGCGTCCGCGTCCTGTCCGCCATGGGGGACGACTGGGAGGCGCAGTTCGCCCTGGCCGGCTACTCCCAGCTCATGCGGACCCTGCCGCTCCGGACGGCTAAGGATTACGACGGCGGCCCGGCCGTGGCGCCGGGGCCCGTGGCCTCCCTGACCCCCGACCAGGTGATCAACTACGCCTCCACCCTCAGCACCCATCTCGAAGGCCTGCAGACGCACGGCAGCGTGGTGGTCGCCGTCGACGACGTCCACAAGCTCGATGAGGAGAGCCTGCGTGTCCTCACCTTCGTCATGCGCAGGCTGCACGACAAGCGGGTCCTGTTCCTGCTGACACTGAACCCTGGTGACGCGTCCCGCGTCCCCGCCGGTGTCCTCGACTTCCTCACCGGCCACCAGGTGGTCCGTATTCCACTGGAACCGCTCACGCCGCAGCAGGTCCAGGACGTGGCCCGGGGCCTGTTCGGCCTGGACCTCAGCGCGACGGCGGCCCACGGCCTGGTGACGCACACCGGCGGGATTGCCCAGTCCATCGTGGAGCTGCTCCGCGAGCTGCCGCCGGAAACGTGGCAGTCGTGGTTCCCGTCCCTGCCGCCCACCTCCCGGGTGCGCGCCAGGGTCCGCAGCGTCCTGGCCGCCGCGTCCCCCGCCTTGGTCGCCGCCGCGGAGGCCGCAGCTGTGCTCGGCCCCGGCGCCGGCCTGGCTGAGGTGGCCAGGGTGGGCGGCCTGGAATCCGTCTTGCCGGCACTCGATGAGGGACACCGTGCGGGGCTCCTGGGACTGTCCGTGGACCAGTCCCGCTCCGCCGTCGCCTTCCTGGAACCCGGCACCGCGGAAGCCGTCTACGAACAGATCGTCCCCAGCCGGCGCATTGCCCTGCACCGGAAGGCCGCCGAGGCCGTCCAGTCCGAGGGCGAACAGTTGGGCCACCGGGTTGCCGCCACCCCGGCCGCAGACGAAACCCTGGCCGCGGAACTGGAAGACTTCGCCCGGCGGCAGGCCACGGTCGGGGCGTGGCAGGATGCCTCCACCGCGCTGTTCCCCGCCTCGCGGCTGTCCCCCAATATCCGCGCCCGCAACCTCCGGCTCCTGAAAGCCGTCGACGCCCTGGTCGGCTCCGGCAATGTGGCCCAGGCGCAGGCCTGGGCCGGGGCAGTGGATGCCCTGCCGCCGTCGCCCCTGCGCTCCTCGGTGCTTGGGTACCTGTCCACGGTGTCCGGCCAGAACGACAGCGCCCAAAGCCAACTGGAGATGGCCTGGCGGACCAGCAATCCGCAGCATGAACCCGCTGCCGCAGCACAGGTGGCCCAGCGTTTCGTCCTCCACGGGGTGGCCTCCTGGGACGGCCCGATGATCACCGGTTGGGCCGAACGAGCCATGGCTCTGACCGAGCCCGGAACACCGGCGCACATCGAGTCGGAAGCCATCTACGGCCTGGGCCTGTATGCCCAGGGCCGGATATCGGACGCCGAGGCCTCCTACCAGCGGGCCTCAGCCCAGGCGGCCGAGAATGCCCAGAAGCAACGGGTGCAGATGGGTGCCGGCTGGCTGGCCCTGCGCTTGGACAACGCCGAATCCGCGCTGGTGAATTTTGAGTCGGCCGCCCCCACGGAGTACCGCGGGGGATCGCTGCGGATCTCCCTGTGGGCCGAGGCCTGGCTGGCCCGCACCCACCTTGTGCTGGGCAACTGGGATGCGGCCGCCGCCACCATCTCCCGGGCCAGCGTCCGGCTGGAGACCTCGCGGATGCCGCTGATCCGGCCGCTGCTGTATTGGACGGCCGCCGAGCTGTGGTCCATGCGGGGCGACTGGGACCGCGCACGCTACTACGTCTCGCAGGCCGCGGTGCAGCCGGGAACCTACCGCGCCATGCAGGTCCCGGCCAGCCTGGCGCGCGCCCGCTTCCACGAGGCACGGGCGGACTACGAAAGTGCCCTGGCTGCCATGCAGCCGCTGGCGGAGCTGGACCCCTGGACTGATCAGCGGGTGTCCTTTTGGCCCTGGCAGGACACGTATGTCAACGCCCTGGTCATGACGGACAAGCTCGATGCCGCTGAGACGTTCCTGACCGCGTTCGAGCGAGTGCACCGCGAACGGGAAGTCCCCTCGGACCTGGCCCGCGTGGCGTGGGCGCGGGGGCGGCTGCTGGCCGCGCAGGGCGACCCGGACACGGCAAGGGAGTACTTCGAGGCGGCGCTGGGGCACCTTCGCGGGCTCAACCGCCCTTATCTGCGTGCGCGGATAAGTTTCGCGTTCGGGCAAAGCATGCGCCGGGCCGGAAAGCGGCGCCTGGCCTCATCGGTGCTGCGGGCGGCGCGGGATCTGTACGACACCCTTGGCGCGGCCACGTACGTGGAACGGTGCGACCGCGAGCTGAAGGCAACCGGCCTCGACGTGGGGAACCTGCCGGACCCGGCGGATCCCGTGCTCTCCTCGGTGGGCAGCCACCATCAACAGCTCACCGCCCAGGAACAGGCCGTCGCCGAACTGGTGGCTGCCGGGGCAACCAACAAGGAGGCGGCCCGGTCCCTGTTCCTGGCCGAAAAGACGGTGCAGTACCACCTGACGCGGCTGTACCGGAAGATGGGAATCCGGTCGCGCAGCGAACTTGCTGCCGCGTTCCGGGCCAGGGACTGACCCGGAACGCCGCGGGGACTGCTGCCTACTTGACGTCCGACGGGTGCTTGGCCAGCGGAACCACGGTGATGTCCATGTACGGGAACAGCGGAAGGTCCTGCAGAATCCCGTGCAGCTCGTCGTTCGATTCGACATCGAAGATGGAGTAGTTGGCGTATTCGCCCACCACTCGCCAGATCTCGGGCCACTTGCCGGAACGCTGCAGTTCCTGGGAGTAGGCCTTCTCCTTTGCCTTGATGCCGGCGGCTTCTTCGGCGGGCATGCCGGCGGGCAGTTTGACGTCCATATGGACCAGGTACTTCATGGTGACCTCTCGGTGGAAGGAACGGGTGTCAGTCGGTGCGGTAGTGGGCCAGCTTGTCCTCGTCCACATCGGTGCCTGCGCCGGGAGTTTCGGGAACGTGAATCCGGCCGCCGGTGATGGCCAGTGGTTGCGCTAGCAGGTCATCGGTCATATCCAGGTAGTTGGACAGCTCCGCCGCACGCCTGGCGGTGTGGGCGAAGGCTGCGCCGAACACCACGGAGGCGACCGTGCCCACCTGGGTGTCGATCTGGTTGCCGATGTAGACGTCGATGCCCATGCCCTCGGCCATGCCAACGATCTTGGCGGCCTCGGTGAAGCCCGACCGGGCGGTCTTCACGGACAGCAGGTTGGCCCCGCCGGTCAGGATTTCGCGGGCCGCCTCGCCCAGGTTGGCGGCGGATTCGTCCGCGGCAATGGGAATGGGGGAGTTGGTGACCAGGCGCCGGCGGCCCAGGACTTCGCGGGCGTCGTCCGGCTCCTCAAGGAACTGCAGGCCGAGGTCGGCGGTGCGGCGCAGCACCTCGGCGGCCTCGTTGGCCGTCCAGCCGCGGTTGGCGTCCATGTACAGCTCGGCGTCCTCGCCCAGGCCCTCCCGCAGCACCCTGGCAGCCTCGATGTCCAGGTTCAGCGGCCGGCGGCCGGTCTTCAGCTTGAAGGTGTTGATGCCGTAGGTTTCCCGGAACTCCAGGGCCAAGGCCAGGAGTTCCTTGGCGGGTTTGAATCCGAGCATGTGGGAGACGCGCAGCGAATCGGTATAGCCGCCCAGCAGCTTGGTCACGGGCTGCCCCAGGGTCTTGCCGATGACGTCCCAAACGGCGATATCCACCGCGCCCTTGGCCGTCTGGTTGTGGATGGTGCGCGCCAGGACGGCCTGGATTTTTTCCCGGTCAAAGACGTCGGTGCCCACCAGCTGCGGGGCGAAGACATCCTGCACTACCGCCACGATGGACTTCTGCGTCTCACCATAGGTGTAGGGGCGGGGCGGGGTGTCCGCAGTGCCCACCACGCCGTCGTCGGTGTGGACGCGGACCAGGACGTGGTCGGCCTCGTGCACGGAACCGGAGGCGAAATGCAGCGGGTGGCGGTACGGGATCGAGTAGGGGATCGCCTCGATGGCTGCGATCTTCATGACGGGAGGAGCCTTTCATCAGCGGGAGCGGGGGTGCCGGCAGGGGTGGCGTCAGCGGTTGCCCTGGCCACGATGTCCAGGAAGTTTTGCAGGAGGGCGGACCGGTGGCCGCGCAGCCAGGCGACGGCGAGTTCCACCGGCGGAACGTTGTCGATTTCCCGGTACGCGACGCCTTCGAGCTGGAAGGCGCGCACGCTGGACGGCATGACGGCGATGCCGCCGCCCGCAGCCACGAACGCCAGCATTGTGGAGGTCTCACCCACCACTTGCGTGATCCGCGGCTGGAAGCCCGCCTGGCGGCAGAGGTCCGAGGTAATACGGTTCAGCACGGACTCCGGAGCGTAGGCGATGAAGTCCTGGTCCTGCAGTTCATGCATGGCCACGGGCCGGTCCACCGCCAGGGCGCTGAAGGAGGGAAGCGCGACGACGAGTGGCTCCTGGCTGACCACGCGGTAGTCGATCTCTTCGGAGGCAACGGGGGGACGCAGCAGCGCCGCGTCCAGGGTCCCGTTCCGCAGCCCCGCTTCCATGGACGGCGTCAGCATCTCCCCGTTCAGCGCCAGCGACAGGCCGGGCAGGACCTGCTTGGTGAGCCGCGCGATCCGGGGCATGACCCCGTAGGTTGCCGATCCGGAAAACCCCACCCGGAGGACGCCGGTGGCGCCCTTGCCCACTTGGTAGACATCGGCCCGGAGCGTCTCGACGTCGTTGACGATCTGGCGGCCGCGGTCCAGCAGGAGCTGGCCCGCCGCCGTTAGGTCCACCCGCCGGGTGGTGCGGTTGAGCAGCTGGACGCCCAGTTGGTCTTCCAGTTGGCGGATCTGCTGGGACAGGGGCGGCTGCGCCATGTGCAGGCGCTTTGCCGCCCTGCCGAAGTGCCGCTCCTCCGCCACCGCGATGAAGTAGTTCAGCTGGCGGATGTCCATCCGGTGCCACCTTCCAACGGGCCGGGGGAGGCGCGGCGCGGCCTCATTGATTCATAGAGTAACCATAAAAAGCCTTACTTAGATACTTTTTCGACGTAATCTTGCTGTTCCTCCGCTGCGGGCACAGCTTCTTCGAGCCTGGGCTGGCGCGGCACCAGGACAGTGACGGCGCCGCCGAGCAGGGCTACCGCTCCGTAAAGGTAGAAGGCTGTTGCCCCGCCGATGCCCGCTGCGGCCAGCCAGCCGCCGATGATCGGGCCCAGGACCCCGCCGAGCCGGCCCACGCTGGCGCACCAGGCGACGCCGGCGGCGCGGGCATTGGTGGTGAAATAGTTGGACTGGAAACCGTAGACCAGCACCTGGGTGCCCAGGGTTCCCACCCCTGCGGTGGCGATGAAGGTGAAGAGCAGCGGCAGCGGGAAGCTGAACGTCATCAATCCCAGGGAAATGGTGGCGAGGGCAAACGTGGCAGCAATGACCCGCTGCGGTCCGTTCCGGTCCGCCATCCGGGAGGCCACCAATCCGCCCACCACGGCGCCGAGGTTCAGGGCCAGCGGGAAGAACAGGGCATAGGTCCGGCCGTAACCGTAGCCCTCCATGATCTTGGGCAGCCAGGTGTTGAGCCCGTACGTCAGCAGGAGACCACAGAAGGACATCAGGCCCAGCAGGATCGAGGCCACGGCGAACTGGCGGGAGAAGACGGCGGGAAACCCGGACTTCCGCGGAGCGGCGCCGGCCTCCCGGATCACCTGCTCTTCGGCGAGCGGCACTCCGGTACGCCATGCGGCGGCCAGCGCTTCCTCTTCCCTGCCCCGGGCCAACAGCCACCGCGGGGACTCCGGAAGCTTCCGCCAGGCGATGGGCAGGATGACCAGGAGGGGCAGGGATCCAATGACGAAGAGGCCCCGCCAGCCGATGCTGTCCAGGAAGGCGATGCCCAGGACGGACGCCAGCACTCCGCCCGCGGGGACTCCGGAGTACACGATCGCGTTGTAGAACTGACGCCGTCCCGCGGGTGCGAACTCGGCCATGGTGGCGCCGGCGCTGGCGATGACGACGCCCAGGCCCAGCCCGGTGGCAAACCGGAGGGCCCCGAAGGCGGTGACGTCAGTGGCCAGGGCGGTGGCGAACATGCCCAGGGAGAACCAGGCGATGCCCGCGAGCATCAGCCGGCGGCGGCCGAAGAAGTCACCGATCGCCCCGCACGCCAGCGACCCCACCAGCACGCCGATCAGGGCCCAGGACCCCAGGAGGCCGGCCGTGGCCGCATCGAAATGACCGATTTGGCCCGCGTCCGCGAGCAGTCCCGGAAGGACGGTGCCGTAAACCACCAGGTCGTAGCCATCAAAAAGGAGGGCGGCGCAGATGATGAAGGCCACCCAGTTGGCCGTCCGGACCTCCTTTCCCGGGTTTTCGGAGATCGTGGATTGGGGGTGCGGCAGGGTCATGGCGCAGGTCCTTTCAGGGGGGGGGGCGGGTGTGGAGGCGTTGCGGCATTCGGATGGATCCGGACCGCGGCCTCGGCACCCCAGCCTGACAGCCAATGTGACACACGGCATATGAGGGAAATGCCCGGTTTCCCGCCGGGGGTGCATTGTGCCGTTTCCGCATATCAAAGGGGCTGTATTTGCAATGGATCCAGCGCGAACAGGCCCAATGCGCCCGGTGGCGGCGGCTCTTTGGCGGTGGCGGGAGGACCAGTCTTAGTCCATACGCGGCCGGTATGAACCAGGCGGGCCGTAACCATGGCCGGGGCCATGACGCCCCGGTTAGGCTGGCGGAATGATCAATCCAGCACGGCTGCACTCAGACTTGTCCCGCTTGGGCCGGGAGACGGACATGTTCCTGGCCACGGTCTCCTCCTTGTCCGATGAAGAACTGGCTGCCCCTTCGCTGTGTGAAGGGTGGACCCGTGCCCACGTCATCGCCCACGTCGCATCCAGCGGACGTGCCCTGGTTGGGCTGATCGACTGGGCAACCTCCGGGGAGGAACGCCAGTTGTACGCGTCCCCTGAAGCGCGCGCGCAGGCAATTGCCGCCCTTGCTGCCACGCCACGGGAGGACCTCCTGGCTGAAGTGCGGGACTCGGCCGCCGCCTTCGCCGGGGAAGCCCAGCGGTTGACCGGAGAACTTGCGGCACCGGAAGTAAAGATCGGGGGACGGGACCTGCCGGCCACGTCGATCGTGGCGCTGCGGATTGCCGAGGTGGTGGTGCACCACCATGACCTGGAAACCGCCTGGACCATCGAAGAGGCTGACCCCGATTCGCTGTTGAACGCCATCGAGGCCGTAGTACGTGCCATGCGGGCCAAGGGCGCGCCAGGGATGACGCTGGTTACCGAGGAACGCGACGAGTGGGTCATCGGTGACGGCGGCCTGCGGGTTGAATCGGACCGGGAGGGCCTGCTGAAATGGCTGGCACGCGGGGACGCCGAAGATGTTGAGGCGGCAGGCCCGGTGCCCGCGCTGCCCTCCTGGTAAAGCAAAGAAAAATCCCCGCCGGGCTCCAGCGAGTTGCTGGTTCACCCGGCGGGGATTCCTTCGTCGGCAGGCCGCTACTTCTTGGGCAGGCCCGCCGGGTTCAGCTCGGACTTCTGGATGGCCTCGGAGGAGAGGCCCCAGCGGCCCAGGATCTTGGCGTAGGTGCCGTCCTCGATCAGGTGGTTCAGCGCAGCCTGCGCCGCGACTGCCAGCCCATTGCCCTTCTTCGTGGTGAAGGCAATCTGTGCCGTCAGCGGCCAGCCGCCGTTCAGCGTGCCCACCTCCTTCGTCTTCCCGTCCTGCGCCGCCTTGTAGGCGGCGGCCGCGTTGGGTCCGAACGTCAGGTCCGCACGTCCTGACTGGAGCGCCAGGCTCGAGGCGGAGTCGTCGTCGTAATACTGGAACTCAACCGGCGCCAGGCCGTTCTTCTTGTTCTCGTCGTCCCAGCGCACCAGGATGGCTTCCTGGTTGGTGCCCGAGCCCACGATGATCTTCTTGCCCGCCACGTCCTTGGCTTCCTTGATCTCACCGATGCCGGAATCACTCTTGGCGTAGAAGCCCAGCAGGTCGTTGCGGTAGGTGGCGAAGTCGAACTTTTCCTTGCGCGCCTCGGTGACGGTGACGTTGGAGAGCACGGCCTCGTACTTGGATGACTCAATGCCCAGCGGCCAGTCGGCCCAGGCCACGGGCAGGACCTCGACCTGGAGTCCCAGTGCTTCGCCCACGGCGTAGGCAATGTCCACCTCGCTGCCGATCAGGGTCTTGTTGTCCGTGGCGAACAGGCTGAGCGGTGCCGCGCCGCCCGTGGTCACCACGGTGAGCTTGCCGTCGGCCTTGATGGCTTCCGGGACCAGGGCTGCTGCCGCGGAGTCTACGGAGGCTTTGAAGCGGTCCTGCTGGGGGGAAAGGTTGAAGGTCTTGCCGGTGGAATTGGTGGCGGACGACGACGGTGCTGTCGCCGCCGAGGCGCCGGGATCGGAGCAGGCAGCCAGTCCCAGCAGCGCTGAGACGGCAAGGGCCACGACGGCGGCCGGCTTGGTTTTGAAGGCCATGGTTCCTCCTTGGAAAGGGGCGAAAGATGCAACGGAATGTGCGCGTTGCAGCAACTATCCGGCAGCCCCGGAGGGGGAATCAAAGGCCCTCGAAACCCTGGGATACAGGGAGTAATCGCAGTTAACCGGAGGACCGCGGCGGTCACATTCCGGGTGCGTCCCTTTCCTCCATGGCCTCGATGGCTGCCGTCCGGGCCTGGCTGGCGCGGAGCCGGTCAACATCGAACTTCGTGCTGCGGTCGAAGTTGAAGACGCCGTTCTTCTCCTGGAACACATCGGTCAACTGCGTGTAGCAGTAGCCGAACATGTCGGGGTTCTCCAGCAGGGCTTTGCAGAGCCCGTCGAAGCGTTCGTAGAACTCTTCCTCACTGCCTACACGTTGTCCGTAGCCCCAGGAAGTGGCAACGTCTGTTCCGAGCCCGGCCTCCTGGGCAGCGCGCCGCGCCTCGTCTTCGTTCCACCAGATCCCGCCGAACTCGGAGACAAAGTACGGTTGTCCCGCGTAGGGGACGGAGTACTCCTGGCCGTCGTGGCTGCGGTTGATGAAGGGCTTGCCCTCGGAGAGGCCCTGCTGCTCGATTCGGAAGCGGTCCGGGTCCTGTTCGTAGGAGTGGGAGTCGTAGATGTCCGTTTCGCGGATGCGGTGGGAATAGCCCGAAGCGTCGATGACAGGTCGGGTGGGGTCTGCCAGTTTGGTGGCCCAGAACATGGCTTCCGTCACGTCGTCCAGCACCGTGGGCCTGTCATGCATGATCTGGTGCGTCTCATTCAGTGGGCACCAGCCGATGATGCTGGGGTGGTTGAAGTCGCGCTTCAGGACTTCGAGCCACTGCCCTACGAAACTCGCGCTGGGCTTTTGGTTGTGCCCCACGGTTCCGCCTCCGGAGACCCCCCAGTCGCCGAACTCGCCCCATACCAGGTAGCCCAGCCGGTCGGCGTGGTAAAGGAAACGCTCCTCAAAGACCTTCTCGTGCAGGCGGGCGCCGTTGAAGCCCGCGCTCATCGCCAGCTGGATGTCTTCCACCAGCGCCGCCTCGCTAGGCGAGGTCATGAGCGACTCCGGCCAGTACCCCTGGTCCAGGATGAGCCGCTGGAACACAGCCTTGCCGTTGATCCGGACCACCTTGCCGTCCAGTGCTACGGAGCGGACCGCGGCATAGCTGGCGACCCGGTCGACGACTGTGCCGGCGGCATCGCGCACGGTCACCTCGAGGTCGTACAGGAACGGATCCTCGATGGACCAGGGGCGAAGGGATTCAGCCGGAATTTCCAGCCGCAGGGACGGGGTGAGATCCAGGTCTGCCCTGGTGGCCGACTCCACAGTAACGCCGGCTTTATCGCTGAGTACTGCACTGACGCTGTGCCCGGCACGGTTCTGGCTGACGGGCACTTCCAGCGTGATGGCGGACTCTGCCAGGTTGGGCGTCATGCGGAGCCGCTTGATATGGACCTCCGGAACGGCCTCCATCCATACGGTCTGCCAGATACCGGTGGTGCGGGTGTACTGGCAGTGGGTGTTGTTGTACCAGGTGGCCTGCTTGCCCCGCGCCTGCATTTCGTGCCGGGAATCCCTGGCCCGGACAACGATCAGAGCTTCCGCGCCTGCTTCGGCAACGCCGGTGAGGTCGGCGCTGAAGGGGGTAAAGCCGCCGCGGTGCCGCGCTACTTCGACGCCGTTCACCCACACTGTGGCGTCATGGTCCACCGCACCAAAATGCAGCAGGATGCGCTGCCCTGCCCACTCCTGCGGAACGGTTACGGTATGCCGGTACCAGACAGCTTCCATGAAATCGACGTGCTCCACGCCGGACAAGGCGGACTCCGGGGCGAAGGGCACCAGAATTTCGCCCTGGAGTTCGCGGGTGACCAGGCCCCGCTCCAGTCCCGAGTCGGATGCATCGATTTCGAAGCCCCAGGTTCCGTTGAGGTTGATCCAGTTCTGGCGGAAAAGCTGTGGGCGGGGGTGCTCCGGCTTGGGCTGGGCGGAAGTCACATCGGAGTTCGTCAAGAGCTGTCCTTCTTGGGAGGGGCGGTGGATTCCTCTCCAGTGAACAACAGGATCAGCAAATTTTCAACGTTAGAAATTTGTTGAAGCCCAGGGGTGCTTGGTCCCGGTTGCGTAGCCCCGGGCTAATACGTGGATTCGCGGTCCTTGAGCTGGTGGCTGATGACAATCTCCTGCGGGCCCGTATCCGTGCCCCCGATGCCGGCCAGCAGCAGACGGCACGCTTCCTCCGCCAGTGCAGCCATGTCGGGGGCAATGCTGGTCAGTGATGGAGACATGAATTCCGCCTCCGGAATATCGTCCCAGCCGGCAACTGCCATCTGCCCGGGTACGGCAACGCCGCGGCGCCGGAAGGCGCGCAATGCCCCTACTGCCAGGACGTCGCTGGCGCAGATAATGCCGTCGCAGGCGAGACCGGAATTAAGGAGCCGCAGGGCTGCCAGTTCCCCTTCCTGCCGGCTGTAGGTCCCGACGTCGAGCACCAGCCGCGGCTCGAAGGGAAGGCCTTGTTCTTCCAGGCCCCGGCGGAATCCGTCAAGCCGCAGGGACGCGGTGCCTTCGCCGCTGTCTGGACGTCCACCAATGAAGCCCAGCTGCCTGCGCCCCCGGGCGGCGAGATGCTGCACCAGGTCACGGGCGGATCGGTCGTTGTCGATGCTGACGTGGGGCACGCCAGCGCCGGTAAGCCTTTCGCCCAGCAGCACCATGGGCGTTGTGTCCGTGCGTGTCCTGAAGAGTTCCAGGTCCATGCCCAGGGGGCTGTAAATCACGCCGTCCACCAGCCGGTCCCGGTAGCCCGTCAGTACCGTGCGCTCGGTTTGCAGGTCCTCTCCGAAGACTTCGGTCAGGACTGTGTAGCCCCGGCGTTTGGCCGCCGCGATGAGTTCCTCCGCGAGCTTGCCGAAGTACGGCGAAGAAATTTCGGGGATGGCGAGGACCAGAGTGTGGGAGGTGCCCTGCCGCAATTGGCGGCCGGCAAGGTTGGGGCGGTAGCCGAGTTCGGAAATGGCGGCCAGGACCTTTTCCCGGGTCCGCGCGCTGACGTTTGGCCTGTTGTTGACAACGTTGGACACGGTCTTCCACGAGACACCGGCCAGCAGCGCCACATCCTTGACGCTGGCTTCGCCACTCCTGGTTCGCGGGACGGGAGGCTGGGCGGGTGGATTACCTGCGGAATTCAACGTCTAGGCCCCTTCGGTAAGTGTTTCAGCGGGTACGGCATGCCAACCCTTGACAAACTCTAGCGACCCCTCCATTGTTTCTAACGTTAGAACTTGATCAAAGACGTAAGTTCACAAGCGTTGCGTCGGGCAGGAACCATCGATGTACGAACCGAGAAAACCCGGGCCCTCACGGCCCCACGGGGAGAGTTACCTCTCCCCGGAACCAACGGCTGGCCCCCGGACAGGCATGAGCAGACGTTCAATCCTCCGCTCGGCAGCTGCTGCCACAGGGCTGCTTGCAACTGGAGGACTGAGTGCCTGCGCGAGCCCGCAGTCCGCTACAGCCATCCAGTCATGGGATCTGTTCTCCGGCGCGGACGGCGTCAAAATGCGCGGCATGATCAGCAAGGTCAGTGCAGCCCAGCAGCTGAACGTGCGGCCGGTTACCTTGGCTTGGGGTTCTCCCTATTACACGAAACTTGCCATGGCGGCTTCCAGCGGCAAGGCGCCGGATACAGCAATCATGCACCTGTCCCGGCTTGCCGGCTTCGCACCCGAACGGCTCCTGCAGCCGTACGACATGGATCTCCTTGCCCGGCATGGTGTGGTGCAGGAGGATTTCGCCCCGGCCGTTTGGGAGCGCTGCATCCACAATGGGAAACTCTTCGCGGTCCCCATGGATACCCACCCCTTCATCCTGCTTTACAACAAAGATCTGGCAGCGAAAGCCGGGATAAGCGACGCCACGGGAAAGCTCAAGGACATGGCCTCGCCCCAGGCATTCATGGACGCGGCGGCCAGAATGGCCGAAGCCACCGGAAAGCAGGGGCTGTCCTTCGGCCACGTCCTGGACTCGGCACAGTCCTGGCGCTTGTTCTGGGGTTTCTACAACCAGACAGGTGCCTCCTACCGGCTGACCCCGGGTGAGCCGGCGGAACTCGACAAGCCCAAGGCGACAGAAGTGCTTTCGTTTCTTATCGAACTCCTGGACGGTAAGAAGGCAGCGAACAACCAGACATACCACGGTGCCATCGCCGACTTCACCACCGGAACCACGGGCATGATCTTTTCCGGCGAATGGGAATTGCCGGCGTTTGCCGAGGCGGTGCCCAATCTTGGGGCGATGCCCATGCCGACCCTCTTCGGCCAGCCTGCAAGCTACACCGATTCCCACGTGTGGGTGCTGCCGCGCCAGGTGCAGGATGACGCGGGTTTCGAGGCCGCGCACAAGTTTGTTGCCGGCATCCTCAAGAACGGCCTTACTTGGGCGCAGGCGGGCCACATCCCGGCCTATGCCCCCATCAGGGCCACCCAGGAATACCGCGCGCTGGTTCCGCAAGTGGACTACGCGGCGGCGATTGAGACGCCCGCCTTTGACCCCGCCGTCTGGTTCGCGGGAGCCGGAACTGATTTCCAGAACCAGCTCTCCCAAATCCTTTCGGCCGCCCTTCAAGGCACTGTGCCCGCGAAAGACGCAGTGGATTCGATAGTGGATTACCTCCAGACGATGCTTTCCACTCCCAACCCGACATGACCTGGTGAAAACATGCTGAGAGAGCTATCTGAAACTAAGCCGGCCGCCGCCCTGGAAGGCCGCCGGCCGGCAGCAAAACCGAAACAGGCCAGCGGCTTCTGGTACGTGGCGCCCTTCCTGGCGGCTTTCACGCTGTTCCTTCTGTGGCCGATTATCTCCGGACTGTGGATGAGCCTGACCAACCAGAGCCTCACCGGGGCCGGGGGTGGATTCGCCGGGTTCGGCAACTACCTGGAAGCGTTCGGGGACAAGGCGGTGTGGCAGTCCCTGGGCAACACGGCAGTGTTCACCCTCCTCACCGCGGCGCCCTTGGTTGTGTTGTCGTTTGTGATGGCGCATCTTGTATACGTAGGCCTGCCGGGCCAGTGGCTGTGGCGCCTGAGTTTCTTCGCGCCCTATCTGCTGCCTGTTTCGGTAGTGGCGGCCCTGTGGCAGTGGATGTTCCAGCCCGGCTTCGGCCTCATCAATGCCACCTTGAGCGCGTGGGGCATCAAACAGGTCGGTTTCCTCGACACCGAAGGCGTGGCGATGTTCTCGGTGGTCCTGGTGACTATCTGGTGGACCGTCGGGTTCAACTTCCTGCTGTACCTGTCAGCCCTTCAGAACATCCCCGACCATCTCTATGAAGCGGCCCAGCTGGATGGCGCCGGTCCATGGCGCCGGCTGGTATCCATCACCATCCCCATGGTCAATCGAACCACCGTCATGATCGTCATGCTCCAGATCCTTGCCTCACTCAAGGTGTTCGAACAGATCTACCTGCTGACGAACGGTGGCCCCCGTGGCAGCACCCGGTCCGTGCTGGAGTACATCTATGACACCGGCTTCAGCGGATACCGGCTGGGTTATGCCTCCGCAATCTCGTACCTCTTCTTTGCTCTCATCGTCGTCATCGCAGTGCTCCAACTGCGCGTGATGAACAGGAAGGCCTCCTGATCATGTCAACGAAAACTGAAACCCTGCGGGTCCCAGGTCCTACAACGGGAACTGGTGCCTCCCGGGCCGGAAAAACCGGAGTCCTGAAGGTTGGCGGGCTCATTGCGTTGGCGGTCCTGGCATTGATCTGGCTGCTGCCCATCCTCTGGGGCATCACCACGTCGCTGAAGACAGAGGCCGACGCCGCAGGTTCACCCTTCAAAGCGCCCGCAGGCGGATGGAATTTTGACGCCTACCTCCAGGTGCTGCGGCAGGGCGACGTGCCCCTGTGGATGTTCAACAGCCTGGTCATCTCCGTTGCCGTCACCGTCCTGACGGTCGGAATCTCGGCGCTGGCAGCCTACGGCTTCTCCCGGACAGAATTCCGCGGACGGAAGTGGCTGTTCGCCCTGACCGTGGCCGCAATCATGGTTCCGGGGCAAATCCTGATCGTGCCGCTGTACCAGCAAATGAACGCCATGCTGCTGACGGACACGTGGGCGGGCATCGTCCTGCCGCAAGTTGTTGCTCCCATGATGGTCTTCATCCTCAAAAACTTCTTCGACACGATTCCGAAGGAGCTGGAAGAGGCTGCCAGGATCGACGGTGCCGGCGGGCTGCGGGTATTCCTGACCATTGTGATGCCACTGTCCCGGCCCATCCTGGTTGCCGTATCCATTTTCGTGTTCATCGGTGCCTGGAATAACTTCCTGTGGCCCTTCATTGTGACCAACAATCCGGACCTGCTGACCCTCCCCGTGGGGTTGGCGACCATCAAGAATGCCTACGGGGTCCAGTACGCGCAGACAATGGCGAGCGCGATCCTGGCTGCGCTGCCTTTGTTGGTGATGTTCATGCTCTTCCAGCGGCACATCGTGAAAGGCTTCGCCACTTCCGGCCTCGGCGGGCAGTAACCGGCTCGAGCAATACTCCTGGCTGTCCCGCCTGAAAGGCCCTATCTGTCCCGTGCGGCAGGTGGGGCCTTTCACATATTCAGCAGAAAGCGAGTACTTGGGGGAAAAAGACAAGTGGTGATTACGCGTGTTCTACCCCTGCACCGGAATTTACGGTTGACCCATGAGGCGGCCAGAGTGGGCCGCCACAATGGTCTTATCAGGAGCTCGCATGCCTACTTCCCCGTCCCCCTCTGTTCGTGCCCGCCGTTTGGCTGCGGCCGTGGTCCTGCCCGGACTGCTTGCCACCAGCATGGTGCTGATTCAGCCGGCGACCGCCGCTACGACGTCCACCACCGGTATCTGCAGCGGTGTGGTGAACCAGCTGGCACACCGAGGTGCCGTGCAGGAGAATCTGCTGAAGGCGGCCGCCAAGAAGAATGCCGACGTCATTGCTGCGCTGCAGGTGGAGAAGGCCACGCTCCAGTCCAAGGCAGATGCACTGGCTGCCCAGAAGGCTGACGCGGAGAAGGCACTGGCAGACCTTTCCGCCCAGGAGACGCAGCTGGGCAGCCAGGAAGCAGCAGCGCAGGGAATACTGGACGAGCTGAAGTCCGAACAAGCAAGCCTGACCGCCCAGATCGCTGCCGGGAACGCAGCCCTCACCGACCTTCAAAGCCAGCAGGCAAGCATGGAAAGCCAGCTGGCGCCGCTGCAGGATGAACTGGTGGCGGCCCAGGCTGCTTCCGCCTCCCTTCAGGACCAGGCAGACAAGCTGGGCAAGGAACTGGCGGCCAACAGCGCGGCCATCGCGGCAGCCCGGACGGAGCTTGGCGCTCTGCAGCAGGCTGCGGACCAGGCGGCTTCAGACGTCGCTGCCAAAGAGGCCCAGATCAAGCAGGCACAGTCGGACCTCGAGGCACTGACCGCCAAGGCAGCGCAAGCGGATGCCGATGTGAAGGCTGCGGAGACAGCGGTAGCTGGGGCCGAAACCCAGCTGAACGCACTGGTGACTGCCGGGAACACCGCGGCCGCAGAGCTGCAGGCACAGCAACAATTGGTGGATGACGCCAAGGCCGCGCTGGCCAAGCTGCAGGAAACGGCTGCCGCCGCAGACGCCGCTGTCAGCAGCAAGAAGGATCAGATCGCCACGGCCCAGACGGAGCTTACGGCCCTGCAGTCCGCGGCCACCGCTGCCAAGGCGGCACTCGATGCCAAGACCGCAGAGATCACCGCAGCCCAGTCGGACCTGCGGACCCTTCAAACCAACGCGGCGGCCGCTGCAAAGGCGGTCAGCGACAACAACGCCAAGATCTCTGCCGTGAACACTGACATCGCCAACCTCCAGACCCAGATCTCGACGGCGAACAGCCAGATCGCCACGAAGCAGGCCGCGCTGGACCAGGCCAAGAAGGACCTGGCAGCGCTTCAGGCGCAGAAAGCCACCCTGGAGGCGCAGATCGCCGACCTTAATAAGCAGATCGACGCGATCAACAACAACGGCAACGGCGGTGGCAAGAAGGAACTGATCGCCCAGCGCGACGCCCTCCAAGCCCAACTGACGGCAGTGAACAACCAGATCACCGACAAGAACACGCAGATCTCCGGGCTTCAAGGCGACCTGGCCACCCTCCAGAAGCAGGTCGATTCGCTGAATGCACAGCTTGTGGCCAAGCAGCAAGAGAGCAGCACCTTGCAGCAGCAGGCAGCCCCACTGCAGGCAGCCCTCAATGCGGCCAACGCAGCGGTTACTGCAAAACAGAACGACATTGCCACCCTCAAAGCAGAGGTGCCCGCGCTGCAGGATGCCGTGAACGAGGCCAACGCAGCTGTTGCCGGCAAGCAGGCCGAGCTCGCCACCCTACAGGGGCAGCTCCCGACGCTGGAGCAGGCGGCGAAGGACGCAGCAGCCGCGGTGACGGCACAGCAGCAGGTGGTGACGGACCTCGAAGACGCCTTGCCCGCCCTCGAGGGGAATGTTGAGCAGGCCCAGCAGGCCATCTCTGACCAGAAGGTGGTCCTCGAGGCGAAGAATGCCATTTTGACTGAGGCAAATGACGCGCTGGCGGCAGCCAACAAGGCAGTGGACGAAAAGACTGCCGAGATTTCGACGCTTCAGGGCCAGCTCCCGGCACTGCAGGCCACCCTTGATACCGCGAATACTGCCGTTACTAAAAAGACAGCCGAGATCGATTCACTCAACAAGTTGGGCGACGACCTGGTGGCCCGGATTACGGACCTCAATGACCAGATCACCGCCGCCGAAGCCAACGTCCTTGACCTGCAGAGACGGGTGGCGCCGCTGCTGGCGGAGCTTGACAGCCTGAATGGAGAGATCACCGCCACGGAGGCAAAACTGGCAGAACTGCAGGCACAGCTAACAAGCCTGGATCCCCAGATTGTTGCCGCTCAGAAGAAACTCGCAGATTTGCAGGCCCAGAAGAAGCAGAACCAGGAGGCGATCAAGACGCAGAAGCTGGTCGTGCTCGGCCTGCAAGCCGCGTGGGCGGATGTCCAGGACCAGATCAAGGCCATCGACGGAACCATCGCGAACGGGGGCTGCGCCGCCTGACCACGAGGCATGAAGACCGGCGTCCAATGGCGTGCGCCGCAAGGAGGGGACCAGTTCTTTACGAACTGGTCCCCTCTGTTACTGCGTAAAAAGCAGAGCCGGCTAGCTCAGCGCCTTGAGGACTTCCTTGGCCACGTCCTCGCTGGACTGCGGGTTCTGCCCGGTGATGAGGTTGCCGTCCCGGACCACATTGGAGGACCAGGCGGCGCCGTTTTCGATGACGGCGCCCTTCTCCTTGAGGGCGTCCTCCACCAGCCACGGGGTGTTTTCGCCCGTGCCCCCGCCAAGTTCTTCCTCGTTGGTGAAGACCGTGAGGCGCCGTCCCTTGAAAGTGAACCCGCCGTCGTCGTCCGTTGCGCTCAGCAGCCCGGCGGGACCGTGGCAGAACGGTGCGATGATCTTGCCGCTTCGGTCTGCTGCCACCAGGATGCGGCCCAGGTCGGCATCCTTGTAGAGGTCCGCCATGGGGCCGTGCCCGCCGGGCATCACCACGGCGTCGTAGGAGTCAATGTCGACGTCGGCAAGGACCAGCGGGTGCGCCAGCTCGCCGTCGATCCGGGCCAGGTAGTCCTTGAACCTCTGCGCCCGTTCCTCGCCGCCGGCCGACTCAGGGGCCAGGCTTACCTGGTCCACGGTGGGCTTCCGGCCGCCGGGGGTGGCGATGTGGACCGTGTTGCCGGCCTCGGTCAGGGTCTGGTGGGACACCACCAGTTCCTCCGCCCAGTAGCCGGTGGGGTGTTCACTGCCGTCCTTCATGGTGAGGGAATCTGCGGCCGATACGACCATCAAAATGTTTGCCATGGTGTTTCTCCTGTCTTAGCTGACGTGAGTGGCTGGAAGCCGCTTGCTACTTGCCGGCTGCTTCAAGCTCAGCGTACGTGTCGTCGTCGAGCGTGATGCCGGCGGCGGCCATATTCTCCTCGAGGTGCTCCACGGAGCCGGTGCCGGGGATGGGCATCATTACGGGGGAGCGGCGCAGCAGCCAGGCGAGTGCCACTTGGGAGGTGGTGGCGCCCAGCCGCTTGGCGGCCTCATCCAGCGGGCCACCCGGCTGCGCGAGCTCGCCGGCGGAAATCGGAGCCCACGGGATGAAGCCGATTCCGTTCTCCTCGGAGTAGCGCAGCACGTCCTCGGAGCTGCGGTCCGTCAGGTTGTAGCGGTTCTGGACGGTGGAGACCGTGAAATGCCTGCTTGCAGCTTCCAGCTCCTCAACGCTCACCTGGGACAGGCCCAGGGCGCGGACCTTGCCTTCGTCCTGGAGCTCGCGCAGCACGCCGAACTGCTCCTCGGCGTCCACCTTGGGATCGATCCGGTGCAGCTGCAGCAGGTCCAGGGTGTCCACCTTCAGCTTGCGCAGGCTCAGCTCGGTCTGCTGGCGCAGGTATTCGGGCCGGCCAACGGGAATCCACTTGTTGGGCCCGGTGCGGGTGAACCCCACCTTGGTGGCGATCTTCAGCCCCTCCTTGTACGGGTGCAGGGCCTCGGCGATGATTTCCTCGCTGATGTTGGGGCCATAGGAGTCAGCGGTGTCGATGAAGTCCACGCCGAGTTCGACGGCGCGGCGCACCACGGCGATGGCGGCCTTGCGGTCTGCGGGCTCACCCCAGACACCGTCACCCACGATGCGCATGGCACCAAAACCGAGCCTGTGCACGGTTCCCAGGTCCTTGAGATCGATCGTTGCGGACAGTTCCAGCTGGTTCGTTGAATCATGGCTCATAGGGGCGGCAACATCGTAAGGGTGCTGAGTATTCCGGAGAAGACGAAATAAGCCGGGCTCCGGCGTGGTTATGTATCAAGTGCCCGCCGCAATCCGGCCGGTGCTTCTTACGAAACGTTCCTGAAAGGCCGCAACTGACGTGACTCTTCCCCTTTCCATCCTTGACCTGGCAACCATCGGCAAAGGCCAGACGGCGGCGGAGAGCTTCGCGGGCAGCGTGGCCATGGCGCAAAGCGCGGAGAAGCTGGGCTACCGGCGCGTGTGGTACGCCGAGCACCACAACATGTCCTCCATCGCTTCCTCCGCCACCAGCGTGCTGATCGCGCACGTGGCCGCGCACACTGAAAGCATCCGGCTGGGTGCCGGCGGCGTCATGCTGCCCAACCATTCCCCGCTGACCATTGCAGAACAGTTCGGCACCCTGGAAACCCTGCACCCGGGCCGCATCGACCTGGGCCTGGGCCGCGCGCCGGGCAGCGACCAGAACACCATGCGCGCGCTGCGCCGCGACCCGATGTCCGCGGACAGCTTCCCGCAGGACGTCCTTGAACTGCAGGGCTACCTGACCGGTCCCACCCGCATCCAGGGCGTCGAGGCTACCCCCGGCAAGGGAACCAATGTTCCGCTGTACATCCTGGGCTCGTCCCTGTTCGGCGCCCGCCTGGCCGCGCAGCTGGGCCTGCCCTACGCCTTCGCCTCGCACTTTGCCCCGGCCGCCCTGCAGGAAGCGGTGGCCATCTACCGCCGCGAGTTCAAGCCGTCAGCCCAGTTGGACGCCCCGCACGTCATTGCCGGCGTCAACGTCATCGCCGCCGACTCCGCTTCCGAAGCGCAGGCGATGTTCCAGGCCATCAAGCGCGCCCGCGTCTCCCTGTTCTTTGGCGGCGGCCGGGAATTCACCGACGACGAAGCGGACATGATCCTGGACTCGCCGCAGGGCCGGCACATGGCACAAATGATGACCTACTCCGCAGTGGGGACGCCCGACGTCGTGATCGATTACCTGGACAGCTTCGGGAAGCACGCCGACGCGGACGAGCTCATCGTGGCGCACCAAAGCCCCGGAACCCAGGACCGCCTGCGGTCCGTGGAGCTGCTTGCCCAGGCCGCAGGGCTGGTGGCGGTCTAACATGGCCGGCGCGGCGAACGCTAAAGACGGCGTAGGGTTCCGGTCCGATCGCGGGCCTATCCTCATTGCCCTGATGCTGTCCACGGGACTCGTGGCCATCGATTCCACCATCGTGGCCACCGCGGTGCCATCGATCGTCCGCGACGTGGGCGGCTTCTCGTCCTTCCCCTGGCTGTTCTCCGCCTACCTGCTGGCGCAGGCGGTGTCCGTGCCGATCTACGGCAAGCTTTCCGACATGGCGGGCCGCAAGCCCATCATCCTCACGGGCATCGGCCTGTTCCTGCTCGGTTCCGTGCTGTGCGGCGTGGCTTGGAGCATGCCCTCCCTGATTGCCTTCCGGGCGCTGCAGGGACTCGGCGCCGGTGCGGTGTTGCCCGTGGCCGTCACCATTGCCGGCGACATCTACACCCTGCAGGAGCGCGCGAAGGTCCAGGGCTACCTGGCCAGCGTCTGGGCCGTTTCCTCTGTGGTGGGCCCCAGCCTGGGCGGCGTCTTCTCCGCACTGGGCATCTGGCGCGGTATCTTCCTGGTCAACGTGCCGCTCTGCCTGCTGGCCGGATGGATGCTGGTCCGCACGCTCCATGAGGACGTGGAACGCGCCACCCACAAGGTGGATTACGCCGGCGCCGTGCTGTTGGCCGGCTCGCTCGGGCTGCTCATCCTCGGCGCCCTCCAGGGCGGCCAGGCGTGGGCCTGGGATTCTCCCATCAGCATCGGCGTGTTCGTGGTGGGCGCAGTCCTGCTGGTCGCATTCCTCCTGGTGGAACGCCGGGCGGCGGAGCCCATCCTGCCGGCCTGGGTGGTGTCCCGCCGGCTGCTGGCCACCACCGCGCTGGTCTCCTTCGGCGTCGGCGCGGTGATGATCGGCCTGACCTCCTACGTGCCCACCTTCCTGGAAGGCGCCCTGTCCTCCTCGCCACTGGTGGCCGGCCTGGCGCTCGCCGCCCTGACCCTCGGCTGGCCGCTTAGCGCCTCACAGGCCGGCAAGTTTTACCTGCGGATCGGCTTCAAATCCACGGCGCTGATCGGCATCGCCGTCTCGGTGGTGGGCCTGCTGATCCTGTCGCTCACCGCCTCCTCACCCAACGTGGCGCTGATCGCGGTCAGCTGCTTCGTCGTCGGCCTCGGCCTGGGCCTGCTGGCCACCCCCACCCTGATCTCGGCCCAGTCCAGCGTGCCCTGGCATGAACGCGGCGTGGTGACCAGCACCAACATGTTTGCCCGGTCCATCGGCAGCGCCCTGGGCGTGGCGGTGTTTGGTGCCGTGGCCAACTCCATCTATGACGGCAGCAGTGGTGGCGAGGCCGATCCCGCCACGGTTATTTCCGCGTCCGGGGCCGTCTTCCTTGCCGCGCTGGTGGCCGGGCTGCTGACCGTTGCCGCAGTGCTGTTTATGCCGGCTGTGAAGGCTGACAGCGTGGAGCAGGCCGGGGATGGGGCCGCGGCAGGCGAAGGCCCGGCAGCCACGGAGCCCGCTGGCAACGCTGTTCCCAGCCCCGCTGTTCCCACCCGAGTAAAGGGCCGCAGCAGCTAGCGGGACGCCCGGAAAATTTCGGGCGCGGGGCGGGTCCCGGTGGCAAGGTCGGCCAGGATCCGCCCGATCACGGGCGTGAACTTGAAGCCGTGGCCGGAGAAACCAGCCCCGATCACCACCGGTCCCACGCGGTCCAGGATGAAGTCCTCGTCCGGAGTGGTGGTGTACGTGCAGCTGATCGTCTCGAACGAATCGGCGTCCACGCCGGGCAGCCACTGCCGGGCGTACTCCTGCAGTGCGGCGAGCTGGGTAGGCTCGGGCAGGAAATCGCGGTGATCCGGATCCACTTCCCGGCCCACCCCGTGCCAGCCCGCCTTGATGCCTTCGCCCGGGGTCTGCATCCCGTAGATGGGCGAGTACCAGCCCTGGTAGTCCGGGCCGGGGTAGTGGTTGAAGCCCGGCCACACCGCGCCGGCGTCCGCCACCCGGAAGTGCGCCGGCTGCTCCTGGGTCACCCTCAGCTTCGGGATCCGGATGGCTGGGTTGCCGCCGCCCGCAACCTTGCCCAGCAGCTTCTCCGTCCAGCCGCCCGCCGTCACCACGGCCTGGGCTGCGGTGACCACCTCCGTGCCCGCAGTAGATTCCAGCGTCAGCCGCACGCCGTCGTCGAACACCTGGAAGTCCGCCACCCTGGTGTGGTGCCGGATCTCGGCGCCCCGGGCAGCGGCCAGCCGCTGGAAGGCGGGAAGTGCGGCTTCCGGATTGAGCTGGCCGCCGTCGGGCATGTGCAGGACCTGCCGGTCGAACCGGATGCCGCGCCACCGTTCGCCGGCCTCGGCCGGCTGCAGGAACTCGGCGCGGATGCCTGCAGCAGTGAGGGCTGCGGAAATTTCGTTCGGGTCAAAGCCCGGTCCGTGGGTGACGACGCCGGTGCGCGCCAGCAGCTGCTCGCCGCTTTCCTGTTCCAGTTCCTCCCACAGCGCCAGCGCCTCGGCCAGCATGGCCACATAGTCCGGCTGGTGGTAGCCCGGGTTCAGGTTCCGGGTGGCGCCGTGGGACGCACCGACTTTGTGGCCGGGGCCGAACTGCTCCACCAGCGTCACCTGCCGGCCCCGGCGCGACAACGCCCAGGCAGCCGCGGAACCCATGGCCCCGCCGCCGATCACCACAGTGTCCAACACAGAATTCATCAGCCCTCCAAGCTACGGTTACGCCAACAACAGCGCCACGCCGATCATCGCCGGCACCGCCACCACGGTGGTGATCAGCACGGTATCTTTCGCGACGGTGAGTCCCGTCTGGTACCGGCTGGCCGCAACGAACACGTTCTGGGCCGTGGGCAGGGCCGAGGTAACCACCACGGCGAACAGGGCATGCCCGTCCATTCCCAGCGCGAAGCGGGCGAAAAGGTAGGCAAGGGCCGGCTGGATGCCGAGCTTGAAGGCGCTGGCCAACAGGGTGTCCAGGCGCCGGCCGGCGGAGGCCTGCAGCGGCCGGGTGCCGTTCAGGCTCATGCCGAACGCGATCAGCATGGCAGGAATAGCCGCGCCGCCGATCAGGTGGATGGGCTCCATGACCAGTTCCGGGACCTGGAAGCCCGTGCCGGCCACCAGCAGCCCCAGGCCGGAACCCACGATCATGGGGTTGCGCAGGATCATCAGGAAAAAGCCCAGGACGGTGGTGCGGTGCGTGCTGGTGCTCGAGTCCAGGATCATCAGGAACATCGGGGTGAAGAAGGCCAGCTGGAAGATCAGCAGCGGCGCCACGTAGCTGGCGTCGCCCAGGACATATACCGCAATAGGAATACCTAGGTTCGCGGAGTTCGCCAGGGAAGCGGACATGGCCGACATCAGTGATTCGGGAAGCGCCCGCTTCAGCCAGAACCTGGTGATGGCGAAGAAGATGGCTGCCGTGACAATGGCTGCCACCGCGGTGACGAGCAGAGGTTCGGCGAAGACTTCCTGCAGGCGGGCCTTGCTGAGGGTTTCGAAGAGCAGTGCCGGGCTGGCAACGAAGAAGGTCAGGCCACTGAGGACGGGCCGGGCGTTGTCGCCGAGGATCCTTTGCCGGCCCACGAACCAGCCCACCAGGATGATGCACCAGACAACGAAGAAGCCGGCCAGCACCCCTAGCAAAGGATGCCTCGCGGGGCATGGAAGAAGGGTCTACCGGAGTTCACGCTCCGGGATCACACGGTGGCGTTGTTGAGCGCGAACGGCGGGCGCACGACGCCGGGGGTAAGGCCCTCGGCGGGATCGTTGCCCAGCTGGATCACCCGGTTGTTTTCGTCCACGTGGACCACGCGTGGCTCGAAGGACTTGGCTTCTTCGGTGGTCATCTGAGCGTACGTAATCAAAATTATGATGTCGTTCTCGTGCATCAGGTGCGCCGCTGCACCGTTGATGCCGATCACGCCGGAGCCACGTTCGCCGGCGATGGTGTAGGTTTCAAGCCGCGCGCCGTTGGTGACGTCCACGATGGACACCAGCTCGCCGGGAAGGATGTCGGCGGCCTCCAGCAGGTCGAGGTCAACGGTGACCGAGCCTACATAGTGCAGGTCGGCATGCGTGACGGTGGCCCGGTGGATTTTGGACTTGAACATTGTTCGATTCATAACGGATCCAGTCTAGACCTGCGGTTCCATGCCCGCAGTGACGTACGAAACACAGAGCCCCCAGATGACGTGGCTGCGCAGCGAGGCGCGATTTCGTTGCGCAGGGGACGCGCCTGCGCAAACCCAAGCTCTTTGAATGCGCGGCTAAGGACACATACGACGGCTGCCGGTCAGCCGGCGCCGTCCGTTGCCACGGCGGCGGCGGCCGCAGCAAGGGTTTCCCGGGCGGCGAGGATCGCTGGACGTTGGGCGCTGGAGCGGCGGACCGAGGTGAAGATGGTGCGGTGCGGCTTGCCGGGAAGCTCCAGCAGCTGGGCGGTGGTGCCGCGCCCGGTCCACACCAGGTCCGGCATCAGGGCCACCGCGTTGCCGGACTCGATGAGGCGGGCCTGGGCCTGCAGGTCGGCGGTTTCGAACCGGACGTCCGGTTCGAAACCGGCGCTGCGGCAGGCCTGTTCCGCCCAATGGCGCGATGCGGCACCCCGCGGTTCCATGACCCAGGCAAGCTCTGCCGTGTCCGCCAGCGAGCGGATGGCGGATCCGCCGTCGGACGCCGGGGGAACGGCCAGCCGGATGGCGTCGGTGGTCAGCTTTACCCGGTCCAGCTCGGGGTACCGCGGTGCGGCATGACCGGGGTACTGTTCGGCGATTACCAGGTCGAAGTCACGTGCCCATGTTTCGTGCAGCGCCGTTTCCGGTTCGCGCTGGATCATTTCGATCCGGACTTCGGGGTATGTGGCAGCCATCCGGGTCAGGGTGTCCGGCATCAGGGCGAGCGCCGCGGACTGGAAAACAGCGATCCGCACCGTTCCCGTAACCGTGGTGAGGGAGGCAGCCAGGTCCGCCTCCGCCTGTTCCATGGTTTCCAGCAGCTGGGCGGTGTGCGCCACCAGCACTTCGGCCTGGGGCGTCAGCTGCACCCGCCGCCCTGTTTTCCGGAGCAGCTCCACGCCCACTTCCTTCTCCAACAGGGCCAGCTGCTGCGACACCGACGACGGGCTGTACTGTAAGGCCTCCGCTACCTCCGCGAGGGTCCCGCGGATGCTTAATTCGCGGAGCAGCCGGAGCCTGCGGACGTCGAGCATGGCAAATTCCTAACTGAAACTAACGAATATAGGTTAGAAGTAGTCACTTTATCTAATGCAATCGCGCACGCATACTGTTGAAATCGAGTTACCCCCGTCACAGCCAGGTCCCTTGGCGTGCCGCGGCGGGGTCGCACCCCAAGCAGGAGTTCGAATGAGCACCAAAGATTTAAGCCAATCGATTATGCGGCGCAAGCCCATCGACGACATCGAAGAAGAGAGCAAGCACAGCGGACTGTTCAAGTCCCTGGGGCTGTGGCAGCTCACCGCCATTGGCGTGGGCGGCATTATCGGCGTCGGCATCTTCTCCCTCGCGGGACTGGTCGCCGCCGGCAGTGAAGGAAACCCGGGAGTGGGGCCCGCGGTACTGATTTCCTTCCTGATTGCAGGCCTGGCCTCTGCGGCCGCGGCCCTATCCTATGCGGAATTCGCGGGCATGATTCCCCGCGCCGGTTCCGCCTACACCTACGGCTATGTGGCGCTCGGCGAGGTGATCGGCTGGTTCATCGGCTGGGACCTGCTGCTGGAATACATTGCCATCGTTGCGGTAGTGGCCATCGGCATCTCCGGCTACCTTGACGCCTTCCTGGCCGGCATTGGCATCCACATGCCGGCATGGATGACGTCCACCGTGGACGAAGGCAAGGGTGGCATCGTCAACATTCCGGCCATCCTGGTCTGCCTCCTGGTCACCTGGATCCTGTCCCGCGGCACCAAGGCGTTCGGCCGGTTCGAACTCGTCGCCGTGGCCATCAAGGTGGTCCTGATCCTGTTCATCATCGGGCTCGGCGTGTTCTACATCGACACCAATAACTACAACCCGTTCATGCCCAGCGGCTTCGGCCCTGTGGTTGCGGGCTCGGCCACCGTCTTCTTTGCTGTGTTCGGGTACGACGCCATGAGCACCGCGGCCGAGGAAGCCAAGGATGGCAAGAAGCACATGCCCAAGGCCATTGTGCTCTCGCTCATCATCGCCATGCTGCTCTATGTGGCCGCCACCCTGGTCCTGACCGGCATGCAGAACTACAAGGACATCGACCCCAAGGCCGGCTTCGCTTCCGCCTTCACCTCCGTGGGCCTGCCGGTGATCGCCACCATCATCTCGGTGTTCGCTGTGCTCTCCATCCTCACCGTGATGCTCACCTTCCTCCTCGGTGTGACCCGCGTGTGGTTCTCCATGAGCCGCGACGGCCTGCTGCCCGGATGGTTCGCCAAGACCGACCGCCACGGCACTCCGCAGCGCGTCACCTGGATCGGCGGCATCGCCTCCGCGTTCCTCGCCGGCGTGTTCCCCATCAAGGAGGTGGCGGACCTGACGAACATCGGCATCCTGGCCGCGTTCGTCGTCGTCTGCCTGTCGGTGATCATCTTCCGCTACAAGCGCCCCGATGCCCCGCGCACGTTCCGCCTGCCGCTGATGCCCGTGATCCCGGCCTTCGGCGTCCTGGCTTCGGCCTTCCTGATGCTGCAGCTGCACTGGGAGACCTGGGTTCGGTTCGTGGTGTGGCTCATTATCGGCCTGGTCATCTACTTCAGCTACGGCCGCAAGCACTCGCTGATGAACCCCAACAGCCCCCGCCACCAGGAGCTCGCGGACCTGCACCGCCCGGTTTCCTAACTCCAGCCCCGGGCCCCGCTCGATTCTGGCGCCCGCTCACCGGCAGGCCTCCCACCCTTAGACCCCCGTTGCTCTATCACTTACGGTTCCTAAACAGCCGTTTTAGCGACCAAAAGTGATAGAGCAACAGGGAAGGGTGGGAGGTCTGCCGTTGGCATTTAAGGGGTCTCTGAACCATTGGTTTTCCTAACCTGTATTGGTTGGAAAAGATCGCTTTATCTTATGTGACTCGAAGCTCATACTGGTGGAAAGACCCCTCCCACAGTAAGAAAGATCGGGAAAACCATGACCCACGTTGCAATGGAACCGGCAGTCGTCAAAGCGGCCACCCCGCAGACGGTCGACGTCGACGTCCCCCAGGCAAAGGCCCTCGCCGATGAGGCAGTCGCCCTGGTCCGCCACTGGCTCACCGAGGCCGCCAAGGTGCCGGTGGACCCCTCCGCCCAGCAGCTTGCCGGCGTCCTCAAGGATCCCAACGGCCTCGAATTCACCGTCGGCTTCGTGGACGGCGTGGTCCGTCCCGAGGACCTGAACGTCGCCGCCCGAAACCTCGCCGCACTCGCCCCCAAGGTTCCGGCCTTCCTGCCCTGGTACATGCGCAGCGCCGTGGCGCTGGGCGGTGCCATGGCCCCCGTGATGCCGCAGGTGGTCATTCCCATCGCCCGTAAAGTGCTTCGCGAGATGGTGGGACACCTGATCGTGGACGCCACCGACGCCAAGCTGGGCCCGGCCATCGCCAAGATCAAGAAGGACGGCATCAAGCTCAACGTCAACCTCCTGGGCGAGGCTGTCCTGGGCGAGCACGAGGCCTCCCGCCGCCTCGAGGGCACGCACACGCTGCTGGCACGCCCCGACGTCGACTATGTCTCCATCAAGGTTTCCTCCACGGTGGCCCCGCACTCCGCCTGGGCCTTCGACGAAGCGGTGGAACACGTCGTCGAGAAGCTCACCCCGCTGTTCCAGCGCGCCAACTCCTTCGCATCGGGTGGCCGCAAGGCCAAGTTCATCAACCTGGACATGGAGGAGTACAAGGACCTGGACATGACCATTGCGGTCTTCACCCGGATCCTGGACAAGCCCGAGTTCAAGAACCTCGAAGCCGGCATCGTACTGCAGGCCTACCTCCCGGACGCGCTGTCCGCCATGATGCGCCTGCAGGACTGGGCCGCGGAGCGGCGAGCCAACGGCGGTGCCGGCATCAAGGTCCGCGTGGTGAAGGGCGCCAACCTGCCCATGGAACAGGTGGAAGCTTCCCTCCACGACTGGCCACTGGCCACCTGGGGCAGCAAGCAGGACTCCGATACCAGCTACAAGCGGGTCATCAACTACGCGCTGCACCCGGACCGGATCAGGAACATCCGCATTGGCGTGGCGGGCCACAACCTGTTCGACATCGCCTTCGCCTGGCTGCTGGCCAAGCAGCGCGGCGTTGAGTCCGGTATCGAGTTCGAGATGCTGCTGGGTATGGCACAGGGCCAGGCCGAGGCCGTCAAGAAGGATGTCGGATCCC
This sequence comes from Arthrobacter sp. FW306-07-I, assembly GCF_021800405.1. Lineage (NCBI taxonomy): Bacteria > Bacillati > Actinomycetota > Actinomycetes > Micrococcales > Micrococcaceae > Arthrobacter > Arthrobacter sp. FW306-07-I. Next base: position 4,067,706 of record NZ_CP084550.1, on the reverse strand, counting down.
TGCTCCTTTACACACCCGTGGTGCACCCGGCCGAGTTCGACGTCGCCATCGCCTACCTGATCCGCCGCCTGGAAGAGGGCGCCAGCCAGGAAAACTTCATGTCCGCGGTCTTCGAGCTCAGCGAAAACGAGGGCCTGTTCGAGCGCGAAAAGCAGCGTTTCCTCTCCTCGCTGGAGGCCCTGGACAACACCGTTCCACTGCCCAACCGCCGCCAGGACCGGAACCTTCCGCCGGAGCCGATGCCGCACGCCGGCTTCCGGAACACCCCCGACACCGATCCCGCGCTCCCCGCCAACCGCACCTGGGGCCGCGCCATCCTGGACCGTGTCGCCTCCTCCATCCTGGGCGAGGACTCCGTCAAGGCTGCCTTCATCAACGACGAGGAAACCCTCAACAGCGCCATCGACAATGCCCTTGAGAAGGGCAAGGCCTGGGGCCGGCTCTCCGGCAACGAGCGCGCCGAGACCCTGCACCGCGCGGGCGAGATCCTGGAAGCCCGCCGCGCCGACCTGCTCGAGGTCATGGCCAGCGAAACCGGCAAGACCATCGACCAGGGCGATCCCGAGGTCAGCGAGGCCGTTGACTTTGCCCATTACTACGCCGAGTCCGCCCGAAAGCTGGACACGGTCGACGGCGCCACGTTCGTCCCAGCCAAGCTCACCGTTGTCACTCCGCCATGGAACTTCCCGGTCGCCATCCCCGCTGGGTCCACCCTTGCGGCACTCGCCGCCGGCTCCGCCGTCGTGATCAAACCTGCCAAGCAGGCCGCCCGCAGCGGCGCCGTCATGGTGGAAGCCCTGTGGGAGGCCGGCGTCCCCAAGGGCGCGCTGACCATGGTGCAGCTGGGGGAGCGGGAGCTCGGCACCCAGCTCATCAGCCACCCCGCCGTGGACCGCGTCATCCTGACTGGCGGCTACGAAACCGCAGAGCTGTTCCGCTCCTTCCGCAAGGACCTGCCCCTCCTGGCCGAGACCAGCGGCAAGAACGCCATCATCATCACCCCCAGCGCGGACCTGGACCTCGCCGCCAAGGACGTGGCCTACTCCGCGTTCGGCCACGCCGGGCAGAAGTGCTCCGCCGCCTCGCTGGTGATCCTGGTGGGCTCGGTGGCCAAGTCCAAGCGGTTCCACAACCAGCTCATCGACGCAGTCACCTCCCTCAAGGTGGGCTACCCGCAGGATCCCACCAGCCAGATGGGCCCGATCATCGAGCCGGCCAACGGCAAGCTCCTCAACGCCCTCACCACCCTGGGCGACGGCGAAAACTGGGCGGTGGAACCGAAGAAGCTGGACGAAACCGGACGGCTCTGGAGCCCGGGCGTGCGCTACGGCGTCAAGCGCGGTTCCTACTTCCACCTCACCGAATTCTTCGGCCCCGTCCTTGGCGTGATGACCGCTGAGACGCTGGAAGAGGCCATCGCCATCCAGAACCAGATCGAGTACGGCCTCACTGCCGGACTGCACTCGCTCAACACCGAGGAGCTTGGCATCTGGCTGGAGACCATCCAGGCAGGCAACCTGTACGTGAACCGGGGCATCACCGGCGCCATCGTGCAGCGCCAGCCCTTCGGCGGCTGGAAGAAGTCGGCCGTTGGCGCCGGCACCAAGGCGGGCGGCCCCAACTACCTGGCCGGGCTTGGCGACTGGGTGCCTGCCACCAGCGCAGCCACCGCGGATGTCAGCCACGCCGGTGTCCGCCGCATCATGAACGCGGCCGGACCCGCCCTGCAGCCTGCAGAGCTTGAGTCTGTCCAGCGGGCACTGGCCTCCGACGCCGAGGCCTGGGCCGACGAGTTCGGCACCGCCAAGGACGTCTCCGGCTTGAGCGCGGAACGCAACATCTTCCGCTACCGCAGCCTTCCGGTCACCATCCGCCTCTCCGAAGGTGAGCCGCTGGCCCACCTCGTCCGGACCGTGGCAGCCGGGGTGCTGGCGGGGTCGGCACTCACTGTGTCCGCCGCCGTCGAACTTCCCGCCCAGCTGCGCTCCGTGCTCACCGCACAAGACATCGACGTGACAGTGGAGTCCGACGCCGGCTGGCTGGCTTCCGCGGGTCACCTCGCCGCAGCCGGCAAGCTGTCCGGGGCCCGCATCCGCCTGATCGGTGGCGACGCGTCCGCGCTGGCGGAAGCGACCGGCGGGCGGCCCGACCTGGCCATCTACGCCCACGCCGTTACTGAAGCTGGCCGCGTCGAACTGCTGCCGTTCCTGCACGAGCAGGCTGTCAGCATCACCGCCCACCGCTTCGGTACCCCGAACCACCTGTCCGACGCTCTGATCTAGGCCACTGCCTCCTCAGGGACACACGAAAGCCCGGCAGCCAGGGAAAGTGGCTGCCGGGCTTTCGTTTTGCGGTTACTAGCCCAGGTACCAGCCGGGCGGTGCCCAGGTGGCCGGGACGCTGTGGGCCGAGAAGTCCTCGCAGCGTGTGCAGGTGTAGGCCACTTCGCCAAGGGTGGCTACACTTCCGTCACGCCGGTAGGTGGGCGGAATGTACGACTCAAGATAAACGAATTCGTCGGTACGGCATTTGTCGCAGGTGGGTTTTCCTACGTAACCGGAGTCGAGGGAGGCGTGTCCGGTTCCGAGGGTGTTCTGGCGCGTGGACGGCCGCGGTGCAGAGTACGGGCGTGCGTGTGCAGAACCGAGATGGATGTTCCTGGCTGTCGTCATTGGCTGCCTGTCCCAAGCGTTTTCCCATGCAGGGGACGCGCTTGAATTAGTGAACTGGCCTGCTGCTTGACCTTGAAAAATCAGCATAGGCTATGCCAGTTCCCCTATCAATGGACACGAACCCCCTAACTCCCCCAAATACTGGAAATCATGCCGGAAGAGAGTTAAGTTTGCCGGTTAATGGTCCGGCCGACGATCGACTGGGTGAGGGCGTCGATCACCTCGGCGTTCGCCAGCGGATTGCGGATCAGGGTGAAGTCCACATCGCCCACGGCGGGAAGGTCGAAGCGACGGGTGATGATCTTCAGGTCTTCAGGCACCAGCGAGGTCGGCATCACGGCCACGCCGATCCCGGCCCGGACCGCTGCCAGCACGCCGCTGATCTGCCGGGTGGTGCAGGTGATCCGCCAGGTCCTGCCGTGCGCTTCGAGTGCAACGATGGCGAGTTTCCGGCTGAGGCTGGGGGCGGGGTAGGCGATCAGGGGTACGGGGGTGCCCGGCTCCATCACGGTCTGCTCCAGGCCCACCCAGGAGAAGGAATCGTGCTGGACCACGGTGCCATCCTTTGCCCCTGCCACCCATTTCACGAAGACCAGGTCCAGCTGGCCGGCGTTGAGCTTGCGGTACAGCTGGTCGCTTTGCCCCACCGTCAGCTCCAGGTTGATCTGGGGGTAAATCTGCCGGAACTCGCGCAGGATGCGCGGCAGCCCGGTGATGGCGAGATCGTCCGCGGTGCCGAACCGCAGCCGGCCCCGCATCGCCGAACCTGAAAAGTAGCGGGCTGCGGCGTCGTGGGCGGACAGGATGTTCCGGGCGAATCCGGCCATGGCGTCCCCGTTGTCCGTGAGCCGGACGTCGCGGGTATCGCGTGTGATCAGGCTGCGCTTGGCCGCCGCCTCCAGCTTGCGGATGTGCTGGCTGATGGTCGGCTGGGCCAGCCCGAGGCGCTCGGCGGCTTTGGTGAAGCTGAGCGTATCGGCGACGGCCAGGAAAGAGCGCAACTGGGCTGGTTCGAACATGGGGACTCCGGTGTCTCTGTAGCTGCGGTCCTATTGCGTATTGCAATACGAGTTATAGGGACCATACGCCTCCATAATCTGCTCCGCCAGCCTAGCGTTAAGGGCATCCCAGACCGCCCGCAATATTTGAGGACATCCCTGTGGCACCCCCTCCGCCTTCGTCGGCCTCCATCTCCCAACCAGTCATCGACGCGGCGGGCTCAGCGCCGCCCAACAACCAGACCCAGCCGATTCCGGTCGTCGCGGAGCGGCTCCCGTGGAAGCACACCTTCATCTCGCTGAAGGTGCCCAACTTCCGGATCTTTGCGGCCGGCCACTTCATCGCGGTCATCGCCATCTGGATGCAGCGGATCGCCCAGGACTGGTTGGTGCTCCAGCTCTCCGGCTCCGTGACAGCCGTTGGCATCACCGTGGCTCTGCAGTTCCTGCCCTCCCTGCTGCTGGGGCCCTGGGGTGGCATGATCGCCGACCGGTTCGCCAAGCGAAAGATCCTCATCCTGTGCCAGAGCGTGGCCGCTGTCCTTGCCGCAACGCTTGCCACCCTTGCCCTCAGCGGCGTCATCATGGTGTGGCACGTCTACGGCATTGCCCTGGTCCTGGGCCTGGTGACAGTCCTCGACCAGCCGGCGCGCCAAGTGTTCGTCAACGAACTCGTAGGCCCCACCTATCTGCGGAACGCCATCAGCGTCAACTCCACCACCTTCCAGCTGGGCGGCCTGATCGGCCCGGCCATGGCGGGCCTGCTGCTGACGGCGGTAGGCGCCGGCTGGGCTTTTGCGGCCAACGCCCTGGCCTGCTGCTCGACGGTGGTGATGCTCCTGGTCCTGCGGAAGGACCAGCTGTTCGTCAGTGCACCCACGCCCAAGAGCAAGGGAATGCTGCGGGAGGGGCTCCGCTATGCCCTGAGCAAGCCCACTATCTACTGGCCGTGGCTGATGGCCGGATTTGTTTCGGTCTTCGCCATGAGCCTGCCCGTAATCCTCGCCGCCTTCGCGGACCACGTCTTCCAGGTGGGCGCCGGTGGTTACGGTGTGCTCAATGCCCTGGTGGCACTTGGTGCCCTGTCCGGCGCCGTGGCGTCCACCCGCCGTCGTCAACTGCGCCTTCGGTCCGTGGTGTTCTGCGCCGGCATGTACGGCCTGATGCTCTGCCTTGCCGCGCTTGCGCCGTCCATGGTGTCCTTCGGGGCGGTGATGGTGCTGTCCGGATTCTGGTGCCTCATGTTCCTGACCGGCTGCAACCAGTTGGTACAGGTCAGTTCCAACCTGGGCATCCGCGGCCGCGTGATGAGCCTGTACATCATGGTGCAGATCGGGGGCCAGGCGCTGGGCGGCCCCATGCTGGGCTCGATCGCCGAACACGCCAACCCGCATGTTGCCCTGTTGGTCTCCGGCGGCGTGCCCGCGCTGGCGGCCATCACCGTCGCCGCGATCCTGGCGCGGAAGGGTGGCCTGGCCGTCCGGATGGACATAAAGGCCCGGCGCCCTTTGAGAATCGTCAGCAGGCACGCGGGAACCTAGCGAACGGGCCCGGTAGGGCCTGTCGCCTGCCTGCAGCGAACACAAGACCCCGCCATCAGCCGCGATGACGGGGTCTTGTGCTGGCCCAGCGGGATGTTCGCTGGGTTACTTCTTCTTCGCCGCTTTGGTGGGAGTGATGTCCAAGGAGCCGGCAGGGGCAGCTGCGGCCCTCTTGTCTGCGCGCTTTTCCTTGATGGACTTGCCGGACTTTTTTGATGCCGTTTGACGCGGGGACTTATCAGCCATGATTGCTCCTGTAGCGGAGCCGAAAGGCTCCTTGCTACCGACGGTACACCCTGGCACCTAATGGAACTGTGGAGGGCCGCCGTGCGGGCACGAGAGCGGCTGACGGGAATCGAACCCGCGTATCAAGCTTGGGAAGCTAGCGCTCTACCATTGAGCTACAGCCGCAGCGCCCTCGCTCGAGCGGGGCAGAACTTAGCTTAGCGCAGATCTGCAGGCTCCCCGCCAACCCGGCCAGCAGCGCCTCCGTGTCCTTCAAGGCAAGACCTGCAACCCGCCGCAAGCCCGGGCGTCATCCAGTAACTCTTCAATAACGTCCGCGGTGCCTGCTAGGTCCGGCCGAGGGGCGCTGGCTAACCTGATCCGGGTAGCGGCCGCATTTGGGGGAGGCAGCTATTGCGGCAGCCGACGTCAACCACAGGAATTTTTTACATGGCAATCGCAGAGCACGAGGTCCTCATAGAACGCGACGCCATGCCCGTGTACCAATACCTCCTTGACGCGACCAATCTTCCCGCCTGGCGCAGTGACGTCCGGAGCGTGAAGCTCGTTCGGGGGCCCGCCGATGCCAACGGCGCGCTGTACCGCAAAATGGTGGCCGGCCGCTCCGGCCTGAGCATCCCGGCGGAACTGGAGATCACCAACCTGCGGCCAGGGGCAGAAATTGAATTCCACATCGTCTCCGGTCCCGCAACCCGCTGGGGCGGCTACTACCTCAGCAGCGAGGACGCCGGGACCCGCGTGCGGTTCGCCATGGAAGCAAAACGCGGCGGCCGCTTCGGCTTCCTCAGCAGGTTCACGTTCCTGGACGGGATGCTGCAGCGCCGCGTCAGCTCCGACGTGGCCCAGCTGGACCGGCTGAAGCACGTGCTGGAACTGCAGCCCGCACTCTGACGCTGCAATGCCGGGTGCTGGTGCCGGGGTTCGGCTACCGGTGCCGGCAGACAGCCTGGCCTACTGCGCCAGCCGCTGCCCGCTCCAGGGGCCGGTTATGTTCGACGGCGACGCGAGGCTTCCAGAGCTAAGGTCCCAGTACTGCACGGTGTCATTGGCCCGCCGGAGCGCCACGCCTGTGGAGTTCAGCCCGGTGACATTCCGCAGCGCCCGGATTCCTGTGACGTCCGTCCACCCCGTTGCGACGGTGGGCCTGGCCTCCGCGCGGACCGCGGTGGTGCCCCACCCGCGGTAGAGCTGTACGGTGCCGTCGGTCTTCAGCGCGAGGACGTCCTGGAAACCGTCGGCGTCGTAGTCCACCATGGAGAGCCGGGAGGCGTAGATGCCAGTGGCAATGGTGACCCGGTCCGCGATGTCGCCGGTTCCCCTGTTCGCATACATGAACAGGTTGCCGGCGCCGTCCAGCGCCAGGATCTGGGGCATGCGGTTGTTGGCGCACCAGCCGCCCACGGCCAAGGTCAGGGTGTTCCAGCCACCCGTACCGAGGGTGATGGGCGCCTGGAACCCACCGGTGGCGATGCCCCTGTACAGGGTCAGGTTGCCGCCGGTCCATTGGGTCAGGACGTCATAGGCGCCGTCCCGGTCCCAGTCGGTGACAAAGACTTCCTTGGCTCCGCCAAAGCCGGAGCCGATGACCTTGGCTGCGGCGTAGGTGCGGGGGCCGGTGGACGCACGGTTCAGCAGTTGGCCGGCGGAGTCGACGGAAACGAGGTCTGCCGGGCCGGTGATTGCCGCTGCGGCGAGATTGAGGGTGGGCGGCATGTGCTTGACGGGTGCGTCGCACAGGCTTGGCGGCGGGGGCGGGAAAGCTCCACCCGACCCGGCGCCGCCCGGGGAATCGAGGGTTCCCGCCGGCAGTGTGGTGTATCCGAAGAAGTTCACCACACCCCAAATCTGGTACGTGGAGTTCGTATAGGAGATCCCGGCGCCCATCACGTTGAAGCGCGGGTCGAGAAGCATGGCATTGTGGCCCGGTGAACCCTTCCACCACTCCACAAGCTGGGCGGCGTCCCGGTCGGTGCGGATGGCGATGACTTCACCGGCTCCGTTGTTGGGGTTCAGGGCGCGGGGATCAGTCCAGAAACTCGCGCGGTGTTCGATTACCTCACGCGTGGCGATGTTGTCCGACCATTCTTGCGACAACCCGGCCACAGTGGGGTGGTACTTGACCTTGTTAAGGCCGTTGGCCACCCGGTACTCGTTGATCTTGGTGAACACGGTGAGGATGGCGGACGAGTTGCTGTCCGGTACCAGTGCCTCGGTGGAAAGGGGGGCGGAGGAATCGGGAGCCGCGAGCTGCGTTGTGGACGGTGAGGACAGTTCCTGGTCCGGTGCCCACAGCGGAGGGATGGAAGTCGTTTGGGGTGTGGCCGGGGAAGCGGAAGTGGGTGGCGGAGACGGCGAAGTTTCCGTGGAGGGCGCAACCCCGGCATCGGACGGAGGGGCGAGGTCGGGTGCGGACGTGGCCGTTGGGGGAGCGGGCGCAGGCTCCGGTGTGGGGGCTGCCCCGGTCAGGGGCGAAGCGACGCGGATATCGGGGTCTACGGCAGGGGTGAGTTTCCCTGCCGTGTCAGCCTGCATGGAGGTTCCGCTGCCGCGGACCAGCGGAGCCTGCAGTGTGATGCTCGCTGTGCCCGAGGCCTGGCCGAAGGGCAGCGGCTCGGGGGGTGCGGCGGCAGACGAAGAGACCAGCGCCAATGCACAGAGCACGCCAATAAAAGACGGTGCCACTAATTTATTCACAACATCCCCAGCTCTGTTACGCCATTCGGGAGACCATTCCGGCGGCTTTCATTCGCAACATTAGCCCCACCAGGCCACAGCAACAACGGGAAAGTGTGGCTGTGGATAACCGATACGGTAATTTGGGACGGTGCTGATCTCTGACCGCGACATTCGAGCCGAAATTGATTCCCAGCGGATCGTGCTGGAACCGTACGATCCGGCGATGGTCCAGCCGTCGTCCGTGGATGTCCGGATCGACAAGTTCTTCCGGTTGTTCGACAACCACAAGTACGCGCACATTGATCCGGCGCAGGAGCAGCCCGAGCTGACCCGGCTGGTGGAAGTGGAGCAGGACGAGGCCTTTATCCTGCACCCGGGGGAGTTCGTCCTGGGTTCCACCTATGAGACCGTGACGCTGCCCGACGACATTGCGGCCCGCCTGGAAGGCAAGTCATCGCTGGGCCGGCTTGGCCTGTTGACCCACTCCACTGCCGGCTTCATCGACCCTGGCTTTTCCGGCCACGTCACCCTTGAGCTGTCCAACATGGCAACACTGCCCATCAAGCTGTGGCCGGGGATGAAGATCGGCCAGCTCTGCTTCTTCCGGCTGACTTCGGCGGCGGAGTACCCGTACGGCCAGGGGGAGTACGGTAACCGGTACCAGGGCCAGCGTGGCCCCACCGCCAGCCGCAGCCACCTGAACTTCCACCGCACCAGCATCTAGAGCACCAGCAGGCAGCCGCGCGCCTAAGCTCCTGCGCTCCCAATGCTTTGAGGGGCTAGGTCTGCGGGGCGACCGCCCGCGGCCGGATGAACGGCTTGGCCAGCGGCTCCACGTAGCGCGCGGCCAGCGGACCCAGCACCGCCATCAGCAGCACGTAGGCGGTGGCCAGCGCCGCGAGCTCATGCGGAACCGCTCCCGAGGCAACGGCAAGGCCCGCGATCACGATGGAGAATTCGCCGCGCGCCACCAGTGCGGCGCCCGCCCGGAAGCGGCCCGGCCGGGCGATTCCGGCCTGCTTGGCGGCCCAGATTCCCGTGATCATCTTGGTGCCCGCCGTGGCCACCGCCAGGACCAGGGCCCAGCCCAGGACCGGCGGAATGGAGGCGGGGTCCGTGTTGAGCCCGAACGCCACAAAGAAGATAGCGGCAAACAGGTCCCGCAGCGGCTCAAGGATGCGGGTGGCATTGTGCGCGGTGGAGCCTGAGATGGCGATGCCCAGCATGAACGCGCCCACTGCCGCAGAGACCTGCATGGCGGATGCGGCGCCCGCCACCAGCAGGGCGGCCCCGAGGACGTTGAGCAGGAAGACCTCGGAGTTCTCGCTGTGCACGGCCTTGGACACGTGGTGCCCGTGCCGCAGCGCCACCATCAGGACCACGGTGACCACCGCCAGGGCAATCCCCACCGTGGTCAGCCCGCCCAGGAAACTCACCCCGGCCAGGGTGGCCGTGAGGATGGGCAGGTAGACGGCCATGGCCAGGTCCTCGAACACCAGGATGGACAGCACCACGGGTGTTTCGCGGTTACCAAGCCGGCCCAGGTCCGTAATGACCTTGGCGGCGATGCCCGAGGAGGAGATGTAGGTGACCCCGCCCATGACCATGGCACCCACGCCGCCCCAGCCCAGTAGCAGCGCGAGCCCGGCGCCGGGCAGGAAGTTCAGGACAAGGTCCAGGATGCCGGCCTGCCAGGAACGGCGCAGCCCGGTAAAAAGTTCGGCAGCCGTATATTCCAGCCCGAGCATAAGCAGCAGGAGGATGACGCCGATTTCGCCGGAAAGATGGGCAAATTCGTGCATGCCTTCGAGCTTGACGACGCCGCCGGCACCGAAGGCCAGACCGCCCAGCAGGTAAAAGGGGATGGGCGACATCCCGATCCGTCCGGCCAGCCTGGCCAGGAGGCCGAGGCAGAACACAACGGCCCCCAGTTCAACGAGGGTCTGGGCCAACGGGTCCATGGGAACTAGCCGTGGCGCAGGATATGGGCCGCTGAGTCGAGGCCTTCCTGGGTGCCCACTGCCACCAGCAGGTCACCGGGGTGGAGGACGACGTCGGGCCCGGGCGATGGCAGCACCTCACCCTCGCGCATGATGGCCACGATGGAGACGCCGCTCCGGGTGCGGATGGACGCCTTGCCCATGGGCTGGTTCTGGAACGGGGAGTCGGCGGCGATGGAGAACTGCCGGGTGACGATGCCCGGGACGTCCTTGTGCTCCTCCGCGAGCTTCATTGCCAGGTGCGTGCCGCCCAGGAGGTTGCCAAGGGTGGCTGCTTCATCGCTGGTGAGCGGAATCGAAGCCTGGCAGGTATCGGGGTCGTCCCAGGTGGAAACGATGAGTTCCGTCTGGCCCTCCCGCCGCTCCACCACACCGATGCGGCGCCCGGAGGCGGTCATGAAATCCTTCCGGAGGCCCAGGCCCGGAAGGTTCGTTTCGTCCACGTTCATGGGTCCAGCTTAGTCCGCCTTCCACCACTTGGCGGAGTCCCGGACCAGGCCCCCATCGCGGTGTTTCAGCCGGCGGGAACGACGGCGACGGGAGCCTTTGCCGGTGGCTTCACCGGCAGCAGCACCAGGAGTCCTGCCAGGAGGACCACCATGATGCCCAGGATGCCCCACCGTTGTGCCTGGCCGGCAGGCACCAGCGGGGTTGCCAGGGTGATGCAGAGGGTGAACAGGGCGGGTGCAAGGAAGCTGACGGCCCGGCCGGTGGTGGCATACAGCCCGAAGAGTTCGCCGGACTCCCCGTGCGGTGCGAGCCTGGCCAGGTAGGCGCGCGACGATGACTGGGCCGGCCCGACGAACAGGCAGAGGAACAGGCCGAACACCCAGAACGTGGTGCTGCCCGCCCATTGCATGCCGAAGAAGGAATAGTTGCCGTTACCCAGGACCAGGATGGCAGTCCCGGCCACAAGCAGTCCCACCAGGGAGCCGGTGATGACGGCTTTGGGGCCCACCTTGTCGTCAAGGAACCCGCCGAGCATCGCGCCGATGGCCGCCACTACGTTCCCGAAGATCGCGAAGAAGATCACCTGGGAAAGGGCAAAGCCAAACGTGCCGGCCGCGATGATCCCGCCGAACGTGAAGACCGCGGCCAGGCCGTCACGGAATACGGCGCTGGCTAAGAGGAAGTAGATGGTGTGGGGGCTGGTGGCGTAGATGGCCTTGATCCGCCGGAACAACAGGCCGTAGCTGGCAAGGAAACCCAGGCGGGCGGCCTGGGGTGACCGGGGTAGTTCAGGGACGGCGAACAGGACGGGAAGGGCGAAGACGAAGAACCACAGGGCTGAGAAGACGGCCACCAGCCGGATGTTGAGGCTGTCCTGCGTGGACGCGCCGAACCAGTCAAAAGCCGGCTGGACAAAGAGTTGCAGGACGATCAGGAGGGCCACGATCCCGCCCAGGTAGCCGGCGCCCCAGCCGAATCCACTGACCTTTCCGATGTTCTGCGGCGTGGAAACCTGGGCCAGCATGGCGTTGTAGTTGACGCCGGCGAATTCAAAGAACACGTTGCCCAGGGCGATCAGGCAGGCCCCGAGGAGCAGGAACTCCGGCCGCGGGAACACGAAGAAGCACAGGGCCGTGAGGATGGCGACGGCGGCCGAGTTCACTCCCAGCCACAGCTTGCGCCGGCCGCCCGCGTCGGAGCGCTGGCCCGTCACGGGTGCCAGCAGCGCGATGGCGAATCCGCCCACGGCCAGCGCGGCGCCCAGCACGGCCGATGCGCTGTCCTCGCCCCCAAAGGCGTTGGACGTCAGGTAAACGGTGAAGACGAAGGTAGTCATCACTGCGTTGAAGGCCGCCGAACCCCAGTCCCAGGAGGCCCAGGCCAGGATGCGCCCCTTGCTGGAGGACGGGGTTCCGGCTTCGAGTTCCGAGGCCGGCTGCATTGCCCCCGGCGCGCTGGCGCTGTTCATACGATGAATCGTATCCGCCCGTGGCGAACACTCCGGGGAGCTCCGGCCCGTGCTGCCGGGGATTCTGCCCGGGTGGGGAGCCATTGAACGGGAAGGCTGGCAGGCACGCCTTGATAAACTAAACCCTCCCGGACCTAACTTTTTGCCGCCTGCTCCAACTTTTGACAATCGAATCCCTGACGTTGCGGAGAATACAGTGATCACAGTCCTTGCCGTGCACTTTTCGGTGGCTGTCCTCGCGCCCTTCCTCTTCAGGGTTTGGGGCCGGAACGCCTTTTACGCGCTGGCTGCAGTTCCCGCGGTTTCCTTCGGCTGGCTGATGCTCCAGCACGGCCCGATCTATTCCGGCGCCGGAGCCATCACCGAAACGTTCGACTGGATCCCCAGCCTCCATCTGGAACTGGCCTTCCGCATGGACGCGCTGGCCTGGGTGATGTCCCTCCTGGTGCTTGGCGTCGGCTCCCTGGTGCTGGTCTATTGCGCGCGGTACTTCAAGAGGAAGGACCAGGACCTGGGTGCGTTCGGTGCCCAGTTGTTGGCCTTCGCCGGTGCCATGTTCGGACTGGTCACAGCGGATGACCTCCTGCTGCTGTTCATCTTCTGGGAACTGACCACCATCCTGTCCTACCTGCTGATCGGCTTCGCCCGGACCCGGCTTGCCGCCCGGCGCTCCGCCCTCCAGGCATTGATGGTCACCACCGCCGGCGGCCTGGCCATGCTGGTGGGCCTCATCATGCTCGGCTACACCGCCGGGACCTACCGCATCTCCGGCATCCTGGAGCAGGCCGCGTCGCTCGCAACCGGAACGTCGGCCGCCATGGTGAGCGCCGCCGTCGTCCTCATCCTGGTGGGTGCCATCACCAAGTCCGCCCTGGTCCCGTTCCACTTCTGGCTGCCCGGCGCCATGGCCGCGCCCACTCCCGTCAGCGCCTACCTGCACGCCGCGGCGATGGTCAAGGCCGGCATCTACCTGGTGGCACGGCTCGCGCCCGGCTTCTCCGAGACCGCGTACTGGCAGCCCGTAGTCCTGGGGCTGGGCCTGGCCACCATGCTGGTGGGTGGCTACCGGGCGCTGCGGCAGACCGACATCAAACTGATCCTTGCCTACGGCACCGTCAGCCAGCTGGGCTTCCTCACCATGGTGGTGGGCTTGGGAACCCCCGATGCCGCGCTCGCGGGCCTGGCCATGCTGCTGGCCCACGGCCTGTTCAAGGCCACGCTCTTCCTGGTGGTGGGCATCATCGACCACCAGTCCGGAACCCGTGATGTTCGCAAGCTGTCCGGTGTCTTCCGCTCCTCACGCGCCCTGGGCATCGTGGCCGGAATCGGGGCCGCGTCCATGGCGGGCATTCCACTGCTGGGCGGCTTCGTGGCCAAGGAATCGGTGCTGGAAGCGTTCGTACACCACGCCCTGGAGCCGCACTCCGGTCCCTGGGGCCTGGTGGTCCTGGTGGGGCTGGTGCTGGGTTCCATCCTCACCTTTGCGTACAGCGCCCGCTTCATGTGGGGTGCTTTTGCGGTCAAGCGCGGCGTGGAGCCCACCCCGTTCAAGGCGATCACGCCCTCCTTCCTTGCCGCCCCTGCCATCCTCAGCCTCCTCACCATCGCCTATGGGCTCTGGCCGGTTCCGGTGGACGACTGGATCCAGCCGTACGCTGCGCTCTTCGCTTCCACAGCGCCCGACGCCGGCACTCCGGCCCAGCAGGCAGGGCACCTGGCGCTATGGCATGGCCTCACCCCGGCGCTTGGGCTGACAGCCCTCACCTTTGTGCTGGGTGCCGCCATGTACGTTGGCCGCAACGCGGTGGCCCGCGCCCAGTCCCTGGTCCCGGCGTGGGTGGACGGCGACCGCGCCTACCAGTTGACCATCGGGGCCCTGGATGACGTGGCGGTCTGGATCACCGGCCGCACTCAGCGCGGTTCGCTGTACTTCTACCTTGCCGTGATCCTCAGCGTGGCATTCGTCCTGCCGCTCGTGGCCATCCTGCTGGGCGGCAGCGCCATGCCGCAGAACATCTACCTGGTGGATCCCAACTCCCCGCTGCAGCTCGTAGCGGGCGTAGGGATCGTGATCGGCGCGCTCGCCGCCGTCAAGGCCAACAAACGCTTCCTTGCAGTCCTGATGGTGTCGGTGACCGGGTACGGCATCGCGCTGGTGTTTGCGCTGCAGGGTGCCCCGGACCTGGCCCTGACCCAGATGCTGGTGGAGACCATCATCCTGGTGGCCTTCGTCCTGGCCATGCGCAGCCTGCCGCCCGAATTGCGGGACCGTACCGGCGGCAGGTACCGGGTGGTGCGTGTCATCATCGGCTTGGGGTTCGGCGTGACCATGGTGTTCGCCGCCATCTTCGCCATGGGTGCCCGCACGGCCATTCCCATCTCGCTGCAGTTCCCGCAGCTTGCGTACGAGGGCGGCGGCGGGCTGAACGTGGTCAACGTGACCCTGGTGGACATCCGTGCCTGGGACACGTTCGGTGAAATCAGCGTGCTGGCGCTCGCCGCCACCGGGGTGGCCAGCCTGATCTTCGTGCGGGGGCGCGGTGACCGGCTGCAGTCCTCGGCCTCCGTTGCCGAGGGCACGGTGGGACGCTACCGCGGCGTGGACCCCGGCTCCCGTGACGCGGCAGCCCTGGCCATCAGCCGGAAGTTCGCGGCCTCGGCCAGCGACGCCTGGATCGTGGCCGGCAGGACACTGGCACCGGAACGCCGTTCCATCATCTTCGAGGTAATCACCCGGCTGATCTTCCACTCCATGATCATCTTCTCGCTGTACCTGCTGCTGGCAGGCCACAACCTGCCCGGCGGCGGCTTTGCCGGCGGCCTCACGGCAGGGCTTGCCCTGACCATCCGCTACCTGGCGGGCGGGCGCTTCGAACTCCGGGAAGCGGCGCCGATCAGTGCCGGCGGCCTGCTGGGGTCCGGGCTGGCCCTGGCTGCAATCTCAGGCGTGATGCCCCTGCTGCTGGGCGGCCAGGTGTTCCAGTCCGCCATTATCGAGGTGTGGCTGCCCGTGTTCGGGGACATCAAGTTCGTCACTTCAACCATCTTCGATATCGGCGTGTACATCGTGGTGGTGGGCCTGGTGCTGGATGTGCTGCGCAGCCTCGGGGCCGAAATCGATGAGCACATGGAGGAGCGGTCCGCGGAGGGCGGCCACGAACCGGACCACGACCGGCACGGGCAGGAACCCGAACGCCTCGATGGCCCGGACCAGCAGGAACAGGAACCGGACGGGATTCCTGCCGAGACCACCGCGAAGGGCCACGCATGAGCGTCAACCTGACCCTGCTGATCGTGATGGGCGCCCTGTACGCCTGCGGCATCTACCTGATCCTGGAACGCAGCCTTACCCGGGTGCTGCTGGGGCTGATGCTCCTGGCCAACGCCACCAACCTGCTGATCCTGGCCACCGGCGGATACGCTGGCCTGGCTCCGCTGTTTGCCAAGGACACGGCCGCCCAGGACTACAACGACCCGTTGCCGGAGGCCTTGATCCTGACCTCGATCGTGATCTCCTTCGCCGTCACGGCGTTCATGCTGGGCATCATCTACCGCACCTGGGTCCTGGCCCGCCAGGACGAGATCCAGGACGACCTGGAGGACCGCCGCGTGGCGGCCACCCCCAGCTTCGACGCCGAGGACGACGCCGAAATCCCCGCGGAAACCTCCGAGTTCCCGCTCACCATGCTCGGGTCCGACGGCCGGGACGTCTCCAACCACGGAACGGCCGGTGCCGGCTCTGAACGTGGAGACGGGAGCCAGGAAACAGGCGAGCCGGTGGCAACCTTGGTGGCCGGGGGCCGGGAGATGCCCGCAGAACACGCTGCCGCGGAGGAAAAGCCCGGCTCGCTCAACGTTGACCCCAACCCGGAAGGAGGCGGCAAGTGAACATTGCAAGCCTGGCCCCGCTCGCCGTCGTACTTCCCATCCTGGGCGCCGCCCTCACCTTCCTGCTGATCCGGCACTCCCGGGCCCAGCGTGGGGTGAGCATCGGCCTGCTCTCGCTGACCCTGCTCCTCGAATGCCTCCTGCTGGCGTCCGCCTGGAGCGGCGGCACCACGGCGGTGACCATTGGCGGCTGGGTGCCGCCGTTCGGCATCGTCATGGTGGTGGACCAGTTCTCATCGCTGATGCTGGTGGTGTCCTCCGCCGTGAGCCTGGCCGTGCTGATCTACGCCACCGGACAGGGCATGGCCGACGGCGACGAGGACGCCCCGGTCTCGATCTTCCACCCCACCTACCTGATCCTGGTGGCCGGGGTGTCCAACGCCTTCCTGTCCGGGGACCTCTTCAACCTGTACGTCGGCTTCGAGATCCTGCTGACCGCAAGCTACGTGCTGATGACCCTGGGCGGCACCGGGCCGCGCATCAGGGCCGGCGTCACCTACGTGGTGGTCTCCGTGGTGTCCTCCGTGCTGTTCCTGATCGCGATCGCCATGGTTTACGGGGCCACCGGAACGGTCAACATGGCGGACCTGGCCATCAAGCTCGGCGAACTGGACCAGGGCACCAAGACCCTCCTGCACGTGATGCTGCTGGTGGCGTTTGGCATCAAGGCCGCCGTCTTCCCCCTGTCCTTCTGGCTCCCGGACTCCTACCCCACGGCCCCGGCACCCGTCACCGCGGTGTTCGCCGGCCTGCTCACCAAAGTGGGCGTGTACGCGATGGTCCGCACCGAGACCCTGCTGTTCCCCGGCGACACCCTGAACACGCCGCTCATGGTGGCGGCGCTGCTGACCATGGTGGTGGGCATTCTGGGTGCGCTGGCTCAAAGCGACATCAAGCGTCTGCTCTCGTTCACCCTGGTCAGCCACATCGGCTACATGGTGTTCGGGCTGGCCATGTCCTCGGCCGTGGGGCTGGCGGCTGCCGTCTTCTATGTGGCGCACCACATCACCATCCAGACCAGCCTGTTCCTGGTGACCGGGCTCATCGAACGCCGGGGCGGCAGCTCCTCCGTGGACCGGCTGGGCGGCCTGGCCAAGTTGTCGCCCATGCTGGCCCTGCTGTTCTTCATCCCCGGCATGAACCTGGCCGGCATCCCGCCGTTCTCCGGGTTCCTCGGCAAGGTGGGGCTGATGCAGGCAGGCATTGAGCTGGGCACGCCGCTGGCCTACGCCCTGGTGATCGGCGGGGTGGTGACCAGCCTCCTGACGCTGCTGGCCATCGCCAGGGTCTGGAACCGTGCCTTCTGGCGCCGTCCAACCGACGCCGAACATCCGGACCCGGTGCTGCTTGCCACCCCTGGGACGAGGGCTTCCGGGCCCGGAGCCAAGGCCAACAGCACCGTGACCCTCCTGCCGCGTACCATGGTGGGCTCGACGGCGGGCCTGGTGGCGCTTGGCGTTGCCCTCTCCGTGTTCGCGGGGCCGCTGTTCGGGCTGTCGGACCGGGCGGCCCGCGACATGCTTGAGCGCAACCCGTACATCCATGCGGTCCTGGGGGAGGGCACCGCTGTACCGGGAGCCGCTGCAGGGACCTCTACCGGGGGAGGAACACGATGAGCCGCCAACGCATCTCCCTGCGCCAGGAACTGCCGCTCCTGGTCTGGCTGGTGATTGTCTGGGGCGCCCTCTGGCAGGATTTCAGCCCTGGCAACCTCCTGTTCGGTGCCCTGCTGGCCGTAGGGGTGGCCCGGCTCTTCTACCTTCCGCCGGTGGAGCTCAGCGGCCGCTTCAATATCCTTCATGCCGTGCCCTTTGCCCTGGTGTTCCTGTGGAAGGTGGTGGTGGCCAGCGCGCAGGTCCTCTACCTCGCCACGGTCCGCGGCGCCAAGGTGACCAACGCCGTCGTCGCCGTACGGCTGCGCAGCCACCAGGACCTGATCGTCACCGCCACCGGGCATGTCATTTCCCTGATCCCGGGGTCGCTGGTGGTGGAGGTGGACCGCTCCACATCCACCCTCTACCTACATGCACTCAACATCACCTCCCCGGAAGACGTGGAGGGCCTGCGGAACGAAGTGCGGTCCATTGAGGCCGGCCTGATCCGCATCATGGGCAGCCGGGAAGAACTTGAAGCCGTCCGAATGGAGGCCGCCGCATGATGCCCGTTGTCCTGGCTGTTACAGCCGTCATCTTCTCGCTGGCCGCCGCCGGAGCGATCATCAGGATTGCCCGCGGGCCGTCGCTGCTGGACCGGGTTCTCGCCACCGACGTCCTGCTGGCCATCCTGGGCGGGGCGCTGTGCATCGACATGGCCGTGAACCGGCACCTGAACAACCTGATGCTGGTGGTGGCCATCTCCATTATTGGCTTCATTGGATCTGTGACCGTGGCACGCTTCGTAGCAGACCGGAGGGTGAAACCCGATGAATCCTGACTTCTCCGGCCCCGACGCCTGGATCGACCTGGTTTCGGCCATATTCATGGTGGTGGGGGCACTCATGTCCCTGGGCGCGGCCATCGGCCTGCTCCGCTTTCCGGACCTGCTGAGCCGCATGCACGCGGCCACCAAGCCCCAGGTGCTGGGCCTGTTCCTCCTGCTGGCCGCCATTGGGCTGCAGATGCGGACGTGGTGGGTGTGGCCGGTGCTGGTGGTGGCCTGGATCTTCCAACTTCTGACGGTGCCGGTGTCCGCGCACATGGTGGGCCGCGCAGGCTACCGCACCAAGCACCTGCACCGGGAACTGCTCACCGCCGATGAGCTGGAGGCCGTGGTGCAAAAAGCCGCCGCCGAGGCTGCCCGGAAGGACAGCCCCGACGACGGCCGGCAGCGGTAAGGAAGAGCTAGACGATGTCCTGGCTCTTGGCGAACCGGGTGATGGCACGCTGCGTGCCGCGGTTGGCCAGGACCTGGATGATGGCGCTCACCGATGCCGAGATCAGCGCGAAGGTCAACGCCGAACGCAGGCTGGTGGGGACGTCCTCGTGCTTGCCGGTGGGCGGCTTCTGTCCCGTGGTCTTTTCCCAGATGGTGTTGACCAGCTTGGTGCCGGCCAGGCCTGCACCCAGGCTCACCCCGGTCCCGAGCAGCTTGATGAAAAGGTTCATTCCTATTACTCCTTGCGGGCGGAAAACGGACTGTCCCCAGCCTAGCCGCACACCCGCCAACCACCCGGCAAGAGTCGGAGAAAGGGCGTGGCAGGCAGGCGGAGCTTGCTGGACTGGCTAAGCAGCCGGGGGTTCGGTGCGGAACTTGATCAGCTTGTGCGTGCCGTCGCAGTACGGCTTGATGGCGGAGGCGCCGCACCGGCACAGGGCCACCGTCTTCCGGTCCCGGGGTACGGCACCGCCGGACGGGGTGACGAGCTCAAACTCACCGCGGACAATCAGGGGCCCGTCCGGGCAGACCACGATGGAGCTCGCGGCCGGGTCCTGCTCCGCATTTGCCCGCTCCACATTCACCTGTTCCAGGTCGGCTCCTGTTCCATGCTGTTCACGATTCATGCCTGCACCGCATCCATCCTTGTTGTTCCTGGTGTGCCCGGGACGCGTCTGTCCGGGACCCCTCTGCCCGGGACGCCCTGCAGCCTGCCCCCGTGGCGCCGCCGGAGCACCGCCTCGGAGTGCGCCGCCGTCCTGATCCTGCTGCCCGCGTAGGGAACGCCGCCCCTCGACCTGAACCCGAGGGCCAGCCACACGCAGGTGGCCCGCTCAAGTGCCCACAGCGGAGCGAACCAGGCTGCCGAGGCGGGGAAGACGGCGGTGCCGTTGTGCCGCCGTCGTCCAATCTCTGCAGCGGTGGTGATCGCCACGGCGAGTCCGCACAGGGTGGTTGCCCGCACTTTGCCCGGAAGGAACAGCGCGGCTGCGGCTGCCGGGAACAGGGCAAGCTCGGCGGCCAGCCGCCGGGGCTGGGCGAAGCCGTCGTACGCCTGGCGCACCCGCTGGCCCAGGAAATGCCGCACGGTGGGCGGCCTGCGGGCCACGAACAGGTCCGCAAGTGTCCGCTCGCTCCCGCCTGCGGCCTTGATGGTCCTAATGAGTTCGAGGTTTTCGAACAGGACGCCGGCATAGCCGCCGGTGGCCAGCAGCGCGTCGCGGCGCACCCCCAGCGTTCCCGGGTAGTCGGCCGACCAGGCCCGGTTAAGCAGTGTCCGGGCCGTGTCCCAGCGGGCGTGCCATGGGAGGGGGGTGAAGTAGTTCTGCGGGCGTACCACGTGAGCGGATTCCAGGTGATGGACGACGGCGGCGAGGGCCTCGCGCGTATAGCGGACGTCGTCGTCTGCGATGACAAGGAACGGCGCACCCGGGGTGCGCACGCCGGTCATGACGCCTGCCACCTTGCCGTTACTGACCTGCCCGTGAAGGGCAATGCTGTCCGGCGGGGTGTCCGGCCGGATGTGGCGGACCGCTGCCGGAAACGTGGCACGGTGCCGGTCGAAGAGGTCGGGGTCTGAGCCGTCCACCACGGTGACCGGAATCCAGCCCACCAGTTGGCGGAGGTAACCGGCCAACTCTGCCAGGCCCGAGTCCTCCGTCCAGCGCAGGGGAAGGATGTACTCCGCGTCGGAGACCAAACGGGGACGCCCTTCCCTTGCCCCGGGAGCGACTGCCGCGGGCGCGGCTGTCACGCTGCCGCCGGTACGGCCGCCCGGAGCGATGTCTGCCCGGCTTCCCAGGACGACATCAGGTGGGCGGTAAGGCGGCTGTCGATGGCCATGACCGCCGTCGCCCCGAACAGGACATCGGCAAGCAGTTGCGGTTCGGCTTCCACCAGGCCGCCGGCGAGGTCCCGTCCCGCAATCTGTTCGTGCACGGCGTCGGCCTCCACGTGCTCGTCAAAGTAGTGCGTGATGTCAGGGCCGAAGCCGTGCCGGCGGAATCCGTTGCCGTAGAAGCGGTTGGGCTGCGAGGAGGTCATTTCGTAGATGGCGAGGTGCCCGGTGATGGCACCGCGGAGCCGGCGGTTCAGGCCGCAGAGCGACATGAGGTTGACGGAAGCCAGGGAGATTGCCGGGACCGTGTCCACGTAGGCGCCGTAGCTGTCATCCAGGCCCAGGCCTCGCATGGTCCGGGCGAACAGCGCGCTGTGCATCCGCTCAGGCCGGCCGCCGCCGTATTCGTCCGCCTGGATTTCCACCAGGGCCGCCTTCGGCCTGCCGCTGAGCCGCGGAATGGCCCAGGTGTGCGGGTCGGCTTCCTTCAGCTGGTACATGGATTTGTGGACCAGGAACTCCTTGAGCTGGTCCAGGGTGGCTTTCCGGGCCACGTAGCGGGACAGGCTGGGGCCGGTGTCCGTGGCGGCCAGGCCGAAGAGGACGTCGGCAACGGCGTCACTGGTCATGGCAATTCCGTCGGGCAGTTCGAAGTTTCCTGCCGCCTCCTTGGCGGCAGCGCGCAGTGCCGCTTCGAAGGGTTCCTCGATCAGCCGCCGGACCCTGATCAGCGCAGGCTCCCACTCCCAGCTGTCTGAAACGCCGTCCAGTCCGGAGTAATGGAGTTCGTAAAGGCAGAATAGTGCGAGTTGAATGTCCTCGTCGGCAATGATGTCGCCGGTTCCGGCCAGCTGCCGCACCATCAGGGAGTACAGCCCATCCAGGCCCGGCCCCGCGGCGTCCGGAGCCTGCGCCAGGACTTTGAACAGTGCGCTGCTGACGGGGCCTCTGGTTTCCGGGATTCTCATGGTGCTCCTTGGTCTGCCGCGCTGCTGACGGGAACGAACGCGGGGCCGACCATGGTGAGTCCCATGTGCCCGTACTCCTCGAAACCCGGGAGACAACATGGTAAGCATGATTACTAATAAAAGCTAAGCGCGCTTATTTCCATGCCTCGCGCCACCACGCACGGCCGGTCACATCCTGTCCGGTTGGCGCCCGCAGCCCTCAATCCAGCGCCGTTCGGTGTAAACTGGACCACGCCCGGATGGGCAAATCAAAAGCCTTACCCAAACCAAAAAGCAACACTAAAAACGACAGGGGAGCGCCGCCGTCGGGCATCCTGGCTAAAGCCGGGCACCGCAGGTGGGCGCTGAGAGTGCGGACAGCCGCAGACCCTCGAACCTGATCCGGTTAGTACCGGCGCAAGGGAGTCGAGTTCTCAAAGTGTCGCGGCTGCACGGCAACGGGCCGTCAGCCGGTCCACTTTCCCCTCCTGTTTCCCAGGAGGATCACATGAGCACTGCAGCAATCAAGAAGACCACCAGCAGGTCCTGGCGCGTCGTGGACATCGTGGTGGCCGCGCTGGTGGCCATCGCCGGCGGCGTCATCTTCTGGGCATGGGACCAAGGCGCGGCAGCACTGTCCGCCCCCATGAACGCGGCCTACCCGCCGCTCACCGGTCTGCTGGCCGGCGGATGGATGATTCCGGGCGTGCTGGGCATGCTCATCATCCGCAAGCCGGGCGCGGCGCTGTTCTGCGAGACCGTGGCCGCCACCGGAGAGCTGCTTATGGGCTCGCAGTACGGCGCCTCGGTCCTGTTCTCGGGGTTAATCCAGGGCCTGGGTGCGGAGATCATCTTCATCATCTTCGCCTACCGCAAGTTCAACCTGCCCGTCTCCCTGCTGGCAGGCGCCGCGGCCGGCTTCTTCTGCGGCCTGAATGACTCGTTCGCGCCGTGGGGCTGGAACATCGCCTACTCAGGTGCGGACAAGTTCGCCTACATCGTCCTCGCCACGATATCCGGCGCCGTCCTGGCCGGAGGCCTGTCCTGGCTCGCCACCCGCGGCCTGGCCCGCACCGGCGTATTGAGCTCCTTCGCGTCCCGCAGGGCTGCCACGGAGCCAGTCTTCTCCTGATGGCACCCTCCCAGGGCGCAGCCGGCGCCGTCCGCCCCGCGGCGGTCACTGCCCGCGGCTGGGGCTGGCGGCATGCCGGCAGGGCCAGGCCCGCCGTCCATGCCCTTGACCTGGACATCAGCCCCGGCGAGCGGGTGCTGCTGCTGGGCCCCTCGGGCGCCGGAAAGTCGACGCTCCTGCATGCGCTGGCCGGCGTACTGGGAGACATTGACGACGACGGCGAGGCGGGCGACGCCGACGAGTCGGGTTCGCTGCTGGTTGACGGCGCTGTGCCCCGCTCCCAGCGCGGCCGCGCCGGCCTGATGCAGCAGGACCCGGAGACGCAGGTGGTCCTGTCGCGGGTGGGGGACGATGTCGCGTTCGGAGCCGAGAACCTTGCCGTGCCGCGTGACGCCATCTGGGCGCGCGTGCACGAGGCGCTTGCCGACGTCGGACTGTCCCACCTCCCGCTGGACCACCCGACGTCGGCCCTGTCCGGCGGGCAAAAGCAGCGCCTGGCGCTGGCGGGGATCCTGGCCATGCGCCCGGGGCTGATCCTGCTGGATGAGCCCACCGCCAACCTGGACCCGGACGGGGTGCTGGAAGTCCGCGACGCCGTGGCGCGCTGCCTGGACAAGACCGGGGCCACCCTGGTGGTGGTGGAGCACCGGGTGTCGGTGTGGAAGGACCTGGTGGACCGGATCGTGGTCCTGCAGCCGGGCTCCGCCTCCGAGCCCGCCGTGCTCTTGGACGGGCCGCCGGACCGGGTACTCAGTGAGGCGCGCACCATGCTCGCCGCGGCGGGGGTGTGGGTTCCCGGCTACGTCCCGGCCACCCGTGCCCGGGCTGCGGTGCAGGCGCCGGGAACGGGGAATCTCCTGCTGGCGGCCGAACAGCTGGGTGTTTCCCGCGAACGACCCCGCCGCAAGGGCTTCCGCAGGATCCCGCCCGTCCCCGTCCAGGAAGGCGTGGCCGCGCAGGTCCGCGCCGGGCAGGCCCTGGCCATCACCGGTCCCAACGGCGCCGGCAAGTCGACCTTCGCGCTGACCCTTGCCGGCCTCCTGGAGCCGGTCTCCGGAAAAGTCTCCGCCACCCTGGACCTCAGCCGGGGTGCGGGCATCGACCCGTTCCGGTGGAAGGCCGAGCAATTGATTTCCCGCGTAGGGACGGTGTTCCAGGAGCCTGAGCACCAGTTCGTGACCGGCAAAGTGCTGGATGAGCTGCGCTTTGGCCCCCGGCACCTGGGCCATGGTGAGGACCGGGTTGACGAGCTGCTGGAGCGGCTGCGGCTCACCCAGCTGGTGGATGCGAACCCGTACACGCTCTCCGGCGGTGAAAAGCGGCGGCTGTCCGTGGCCACCGTCCTTGCCGCCAGCCCCCGGGTCCTGGTCCTTGACGAGCCCACCTTCGGGCAGGATGCCAACACCTGGGCCGAGTTGGCCTCGTTCCTGTCCGAGCTGCTTGATGCCGGAACGGCGGTGGTTTCGGTGACCCATGATGCCGAATTCACTGAGGCGCTGGGCGGCGAGGAGCTGCGGATGGTGGCTGCGGAAACGGTGGCGCCATGAGGCAGCAACTCACCCTCAGCGGCAACCGGGCCGTGCTCACCCGCGCCAACCCGCTCAGCAAATTCGCGGCGGTCCTGCTCATCACCGCCGTCCTTGCCCTGTCCATCGACTGGGTCTCGGCATCCGTGGCGTTGGTCTTCGAGCTTCTGCTCTTTCCCCTGGCCGGGCTCACCCTGTCCCTGCTGTGGCAGCGGGGCTGGCCGCTGATCCTCGCGGCCGCCATAGGCGGTTGGAGCACGTCCATCCTGGCGCCGGACAGCGGCAGGATCCTGCTCGACGCCGGCATCTGGACCATGAGCGAAGGTTCCCTTCAGCTGGGGATCGGCTTCCTCCTGCGCGGCTTTGCCATCGCCCTTCCGGCGGTGCTCCTGATGAGCTGCACTGATCCCACGGACCTTGCCGATGCGCTGGCGCAGAAAGCGCGCCTGCCGCACCGGTTTGTCCTGGGAACTCTCGCCGCAATGCGGCTGGTAGGGCTCATGGCCGAGGAGTGGCAGACCATCGGCATGGCGCGGCGTGCCCGCGGCGTGGGCTCACGCGGCAGCCTGGGCCAGCGGGTGAAGGCTACGCTGGGGCAAAGCTTCGGGCTCCTGGTGCAGGCCATTCGCCGCGCGTCGAGGCTGGCCGTCACCATGGAAGCGCGGGGCTTTGGCGGTGCCACGCGAACCTGGGCGCGGGAATCAACCTTCAGCCTGCTGGATCTCGGAGTAGTGGCCGGCGGCGTCGTGGTGGCTGAGCTTGCCCTTTTTGCGGCTGTTACCGCCGGTACCTGGAACATGGTGTGGTTGGGAAGCTAATTCCCGGCCCGAGTATTACCTAGGCTTCCTATCGCACCCGACGGGTACAGCCTTTCCGTATCCCCCAAACCGACCGTTGGGTAGGTGCTGGGCAGGCTGGATAACTCATTTATGATATATTCGGCATATGACGCAAGAGACCGCTGAACACGTTGCCGCCATGCTCAGGGACGCCCGGAGCGAGAAGGGGTGGACCCAGGGCCAGTTGGCTGCCGAACTGGGCACCAGCCAGAGCGCCGTGGCCCGGATGGAACAGGGCAAGCAGAACCTGAGCCTGAAAATGATCCAGCGCCTGGAAAACATCTTCGACCGCAGCATCGTCAACGTGGGCAAGCCCCAGATGACCCACCTGCGGGTGGAGGGCGGCCGCACCCTTTCCGGTGCCGTGGACGTGAACAGCAGCAAGAACGCCGGCGTCGCCCTGCTCTGCGCCAGCCTGATCAACCGCGGCACCACCGTGCTCCGCCGGCTGGCCCGCATCGAGGAAGTTAACCGCATTGTGGAGGTGCTCACCAGCATCGGCGTGGAATGCGCCTGGCTTAACGACACGGACCTGCGCCTCCGCCGTCCCGCCGTCCTGGACCTCGAAGCGATGGACGTGGACGCGGCACGCAGGACCCGCAGCGTCATCATGCTGCTCGGCCCCATGCTGGATGAATCGCGGGAGTACCGGCTGCCCTACGCCGGCGGCTGCGACCTTGGCACCCGCACAGTGGAGCCCCACATGCAGGCACTGCGCGAGTTCGGCCTCTCGGTGGAAGCCACGGCCGGTTTCTACACCGTCCAGGCACCTCCTGCCGACACCCGCGACCGCTCCTTTGTCCTCACCGAGCGCGGCGACACCGTCACCGAGAATGCGATCATGGCGGCGGCGCACCGGCCGGGAACAACCGTGATCCGCAATGCCAGCCCCAACTACATGGTCCAGGACCTCTGCTTCTACCTGCAGATGCTCGGCGTCACCATCGAGGGCGTGGGCACCACCACCCTCAAGATCACCGGCCAGCCCGAGATCGACGCCGAGATCGAATACTTCCCCTCCGAAGACCCCATCGAAGCCATGAGCCTCATCACGGCCGGCATCGTCACCAACTCCGAGGTCACGGTGCGCCGCGTTCCCATCGAGTTCATGGAAATCGAGCTGGCCACCCTCGGCCAAATGGGCCAGAAGCTTGAGATTTCGGGCGAGTACATGGCCCGCAACGGCCGCACCCGCTTGGTGGACGTCACCACCAAACCCTCCGAGCTGCGCGCCCCCGAGGACAAGATCCACCCCATGCCCTTCCCCGGGCTGAACATCGACAACCTGCCGTTCTTCGCCGTCATCGCCGCGAACGCCCATGGCCAGACCATGATCCACGACTGGGTCTACGAAAACCGGGCAATCTACCTCACCGAGCTGAACCGGCTCGGCGCCCAGGTACAGCTCCTGGACCCGCACCGGATCTACGTCAACGGGCCCACCAAGTGGCGTGCCGCCGAGGTTGGCTGCCCGCCAGCACTCCGCCCGGCGGCCTGCCTGCTGCTGGCGATGCTGGCAGCACGCGGCGTCTCCGAACTGCGGAACATCTACGTGATCGAGCGCGGATACGAAGACCTGGCGGAGCGTTTGAACACCATCGGTGCCAAGGTGGAGTACTTCCAGGACTAGGCATTCACGGTTTGTCATGAACCGCGTGTGACAGTTCCAATATCCCTGCGTTGCCGCAAAATGTTCGTATGCGTACGTTCGGCGTAGAGGAAGAACTCCTGATCGTTGATCCGGAGTCCGGGGAACCGCTTGCGCTGGCTGACGCCCTCCTTGCCGGCCACCGCGTTGCGGCGGACGATCTTCCCGTGGAACCGGACACGCATCACGCCGGGAACCACGGGGATTACGACGACGAGTTGGGCCTGAGTGCCGAGCTGAAGCTTGAGCAGATCGAGACCCAGACCCGGCCATGCGTGGATTACGGCAGCCTCCTGGAACAGATCCGCGCCGGCCGTGCCCTGGCGGACCAGGCGGCCCGGAAACACGGTGCCAGGGTGGCGGCCCTCGCCACCTCGCCGGTGGCATCCCCCAGCCATACCACCCCGGATCCGCGCTACGCCAGGATGCTGGAACGCTTCGGCCTCACTGCACGGGAGCAGCTGACCTGCGGCTTCCACGTCCACACCTACATCGCATCGCCGGAGGAAGGCGTGGCGGTCCTGGACCGCATCCGGGACAAGCTGGCGGTCCTGACGGCGCTGAGCGCCAATTCACCCTTCTGGAACGGGGTGCCCACCGGGTTCGAAAGCTACCGGACCCAGGCCTGGAACCGGTGGCCGACGGCTGGGCCGGCAGGTATCTACGGCACCTACCCCGCCTACCGGAGGGTGGTGACGCGGCTGCTTGATACCGGGGTCATGTTGGACGAGGGGATGCTCTACTTTGACGCCCGCCTGTCCCGCAACCACCCCACCGTTGAGGTGAGGGTGGCGGATGTATGCCTGCGGGCCGAGGACGCAGCCCTTATTGCCGTGCTGGTCCGGGCGCTGGTGGAATCTGCCAGCAGGGAGTGGCGGGACGACGTTGATCCCACACCCGTTCCCACAGTTCTTTTGCGAATGGCCTCCTGGCAGGCCAGCAGCGAGGGGCTTAGCGGCGAGCTCCTGGATTTTGGCAACTTCCGTCCCGCCCCCGCCGCGGATGTGGCCCGTGCCCTGGTGGATTACCTGGCCCCCGTCCTGCAGGAGCAAGGCGAGCTGGCGTTGGCCCGGCAGGGTGTGGAGGAGATCATCGCCCGCGGAACAGGGGCCGCCGAACAACGCCGCGCCCGGGACAAGGCCCTTGCCGGTCCGCCGCCCGAGGACATGGGGTTTGGCGCCGTGGTGCGCCAGGCCGTGCAGGTGACCATGCGCGGAGCGCTGGATCTCGGAGACGTGGAGGACACACCGGAACTGCTGCGGGTCCGCCAGGCCTGACCCGCCGCGCGGCGTGCGGGTCCGCGGCGCGCAGTTTCCTCTTCGACGCGGTGCTTCCTTCCCGCGGCCCACATTCGGGCCGCGCCAGGGAATATGCGCCGCGGGAACACCGCAGCGCGTCGAAAAATTAGATCTGCTTGAGCGCCTGCTCCAGGTCGCGGATGAGGTCGTCCGCATCCTCCAGTCCCACGGAGAGGCGGACCACGCCGTCGCTCAGGCCAATGGCCGCGCGTCCTTCCGGCCCCATGGCACGGTGCGTGGTGGTGGCGGGATGCGTGATCAGCGACTTGGAATCGCCCAGGTTGTTGGAGATGTCGATGATCCGCAGCCCGTCCAGCAGGGCGAAGGCGGCTTCCTTGCCGGAGCGTCCGCCCGACGGGGCAAGCTCCAGGGTCAGGACGGTGCCGCCTGCGCTCATCTGCTTCGCCGCCAGCCCGTACTGCGGGTGCGATTTCAGCAGCGGATACTTCACCCAGCTCACGGCCGGCTGCTCCTCCAGCCACTCGGCAAGCCGGAGGGCCGTGGCGGAGGAGTGGTTGACGCGCAGCCCCATGGTTTCCAGGCCCTTGGTCAGGACCCAGGCGTTGAACGGGGACAGGGCGGGGCCGGTGTGGCGCATCAGCTGCTTTACGGGGCCGTCAATGAACTCCTTGGTGCCCAGGATGGCACCGCCCATCACCCGGCCCTGGCCATCGATGTGCTTGGTGCCGGAGTAGACGATGACGTCCGCGCCCAGGTCACCGCAGCGCTGCAGCAGGGGAGTGGCAAAGACGTTGTCCGCCACCACGGTGGCCCCGGCCGCGTGCGCCAGGTCGCTGACCGCGGCGATGTCCACGATTTCCTGCATGGGATTGGATGGGGATTCGAAGAAGACAGCCGTGGTGGGCTTGGAGAGCGCTTCGCGCCACTGGTCCAGGTCCGGGCCGTCCACGAACACGGTCTCCACGCCCCACCGGGGCAGGATCTCGTTCAGGACCACGAAGCAGGAACCGAACAGCGAGCGGGCGGCCACTACACGGTCGCCGGCTGCCAGCAGGGCGCCCAGGGCGGTGAACACCGCGGACATGCCCGACGCCGTCGCGAAGCACGCTTCGGTGCCTTCGAGCAGCCGGAGCCGTTCCTGGAACGTGGCCACGGACGGGTTGCCGTAGCGGGAGTAGACAAAGCGCTCGTCTTCGCCGGTGAAGGCGCGTTCAGCAGCGGCTGCGGATTCGTAGACGAAGCCGGAGTTGAGGAAGATGGCCTCGGACGTTTCCTGGAAGTTGCTGCGGTCCAGCCCGCCGCGGACGGCCTGGGTGTCGGGGTTCCAGCTGGGGGCGTCGTGGTTGAAGCTCACTTAGTTCTTTCCGAGGTTGGTGGGCAGGCCGCGGTTTTTCCAGCCATTGACGGTCCGCTCGCCGAAGCGGTCGGGATCGCCCTCGAAGCCCTCGAGGACGCTGTAGGCGGTGAAACCCGCCTGGGTGGCGGCGGTGGCAGCGGCGACGGAGCGCTTGCCGGAGCGGCACAGGAACACCAGTTCCGTGCCCGGGTCCTCCGGCGCCTGGTCCGTCAGATCCTTGATGAAGTCTGGGTTGGGGATGCCGCCGGGGAAGGTCCACTGGATGAAGAGTGGGTCGTTGTCCGTGGCCTTGGTGTCCGGGATGCCGATGTGGGCCCATTCGCCCTCGGTACGGACGTCCACCAGGACGGCGCCCTGCTCCAGCTTGGCCCAGGCTTCCTGCGGCGTCAGGTCTCCGGCGTAGCTCATGCGTGGCCCTCGCCATCAAACTCGCCGTCGAACTCGCCCTCAAGCTCGTCAACGGCCGTTGCAACGGCGGCGTCTGCCGAGGCGATCGCGGCCGGAAGGACGATGGCCTGCGCCACGATGACGGTGGTGCCATTGAAGGTTGCTGCGGGGCTGCCGTGCAGCACGTAACCGTCCGCGAGTGCAGCGGAGATCCGCTCGCAGAACTCACGGTTGTCCGCGCCGGTAATCAGGCGGTAGGACAGTCTTTCCTCAGAGGCGGGTGCGTCGGACACGACGGATCTCCTTCTTTCACGCTTGCAGCTCGAATCGGTCGATATGCCGAGTATTCACCTGAGGCACCCCGCCGCGAAAGGGAGGGTTGCCGACCGGCCAGTCAGGGCTTCACACCGGTACTCATTACTCCCCAAAAACGTAACACCTGCGCTCCCAGGCCGCACCGCCGCCGTCGTCATGTTCCGTAATTCACCGGACGGCCAGGCGATACGCACGGGCCGGCCGCCGGATAAAGTTCTTACCGGGGGCACCACCCCGTCGCCTAAGCAACGGGCAGCAGAGCAAAGAGTACCGGGGGTCCTTGTCAGCATGCGGGCAATCACATCGCATCACCGCGCCACCAGCCACGTAAACCGTCCGCGCTCTGTGGCTGCCTTTCTAGCGGCCATCGTCATCGCCTTCCTGGCCGTGCTGGCGCCGGCAGGTCCGGCGCAGGCTGCACCCGACAGCGGCAAGCCGTGGCTGGGTGCGGTGCTCGAGTGGGGCGAGGATACCGCTGCAGGCTTCAGTGACCGGCTGGGCGCCACCCCTGCTGTCTTCGGCCACGACATCACCCTTCCGTTCCGTGATTCCGAACGGAACGACGTCGACGGCTTCCTGCAGCAGGCCGCAGCCAAAGGTGCCCACGCCCTGCTTACGGTCAAGCCCTCGGTGCCGCTGGACCAGCTCGGCACTGCAGAAGCCGAAGCCTTTGCGCAGCAGGTGCACACTCTCACATCCGGGTTCAAGAGCCAGCTGCTGATCCGGTTCGCCCCTGACATGAACACAAGCTGGGTGGGTTGGGGCCAGCAGTCCGCCGAGTACCGCCAGGCTTTCCAGGAGGTGTCCAGGGCATTCAAGAAGTACGACGGCGGCCGGGCCGCCATGGTGTGGGCGCCTTACCTGGGCAAGGACTACCCCTTTGACCGGAGCCGGAATGCGCCGCAGCCAGGAAGTGAGGGGTTCGCGCTCCTGGACACCAACGGGGACGGGGCCTGGACCGGAAGCGACAACGCCTACGCACCCTACTACCCGGGTGACGACGCCGTGGACTGGGTGGGCCTGGCCGCCTACCACGACGACACCGCCGGCGGGGCCGCCGTCAACACTTTGCCGCGGGCCGGTGAGCTTGAGGAGATGCTGACAGCCTCCGGAAGCGAAAACTTCTACGCCACCTACTCGGAGGGGCGCAGGAAGCCTTTCCTCCTGCAGACCGCGGCGTTCTACAGCCCTTCAACCGGCGGCGCGCCCGAAGCCGGCATCAAAACCGGCTGGTGGGACCAGGTGGTGGGAACTGCCACCTCTCCGGAGTTCGCACGCACGGCCGCCGTCGTATGGGACGAACGCACCAGCACCAGGGACACCGGCGTGGCGAGCATCAGCTGGCTGCTCACCGGAAACCCGGACATTGCCAAGGCCGCGGGGGACAGGCTGAAGGCCTCCCCGATGGTGACCGGCCCTGTCACCGATCAGGCACCCACCGGCACTTATGTCCGCGCCAACACCCTGTCCGGGCCTGCTGCCTGGACTGTTGCCGCCGCCATGGTCATCCTCCTGGTGGCCCTGTGGCAGGTTCCGCGCAGAATCAATGCAGCCACAGCCTGGAGCTACCAGGATCCTTCCACCAGGGACTCGCGCGTTGACCTGCTGCGCGGAATGGCCATCGTCTTCGTGGTGGTCAACCACCTGGGCATGGCCTCGCTGTTCCAGTTGCTCACGCAGGAGGCCGTGGGCTTCGTGTCAGGCGCAGAGCTGTTCGTCCTCTTCTCCGGACTGGTGGTGGGCATGGTGTAGGGGCCCAAGGCAAAGGAGGACTTCGGCCGGGTTTTGGACCTCACGTCACGCCGCGCAGGCAAGCTCTACCTGACGGCGCTCGCCGTGCTGATCGGGGTCTTCCTGCTGTCCCTGCTCCCGTTCTTCCACGCCGAGGCGCTCACAACCTTCGTGGACCAGGGAACCGGCGGCGCCGGGCACAACGGTGCCGGCCGGACCTACGACCTCTATGCGGGCATGTCGTCCTTGTTCCAGTTCCCCGTGCCGCCCCAGGTGCTGCCGGCCATCGTGCTGCTGCAGTTTGGGCCCTGGCAATTCAACGTCATGGGCCTCTACGTGGTGCTCTTGCTGGTCAGCCCGCTGATCCTGGCCGCATTGAACCGCGGAAAGGCCGTCTGGGTGCTGGCCGCGACCCTTGCAGTGTATGCAGTTGGTGCCGTGACCAGGTTCCGGGTCCTGCCGTCGCAGTTCGAGGACTCCTTCCCCCTGCTGGTGTGGCAGGTGCTGTTCGTGCTGGGGCTGGTTGCCGGCTATCACCGCCGTGCCGTCGTTGCCGGGCTGTCGAGGCATACGTGGGTGGTGGTTGCCTGCACCGCGGCGGCGTTCGCGCTGGCTTTCCTGTCCTGGGGCAATCCCTACCTGGCGAACAACTACGACGTCCGCATGGCGCTCATGCCGGACGGCGTATACCGCGCCATGTATGACGCACTCTTCGGCCGCACGTACCTGGCTCCCGGCCGCCTGCTTAATGTCATGGTCCTGGTGGTGGCGGCCTACGCATTCCTCAGCGCTTACTGGAAGCCGGTGCAGCGGGCGCTGGGCTGGTTCCTGATTCCACTGGGCCGGGCCACGCTCTACGTGTTCATCATGCATGTGCTGCTGATCGCCGTCGTAGCCAATATTCCGGCGTTGCAGCAGCAGAGTATCTTCCTCAACACCGCGGCCTATGCCGTGGTCCTGGGACTGCTGTGGGTGATGGTGCGCACCAGGTTCCTCTTCCGGATCATCCCTACCTAGCCCAGGCGGGGACGCGCTCTTCAACCTTGGCCGCGGCTGCTTCAGGGCACGAAAAATGCCGTGGCACCGGAGTGCCACAGCATGTGTTCGTGCGCCCAGGGGGTGCCCCAAGGCGGGCCGGGGAAGCTAGACAAGCCCCGGATAGCTGGTGAGGATGTAGTCGGCCGCAGCTGGACCCTTCATGCGGAGTCGGTTGTGCCCGGGGTTGATCCTGTGCTTCATGGCTGACCAAAAAGTGGATTCGCTGCCGAGCGGCTGCTGATTGATCACGCACCAGCTGGTGTACAGCCCGTAGAGGCGGTCCCGGTTCAGGCTGGAATCGGATACATGATCGGAATAGGTTGCTTCGTGGAGGAACAGATCGAACTGCGAGTTAGCCATGACGGCTCCCTTCGCTAAGTGCTCGGCGCTGCCGTGTGGCTACAACAGCAAACCGCGATCCCCTGCACGGGGGCGATCGGGGTATATAGTCCATCCCCGGCTGAGACTGAGGGGACGAACAGCGCTCTCACCGCTTGTCTACACTGTAGACTTTACTCGTAGACTACAAGTGAGGCAACCGTCTTGAATAACTCCGGGACCACCGCCGGCGGGGCGAGGACCAATCCATGACTTCCACTGCAGCTTCCGGGCCTCGCTCGCCCAAAACCCGGCTGAGCCGGGACGTTGTGCTAACCAAGGCCCTGGAACTCGTTGACGCCGAAGGCCTGGAGGCCCTGACCATGCGCCGGCTGGGGCAAGAGCTCGGCAGGGACCCCATGAGCCTTTACCGGTACGCGGAAAACCGGGCAGCCCTGCTGGACGGAGTCTCGGAACTGGTGCTCAATCAGCTCAGAATCCATCCCGAGGACCCGGACTGGAAGGCCCAGCTGCGGAGAATCGCCCACAACCTGCGGACGCTGGCGCTTCAGCATCCCAACGTAGTGCCCCTGCTGGTAACGCGGCCCCTGTCCACGCCGCTGGGACTACGGCCCCTGGGTACGCTGCGGCCGCTCGAGCAGATCCTGTCCCTGCTGGTGGCCGCGGGGTTCCAGCCGGCGGATGCACTCCATGTCTACCGCGCCTACTACGGCTTTCTCTACGGACACATCCTCAACGAACTGCAGGAATACGTCGTTGACCCGGAAGAAAACGAGGTGCTGCTGCGGCTGGGGCTCCACCGCCTGCCCGCCAAGGAGTTTCCCAGGCTGCGTGCCCTGGCTCCGGCGCTTGCAGAATACGACGGCGGCGCGGAGCTTGAGCAAGGACTCACCATCCTGCTTTCCGGGCTGGAAGCACAGCTTTCCGGAAAGGGTCCAACTTCCCACGCCTGACAAGGCGCCGCCGGCCGCTACTCGAACGAAGCGCGGCGCCGGTCCTGGATGCGGGTGTTCCAGACATCCGGCCGGTTCACCTGGAACCTGCGGCCCGTCAACGCTTTGGCGTTCAGCCTGACATAGTTGGCTTTCTCTCCGGGCTGCCACGGCTCCAGGCCAAGTCCGTCCACTGCATCCTGGACGGCCTGGTCCTCGATAATTTCCGTGTCGCCCCGAACCACTACGCTCCAGGCCTGTTCCGTCGAGGGGTCGTAGCCGTCAATTTCCAGCGCCGCCGGCCGCTCCATCCTGGCGCCCCAAAGTTTTGAGCCCGGAGCGGTGCGGAAGACGATGCTGCGCAGGTGCACAACGTAGTTCACGGGGAAGATTTCCGGATGCCCGTCCACCACGATGGCCAGCCTGCCCACCGTGTCATTCTCAAGCAGTTCCCAGCAGTCGTCGAAGGACAGGTTTTCGATCGGCAGGTTTCGCGAGTCCATGGTCCACACCTTACGGGTGATGCGGGAACGGGAAAAGGGATTAAGCGCCTGTTGCAGGGCCTAGTGGATGCCGGCGAAAAGTCCGCTCAACTCGGCGGTCAGTTCCTTCTGGACGGACGGGCTGCCGATCTGCTTGCCGTCGATCGTGTTCACAGGGGCAAGAAGGCGGACGCTCGAGATCAGCCAGACCGCATCCGCGTCCAGGAGGTCCTGCGGCTCCAGCGGGCCGTAACCCAGCTCCCAGCCCGCCGCCTTGGCGGCAGCGAAAAGCGCGCCCTGGGAGGTTCCCGGGAGGATGCCGCTGTCCAGCTGGGGTGTGATGAGGCGCTTCACAGGCGTGCCGTCGTCGGACTTTCCCACATGCGCCAGCAGCACCGTGGACGTGGGGCCTTCCAGGACGCGGCCATCGGAGGACAGGAAGATGACGTCGTCCGCGCCCTGCTTATGCGCGTAGCGGAGCGCGGCCATATTGACGGCGTAGGAAAGCGTCTTGGCGCCCAGAAGCAGCCAGGGCGCCCGTTCGGCCACGTCACTGTCGTAGCCGCGGTCAAGGAGGATGACGTCAATACCTGTTTCACGCTGCCGGCGGCCGGTAGCCCCCGCGGGCGATGCCTGCACCCAGGCTGTAGGAGCGGGGGCACCCTCCACGCCGCGGGTCACCACAAGCTTGACCACCAGTTCATCGGCAGCAGGATCGGCGGGCGGGTACTCTGACCGGTGCCGCGCCACGGCAGCGGCAATGGCGCGGCGCCACGCATCCTGGTCCGGGATGTCCAGGTCCAGTGCCGCGGCGGAGCCTGCCATCCGGTCCAGGTGGGCCTGCATTTTCCGCACTGACCCGCCCACCGCCAGCATGGTTTCGAAGACGCCGTCGCCCCTGGTAACCCCAAGATCCGTGACCAGCAGCTGGGGTTTGGACGCATCGGCCACCCTGCCGTCAGGAAATGCGGGATCGAGGAAAAGGAGAACCACTGGGGCTGGAGAGGTCATGGCACCAGCTTAGTGCGGCACCGCGGATAAGCTGGGCAGAGTGCCCCGGCCGGAAGCCGTCCTCCGGAGCCCAATCTCCCGGGAGTTATAGACGTGTTGTGGCCTTTTTCGCTTGCCGGCACCGCGCCGACGTGGGTGGTGGTGCTTCTTGGCTTTGTAGACCTGGCCATCCGGGTCCTGGCCCTGGGCATCATTCCCGGCAACAGACGCCCCACCACGGCCATGGCCTGGCTGCTGGGGATTTTCTTCATTCCCTTCGTGGGCATCCTCCTGTTCCTGCTGTTCGGCAATTTCCAGCTCTCCAGCCGGCGCCGCGCGCAGCAGCAGCTGGTCAACGAGCGGGTGCGGGCCGGCATCACGTCGCTCTCCGACGTCGAAAGCGACTATCCCGGCCCCGAGTGGGTCAAGTCCGCTGCTGAGCTGAACCGCACGCTGGGTTCGCTGCCCATGGTGGACGGCAACACCGTGGACCTCATCCCCGGCTACCCGGACTCCATCCTGGAGATGACTAAGGCGGTGCGGAAGGCGAAGAAGTTCGTCAATGCCGAGTTCTACATCATGAGCTCGGACCACGTCACCAACGATCTCCTCACCGCCTTGGAGGAAGCCGCCGAGCGCGGCGTCGAAGTCCGTCTCCTCTTCGACCACATTGGCACGCTGCGTATCAAGGGCTACAAGAAGCTGCTGAAGCGCCTCAAAGCGGGCAAGATCCAGTGGAAGCGGATGCTGCCGCTCCTGCCCATCCACGGCCAGTGGCGCCGCCCGGACCTCCGCAACCACCGCAAGATCATGGTGGTGGACGGCGAAATCGCGTTCACTGGGTCACAGAACCTGATCGAGCCCTCCTACAACAACCCCCGCCACCGCAAGGCGGGCCGCGAATGGGTGGAGCTGATGGCGTGCCTGCGCGGACCGATCGTCACCACCCTGAACGTCGTGTTCGCCACCGACTGGCTGAGCGAAACCGACGATTCGCTGGAACACCAGCTGCAGCTTCCCTCCGACCCCCATCCCGGCGGCATCACTGCCCAGGTGGTGCCCAGCGGCCCGGGGTTCATCACCGAAAACAACCTGCGCCTGTTCAATACCCTGATCTACTCGGCGCAGCACCGGATCTCCATCTGCAGCCCCTACTTCGTTCCGGACGATTCCCTGCTGTACGCCATCACCACGGCGGCCCAGCGCGGCGTTGACGTGGAGCTGTTCGTGTCCGAGAAGGGCGACCAGTTCCTGGTCCACCACGCCCAGCGGTCCTACTACGAGGCCCTCCTCGAAGCCGGCGTGCGCATCTACCTGTACAAGGCTCCGTTCGTGCTGCATGCAAAGCACTTCACCATCGACGATGAGGTGGCCGTCCTGGGCTCCAGCAACATGGACATGCGGTCCTTCTCGCTGAACCTTGAGGTGTCCGTGATGCTCCTGGGCGAGGACATCGTGAACAAGATGCGGGCGGTGGAGGACACCTACCGGGACATCTCCCACGAGCTTAAGCTTGCGGACTGGGTCAAGCGGCCGCTCGCGGCGCGGTATGTGGACAACGTGGCCCGGCTGACAGCCACCGTCCAGTAGAGGCGCTGTGCTGTAAAGCTAGTCGTCGGCACTGACGCGCTGGCCGTCGTCGAGCCCTGCGTTTTCTGCCCAGCCGCCCTTCCGGAACGCGGGAGTTCCCACGGCAAGCACCGCGACCGCCAGGGCGCAGCTGCCGATCATGACAATGACCATTGACAGCGAATTTCCGCCCAGGACCCCCACCAGGGGGCTGACCAGTCCGGCCACCCCGGACTGCAGGGCACCGATCACCGCTGCCGCCGTTCCCGCCATGTGGCCGTAATTGTGCAGGGCCAGGACGGAGGCGTTCGCCGGGACCATCCCCTGCATCGACAGCACCAGCCAGAGTCCGGCTATCACCCCGAACGCTCCGCCGGCACCGGTGGCCACCACCACGAGCAGCAGCAGGGCAAGGACCAGCTGGACCACGAGCGCGGTGCGCAGGAGGCGGACCGGCGGGAATTTGCGGACCAGGGCAGCGTTGAGCTGGGCCGAGAGGACGAGCGCGGCGCCGTTGAGGGCGAAGACGAGGGCGAACTGTTGGGCGGTGAGGCCGTATTCGTTCTGGAAGACGAAGGGCGATCCCACCACGTAGCTCATGATCAGGGCCAGCCCCAGCCCGGGAATGACGGCCAGCGCCATGAAATGCCTGTCCCGCAGCAGCTCCCAGTAGGCCCTGGCCACGTGCTTGGGGTGGCCGGGGCTGCGACGGTCCTCCGGCAACGTCTCCGGCATGAACTTCAGCACGATTGCCACCAGGACCACCCCGATGAGCGCCAGCGCGTAGAAGACGGCACGCCAATTCCAGATCCCGGCGATCGCCTGTCCCACGGTGGGCGCGAGCAGCGGTGCCACGCCGATGACAAGCATCAGCCGGGACAGCAGCCGGGCGGCGGCAGAGCCAACGAAGCGGTCGCGGATCACGGCGAGTGCCACCACGGCAGCGGCCGCGTTGAAGAAGCCCTGCAGCACGCGCAGCCCTGTCAGTGTTTCGATGTTCGGCGTGATGGAGCACAGCAGCGAGATGGCCACGTGCAGGGAAATGCCGATGATGAGCGGCAGCCTTCGCCCGAACCGGTCCGAGAACGGGCCGATCACCAGCTGGCCAAAGCCTGCCCCGACGAGGGTCCCGGACAATGTCAGCTGGGCCGCGGTCTGGGTGGTGTGCAGATCGGCTTCCACTGCGGGCAGCGAGGGCAGGTACATGTCCGTGGTGAGGGCCGGAAGCGCGGCCAGGGCGCCAAGCATGAGGACGTATTTGAAGCTGCGCGGTGCATGCTTCCTGCTGGTGTGGGGATGGGAGGAGTCCGTCACGCGGCAAACCTAACTCGTGGAAGCGCCTTTGGAGTCCGCCGCCTGGCTTGAGCGGTTCAGCTGACGCTCTGAGGCCCTACCCCCTGCACCGTTCTCCTAAACGGGCGTCCGCAGTGTGGATG
Source organism: Arthrobacter sp. FW306-07-I (assembly GCF_021800405.1). Classification (NCBI taxonomy): domain Bacteria; kingdom Bacillati; phylum Actinomycetota; class Actinomycetes; order Micrococcales; family Micrococcaceae; genus Arthrobacter; species Arthrobacter sp. FW306-07-I. Next base: position 4,029,129 of record NZ_CP084550.1, on the reverse strand, counting down.
CAGCGTGGTTGCCGATGGCAGGAGCCGGGCCATGCCGGCCGTCAGTCTTCCGGAAAGACTGCGCTCAGCGTGGAGAGGACGCCATAGGCCTTGGTGCGGATCTCCTCGTACTCCTCGTCGGCAACGGAGTCCGAGGTGATGGCGCCCCCGACGCCGAGTGACAGTTCCACAGTCCCGTCCCCTGCCGTGTTGAGCACCAGCGTCCGGATGGCGACGGCGAGATCGGCCGCCCCGTTGAGCGAGAAGTAGCCGATGGCACCGGAATAGAGCCCCCGCGGCCCCGCCTCCAACCGGTCCAGGATGGCCATGGTGCTGATCTTGGGTGCTCCGGTCATGGAGCCGGCCGGGAAACAAGCCGCCACCGCCTCTGCCCGCGGCGCCCCCGGGAGGAGCTGCGCATCGATGGTGCTGACCATCTGGTGGACTGTTGCATAGCTTTCGATCGCGCAAAGCCGGCTGACCGTAACGGATCCCGGTTCTGCGAAGTGGCTGAGGTCGTTGCGCAGCAGGTCCACGATCATGATATTTTCGGCCCGGTCCTTGAGGGACGTGGCCAGGTCCGTGCGCAGCCTGCTGTCCTCCGCCGGGTCGGCAGCCCGGCGCCGGGTGCCCTTGATTGGCTCGGCGCGCATGCCGCCGTCGGAGGCTATCTTCAGGAACCGCTCGGGGGACGTGCTGGCCACGGCAACGTCTCCCAGCCGCAGGTAGCTGGCAAACGGTGCCGGATTCCTGCGGCGCAGCGCCAGGTAGGTGGCCCACGGGTCCAGCGAGCCGGCCGGGGTCCGGGCTTCGAGCGTGGTGGTCAGGCACACCTCGTAGGTGTTTCCCTCGGCGATTTCGTGCTGGGCGGCGGCGATCTTTTCCCGGTACCTGGGGCCGGTGTCCCGGCTTCGGAAGACGGGCGGTGGGGAAGGTACGACGCCGGTGCTGCCGCCGGCGTCCGCGGTTGCGCTTGCGGCGGCTTCCACGGCCGCGCGCGCCCGGGCCAGCCATTCCCCGGCGTCCGGTGCCTCCAGCGCCAGCAGCCAGGCGGCGCCTTCGGCGTGGTCCAGGACCACCGCCCGGCCGGCAAAAATCAAGGCAGCATCCGGGGTGGGCGCGGAAACGTCACTGCCCCCGGTTTCGCGCTTCAGCTCATAGCCCAGGCAGCCCAGCCAGCCCAGGGTGAACTCGCCGGGATACCCGTCCGGGGTGCGCACGGCCCGCCGGCCCCAGACGGTATCCAGCCAGCGGAAGAACGGACCCGGGACCCGTGCCGTGCAGGAGCCGGCGCTGATCCGGCTGACGCCTGAACGGTACGTGACGGACTGTCCAAACGTGCCGCCGTCGTCCGCCATGATGCTGAACCGGCTCCGCTCAGCGGCTGTCCGCCCCGCCGCGCCTGCCGCGCCGGGCGAGCTGCCCGCATTCGAGGAATCCAGCCATACAGCGTTGGCCGCTGCGCCGTACAGCGACTGGAACAGCGCCGGTGCGTCCGGCACGGCATCCAGCCGCTCGGCGCGGAGCCGCAGGCCCCGGCGGGCGGACAACTCGGGCGCGAGGACCGGTGCCAGGGCGGGCAGGTAGGGGAGGAGCTGCAGCAGGTCCGACGGGGCTGATCCGTCAGCGAGGTTCTGGACGCGAAGGTCCGCCTGGCCGGGCACGTCGTCCCGTCCCAGCCATTCTTCTTCCTGGGCAGCCCACCGGTCCCAATACGGCTCAAAGGTTGCGCCGTCCCGGTCCAGCGCCCGGGTCCGGCGGGTGTCGTCCGGTGACTCGGCCCAGATCACCGCGTCGATCATGGGGCGGGCGGCTTCCGCGGCGGCCCCTACGCCCTCCATGATGACGATCTCTGCGGGCAGCGTCACCCGGGCCTCGCCGTCGTAATGGTTCTCCCAGTCCCAGCTGGTCCAGGAGGCTGCCTCGCCGCGGCTCAGCGGCGTGAGGACGGTGGTGACATAGCGTTCGATTCCGGCGGCCAGCCCGTCCCAGCCCGGGTAGATGTCCTCCAGGTGAAACAGTGAGACCTTGTGGTGGGCGCGGAGCCGCGCCGCAAGTTCGACGGCGAGGGTGGTCTTCCCTGCGCCGGAGCGCCCGTCGACGGCGATGATGACGGGGGCTGGGCTCATGGACTAGAGCGTACCGTTTTCCATCGACCCCTTTTATCCATGAGCTTCGCCCTGCCGGGAAGCATGCCGCCCGCTGCTGAGGTGCCCGCCCAGGAACCCGCTCACCAGCAGCAGGACTGCCCCCATCCGCGCCAGCCGTACCCCCGCCCGGTGGTTGCCGCGGGACCGCGCCCGCCAGGAGGCGACGTAGACGGCCGTGGCCGCGGCATTGGCGGCAGCGTGCACAACGCCGACGCGCTTCAGTGGGCGGTCCTTGCCTGACCAGGTTGCCCAGCCGGACAGGGCTGTGGGGACGGCGGCCACAACCCCAAGGGCCACCAGTCGCTGGGAGGAGCGGCGTGAGGCCTCGTCATCGAAAAGGTCCAGGAACACCGCGGACCACCAGGCGCCGAACGGGCCGTCAGTGAGGATGGTGTGCAGGGGAATGCCGGTGGTGTCGCCGCGGACGATGGTGCGGACTTTGCGCTGCGCCATCAGCCGGGCCGCCAGTGGTTCTGCTGCCGTGACGGCAGCGTCCAAACGTTTGGCCTCCTCCAAAGCGCCAAGGAGACGGGTGTACCTGCCAGGGTTGGATGCGGCGTGCATGCAGCACAAAATACTCCTGGCGCTGCCGGATTGCACCGGCTTTCTTCCGCTGGAAGATTTTCCTGCGCTTGGAGGCTCCTAGTGCGGTTGAAGCTGGGTGTTCTGCAGGACGGCGGCCTTGATGTGCTGGACAAGGCCCGGGAGGGCGGCGTGGATCTGATGCCACACGGCGTCGAAATCCGCGTGCCCGCCGTACCAGGGATCCTCGATGCCCTGGTCCAGCAGGTCACGGTCCGCCATGGCGGGATCAAAACTGCGGAGCATCCGGATCTTGTCCAGCGATTCCTGGTCCGGTGCGGCTTCAGTCAGCCACGCGTAGTGGTCAATGTCCAGGGCCAGGATCAGGTCGCGCTCGCGGAACCAGTCCGGCTCCCACTCCCGCGCAACGTGATGCTCCGATGCCAGCTGTGTCGCGGCGAGCCGGCGGGCTGCCCGGGGATCGATGGGCCGGCCGGCCTCGTAACCCGTGGTGCCGGCCGAGTCCACCTCCACCAGTCCGTCGAGGCCCTCGCGTTCCAAGGCTGCCCCGAGCATGAGCTCGGCCATGGGGGACCGGCAGATGTTGCCCGTGCAGACGGTGATGACGCGGTATGCGCTCGACGTTGAGTTCATGGGACTAAGCATGCGCGCTGCCGAACCCTCTTGGCTACCCGGCTGTTCACATTGTTTTACAAGCTTGTAAAGATGCATTACTTGGCCCGAAATGGGTACGGGCCATCCCCGTGGCGGGAGTGGAAAAGGCCCCTGTCAGTGGATCAGTGCCAGCAGGATTCCCACGCCGACGAACAGGACGCCGAAGACCCTGCTGAGCACCAGTTGGCCCTGCTCGGTGCTGGTAAACCGCTGGAACGAACGCGCGGCTGCTGCGAAAAAGAACCACATCACCAGGATGTCGATGGCCACGATGGTGGCTGTCAGAATGGCGTACTGGGTGAACAGGGGCTGATCCGGCCGGATGAACTGCGGCGTGAACGCAAGGAAAAAGACGATCGCCTTGGGGTTCAACAGGTTGACCCAAAAGCCCCGCCGGAAGATGGACCAGGTGGGCTCGTTGCGGAGGACCGCCGCCTGCTCCTGCGCGGCCGCGGGCTTGCTGAGGAACTGGCGGATGCCCAGGTACACCAGGTAGGCGGCCCCGGCATAGCGGATCACATTGAAGGCGATGGGGGAGCTCGCCACCAGCACCCCAACGCCCAGGGCCACGATCAGGACGTGCACTATGAGGGCCGCCTGCTGGCCCAGGATTCCCCATATGGAGCGGCGGAAGCCGGCGTTGAGCGAGTTGCTCATGGTGTTGATGGCCCCGGCCCCCGGGGTGAAGCTGATCAGGACGCCGGCACCCGCCAGGGCCAGCCACAGGGAAAATTGCACTAAACAATATTACGTGGGGTGCGGGTGTCCACGGCGAGCGGCGGAACTACGCCCGGGCGATGACCTCGCCGTTGGGGATCAGGAACCAGCCGTCGTCCGTGGAGCCCCAGCGGTGCCAGCCGGCCGAGATCCGCGCCAGGTCCGCGGGCTCGGCGTACCCGTACTCCAGCGCCTGCTCGGCGAAGGCTGAATGCAGTACCCGCTCACCCCAGACGCGTGCCTGCCAGCGGCGCTGCTGTGCGGTCGCGTAAAGCCAGTTGCTGCTGGTGGGGGCGACATCGGTGAAGCCCGCGGACTGGGCCCAGCTGACCAGCCGCCGCCCGGCGTCGGGCTCTGCTCCGTTGCGGCGCGCGATCCGCTGGTACAGGTCCATCCACTCGTCCAGCTCAGGGATTTCGGGGTACCAGCTCATGCCGTGGAAGTCGGCGTCCCGTACCGCCACGATGCCGCCCGGCTTGGCCACGCGCCGCATCTCCCGCAGGGCCTCCACGGGATCGGTCAGGTGCTGGAGTACCTGGTGGGCATGGACGACGTCGAAGCTTTCGTCGGGAAAGTCGAGGTCATAGATGTTGCCCGCCACGAAGTCCACATTGGGCACTTCCCGTTCGACGGCGAGCGCCTGAGCCTGGGCGACGATGTCCGGTGAACGGTCCAACCCGGTGACCTTTCCGGGGTTGACCAGGGCGGCGAAGTCGCAGGTGATGGTGCCCGGTCCGCAGCCGACGTCCAGCAGGGTCGACCCGGGCGTGAGGTAGGGGAGGACGAAGGCCGCGGAATTTTCGGCGGTCCTGGCGGCATGGGCGCGGACCACCGATTCGTGGTGGCCGTGCGTGTAAACGTCGTCTTCGGGCTGCTGCGCACTCATGATCAAACGCTACCCCTCCATCGGTCCTGCTATTCGGATTCCGTCCTTGCCGCCACGGTTGCGTCAATCATTGCCGTCATGAAGCGCGTGACAGTGTCCAGCTCCTCCTCCGAGAAGCCGGCGATGGCGCTGCCCATGTGCTGCGCCAGCGGAGCGAAGATGGCACCCCCTTCCCGGAATGCCTTCGGTGTCATCTTGAGCTGGACCTGACGCCGATCCGTGCTGTGGCGTTCCCGGACCACATGCCCGGATTGGTCCAGCCGGTCGATCAGTGCGGTAGTGGCGGGTGAACTCAGGTTCAGTTCCTTCCGCAGCAGGCCGGGCGTCACCACGTTGCCCCTGGCGGTATGGCGCATGATCACGGCGAGGGCGTTCATGTCCGTGCGGTGCATGTCCTTGCGGTCCCCGGCGGCATCCACGTAGCGGTTCGCCTCGATGGTGAACTCCTGCAGGATCCGCAGCAGCGGGTGCCCGAACTCCGGGCCTGCCTGCTCAAAAGGGGAAGCATCCGGAGCCTTGTTCTCCGCCATCTCCACCTCCCAGCTTTCATTCCTGCGCCGAGTTTTGCCCAGGCGTCCTGACGGATATTACTCCAGGCCCCATGGAGCCACCTGCACCCGCCGGGCAATAGTTCCGGCGAAACGAAAAAAGCTTGACTGGCACTTATCTCTGTCATGGAGATAATCTATGCTGGAACAAATACTACTCCTCCTGCTCACCCCCGGAAGGCATCATGAAACGCACAAAAGTTGGCAGGGAACGTGTCCCGTTCTGGCTGCGCTGGCTGGTCCCGGTTGTCCTGGTGCTGACCTGGCTGGGCCTCGCGGGCGTGGGCGGCCCAACCTTCGGCCGCCTGGAGGAGGTTTCGTCCAACGACCAGGCCTCCTTCCTGCCCGCCAGCGCCGAGGCCACGGAGGCCCAGGATTGGCAGGCGAAGTTCCGTGACTCCGACGAAGTCCCCGGCATCATCGTCATCGAGAAGAGCGAGGCATTCACGCCCCCGCAGCTGGGCGAACTTGCCACCCTGAAGGCCGACCTTGAGAACCTCAAGCTGGGCAGCACCGTCATCGGCCCAATTCCCTCCAATGACGCCAAGGCTGTGCAGTTCGTTGTGCCCATCGGATCGTCGGCCGAGCTCAAGGACGCCGTCAAGGAACTCCGCGACACGGTCAAGGAGGCAGCGCCCGAAGGTGCCCAGACCTTCGTGACCGGTCCGGCCGGACTTGCGGCGGACCTTACCGCTGCGTTCGGCGGAATCGACGGCATCCTGCTGCTCGTGGCCCTGTCCGCCGTGTTCGTGATCCTCCTGATCGTCTATCGGTCCCTGCTGCTGCCCATCATGGTGCTGCTGACCTCGGTGTTCGCCCTGTGCGCTGCCATCCTGCTGGTGTTCGGCATGGCCAAGGCCGGCTGGATCCAGCTCAACGGCCAAAGCCAGGGCATCCTCTCCATCCTGGTGATCGGCGCGGCCACGGACTACGCCCTGCTCTTCGTAGCCCGCTTCCGCGAGGCCCTCACCCACACCACCAACCGCACCGCCGCCGTCCTGACCGCCTGGAAAGCGTCCTTCGAGCCGATCGTGGCCTCCGGCGCCACCGTGATCATCGCGCTGCTGTGCCTCCTCTTTTCCGACCTGAACTCCAACAAGGCACTGGGGCCGGTTGCCGCGGCAGGCATCCTGTGCGCCCTGTTCGCCGCGCTGACCCTGCTGCCCGCCCTGATGGCTCTGCTTGGCAGGGCCGCGTACTGGCCCTTCCGTCCCAAGCTCCTGCCGGCAGACCAGCGCGAGCCTGAGCTGGTCACCGGGCTCGAAGGCCAGAAGGGCCTGTGGCGCGCCACCGGTTCGCTGGTGTCGCGCCGCCCCAGGACAGTATGGGTGGCCTCAGTCCTCCTGCTGCTGGTCGCCGCAGGCGGCCTGTTCCAGCTGAAAGCCAACGGCGTGCCGCAGACGGATGTCATCCTCACCGCCTCCAATGCCGTCGACGGCCAGGACGCACTGGCCCGGCACTTCGACGCCGGCAGCGGCAGCCCCGCCGTCGTGGTGGCCGACCAGGACAAGGCAGCAGAGGTGCTGGCCAAGGTGAAAGCGGACGACGGCGTGGGCGAGGCGTACCTGCTCGGCCCGGGCAGTGTGCCCATCACCGGAGCCCCCGGCACTCCCAGCGCCCCGGACGTACGGGACGGAAAGGTGCTGATCAATGCCACGCTGAACAATGCCGCGGACTCGCTGGAGGCGGAGGAAACCATCAAGGCCCTCCGCACCGAGGTGAAGGCCGTTGATCCCGGCGCCCTGGTTGGCGGCGTAACCGCAACGGCGCTGGACACCAACACCACTGCCCAGCACGACCTGGTGGTCATCATCCCCGTGGTGCTGGTGGTGATCCTCTTTATCCTGATGCTGCTGCTGCGCTCCGTCGTGGCCCCGGTCCTGCTGGTGCTCTCCGTGGTGCTGTCCTACGCAGCCGCGCTGGGAGTCTCGGCCTTCGTGTTCAACAACCTCTTCGGCTTCCCCGGCGCCGACGCAACCGTTCCGTTGTTCGGTTTCGTGTTCCTGGTGGCCCTGGGCGTGGACTACAACATCTTCCTGATGAGCCGGGTCCGGGAGGAATCGCTCAAGCATGGCACCCGCCCCGGCATCCTCCGCGGCCTCGGCGTGACCGGCGGCGTCATCACCTCCGCAGGCGTGGTGCTGGCCGCCACCTTTGCGGCATTGGGTGTCATTCCGATCATGTTCCTGGTGCAGCTGGCCTTCATCGTGGCCTTCGGCGTCCTGCTGGACACCATGCTGGTGCGCTCGCTGCTGGTCCCGGCCCTGGCCTACGACATCGGCCCTCGAATCTGGTGGCCCAGCAAGCTGGGGCGGACCGACGGCGGAAACGCCGTGCAGCCGCGGGAGCCCGGCGTCGAGCCCCTGGAAGAGGTTCCCACCCGCTAGTCCCTGCCTTTCCCGCCCTAACCCTGTTGCCGCCACCATTCCACGGTGGCGGCAACAGCCGTTTCCAGTGGGCGATGCGGGCCGCCGGAACCCTGTTGGTGCGCCCGCCCCGTCGGTAGACTGCCAATGCGCCCGCACGGACGCGGAGCCTCGAAGGAGAGATGCACCATGACTGAGAACCCGGAATTTGCAGCCGAGGAACCCCGCAGCGGCAGCAGCGCACCTGGACTGGAAGGGGAAGGTGGGCAGTACGTGGATGGCGATTACGGCGACGCCGGAGCCGTGGACAGGCCGGCGGAGGGCGCGGGTGAGGGCCAGTACCTGGAGGGCGATTACGGGGACGCCGGGCCTGCCGGCACCCGCGCGGAAAATGCGGGGGAAGACGGGCAATACGAAGACGGCGACTATGGCGACGCGGGTGCCCTCAATGAGCCGGAGCGGGGTACGCCGGAGGGCGAGTATGAGGAAGGCAATTACGGTGATGCCGGGACGGCCGGTGATGCCCGCACCGAGAAAGTCATCCGAGAAGGGCTGACCGGCGGCGGCCAGATGCAGGCGACAACGGAGGAACGCGGACCCCTCCACGGAGACCGCGGCACGGAGCGCTAAGCAGCCCGGCGGCGCCGTTCTCGCAGAGCGAACTGCCCTGCCGCCGTCGTACATCTTTCTTTGGATGCCGGAAACACAAGGAATTTTGCGGCCTTAAGCCTGGACACATTTCAAAGTTGAGCGGGGTCCGCTCAACTTTGGATTGACATCGGTGGCGCCCTGAGTAGAGTTGAGTGCAGAACGCTCAACGCTTAGGGCGCCAACCAGTTTCCAAGGAAAGAAGGAAGCAACACATGTCACGTGCAGTAGGTATCGACCTCGGAACCACCAACTCCGTCGTCTCCGTTCTCGAAGGTGGCGAGCCCACCGTTATTGCCAACGCCGAGGGTGGCCGCACCACGCCGTCGGTCGTTGCATTCTCCAAGTCCGGCGAGGTCCTGGTTGGCGAGATCGCCAAGCGCCAGGCCGTCAACAACATCGAGCGCACCATCGCTTCGGTCAAGCGCCACATGGGCACCGACTGGACCGTGGCCATCGACGACAAGAAGTACACCCCGCAGGAAATCTCCGCGCGTATCCTCATGAAGCTGAAGAACGACGCCGAGTCCTACCTGGGTGAAAAGGTCACCGACGCCGTCATCACCGTTCCGGCCTACTTCAACGACGCCGAGCGCCAGGCCACCAAGGAAGCCGGCGAAATCGCCGGCCTGAACGTCCTGCGCATCGTCAACGAGCCCACCGCCGCAGCACTCGCCTACGGCCTGGACAAAGGCAAGGAAGACGAACTCATCCTGGTCTTCGACCTCGGTGGCGGTACCTTCGACGTCTCCCTGCTGGAAGTCGGCAAGGACGAAGACAACTTCTCCACCATCCAGGTTCGTGCCACCGCCGGTGACAACCGACTGGGCGGCGACGACTGGGACCAGCGCGTCGTTGATTACCTGCTGAACCAGCTCAAGGTCAAGGGCATCGACCTCTCCAAGGACAAGATCGCCCTGCAGCGCCTCCGCGAAGCCGCCGAGCAGGCCAAGAAGGAACTGTCCTCATCGTCCAGCACCAACGTCTCGCTCCAGTACCTCTCCGTCACCCCCGACGGCCCGGTCCACCTGGATGAGCAGCTGACCCGCGCCAAGTTCCAGGACCTCACCAAGGACCTGCTCGAGCGCACCAAGAAGCCGTTCCACGACGTCATCAAGGAAGCCGGCATCAAGCTCTCCGACATCAACCACATCGTGCTGGTCGGTGGCTCAACCCGTATGCCCGCCGTCTCCGAGCTGGTGAAGGAACTGGCCGGCGGCAAGGAGCCCAACAAGGGCGTCAACCCGGACGAGGTCGTGGCAGTCGGTGCAGCCCTGCAGGCAGGTGTGCTGAAGGGTGAGCGCAAGGACGTCCTCCTGATCGACGTCACCCCGCTGTCCCTCGGCATCGAAACCAAGGGCGGCGTGATGACGCACCTGATCGAGCGCAACACCGCCATCCCCACCAAGCGGTCGGAGACCTTCACCACCGCCGACGATAACCAGCCGTCCGTGGCCATCCAGGTCTTCCAGGGCGAGCGTGAATTCACCCGCGACAACAAGCCGCTGGGCACCTTCGAGCTGACCGGCATCGCCCCGGCACCGCGTGGTGTTCCGCAGGTTGAGGTCACCTTCGACATCGACGCCAACGGCATCGTCCACGTCTCCGCGAAGGACAAGGGCACCGGCAAGGAACAGTCCATGACCATCACCGGTGGCTCCAGCCTTTCCAAGGAAGACATCGAGCGCATGGTCCGTGACGCCGAGGAGCACGCAGCCGAGGACAAGGCCCGCCGCGAGGCAACCGACACCCGCAACACCGCCGAGCAGCTGGCCTACTCCGTGGACAAGCTGATCGCCGACAACGCGGACAAGCTGCCCGAAGAGGTCAAGACCGAGGTCCAGGGCGACGTTGACAGCCTCAAGAAGGCCCTCGAAGGCACCGACGACGCCGCTGTGAAGTCTGCGTTCGAGAAGCTTCAGGCTTCCCAGACCAAGCTCGGCGAAGCGATCTACGCCCAGGCCGGTTCCCCGGACGGCGCAGGGGCTGCAGGCGCTGCAGGTGCCGAAGGTGCCGCCGGAGCTTCGGCAGGTTCCTCCGACGAGGACATCGTCGACGCCGAGATCATCGACGAAGACGAAGCGAAGAAGTAACCCATGCCGCACCACGGTAACGAGGAAGAGCACAACGCATCCGCCGGCCAGGAGCGCGGTCAGAACGGCGAACCGATCATCCGGGACAACCGCAAGGTTGACCCGGTGACCGGGCAGGCCCGGCACCCCGAGGGCAGTCACGCTGAAGGCGGAAACACTGCCCCCGGGGCCGGTTCCCAGGCCGGAGCAGATTCCGACGGCGACGCACTGGCCCAGGCCGAGGAGATTCTCAACGGCGTGGACGTGCCGGCCGAGGAATCCGTGGCCCAGGGGGCACCGGCAGGATCAACCGGCAACGCCGAGGCAGCCGAACTGCGCAACGACCTGCTCCGCCTCCAGGCTGAGTACGTCAACTACCGCAAGCGCGTTGAACGCGACCGCGCCGTGGCAGGGGAAATGGCCGTCATCGGCGTCCTGAACTCCCTGCTCCCGGTCCTGGACGACGTCGACGCCGCCCGTCAGCACGGCGACCTCACCGACGGACCCTTCGCCGCGATCGCCAACAAACTGGAGAACGCGCTGAAGACGTACGGCCTGGTCCGCATCAACGAGACCGGCGTGGAGTTCGATCCCACGATCCACGAGGCCCTGATCCAGCAGCCCGGCGAGGACATCGAGGTTGACACCGTCAGCCAGGTGCTCCGCTCAGGCTACAAATCAGGAGACCGCGTCCTCCGCGCAGCCCAGGTCATCGTCGCTGTACCTGCGTAGCATTACTCCAACGAGATGGCAGTTCGCAGCAATGATTCGTAAGAACACTGATGTGAACTGCCATCTCGGCACGTACTTTTTGAAAGGAAACGCCATTGGCTAGCCAGGATTGGGTGGACAAGGACTTTTACAAGATCCTTGGTGTTGCCAAGGACGCTTCCGACGCCGACATCAAGAAGGCCTACCGGAAGCTTGCGCGCCAGCACCACCCTGATACGAATGCGGGGAACGCTGCTTCCGAGAAGAAGTTCAAGGACATCTCCGAGGCTTATTCGGTGCTTTCGGATCCCGATGAGCGCCAGCAGTATGACGCCATCCGGGCCATGGGCAGCGGGGCGCGGTTTGCTCCCGGCGGTGCCGCCGGTGGCAACGGCGGGTTCGAGGACATGTTCGGCGGCCTGTTCACCGGCAACACCGGACGCCATGCGGGCGGGTTCAATCCTTCCGCCGGTGGCATCCCTCCCGAGTTCGCGGATCTTTTTGGCGGCTTCGGCGGTGCCCCCGGGTTCCAGCGCACGCCGCAGAAGGGCGCTGACCGGACCGCTTCCACCAGCATTTCCTTTGCCGGTTCCATCCGCGGCACCACTATCGGCCTGCGCGAGCCCAGCGGCGAAGTCATCGATGTCCGCGTTCCTGCCGGCATCAAGGACGGCCAGAAGGTCCGCGTGCGCGGCAAGGGCCAGCCGGGTGCTGCCGGCAGCGGCGACCTGGTGGTGTCCGTCTCCGTCCAGCCCCACGCTTTTTACACGCGCGACGGCGACAACCTCCGCATCCACGTCCCGGTCACCTTCCCGGAGGCTGCCCTGGGCGCCGACATCGAAGTGCCTACCATCGACGGCGACAAGGTGAAGGTCCGCGTCCCGGCGGGCACGCCGTCGGGACGCACCCTGCGGGTGAAGGGCAAAGGCGTGAAGACCTCCAAGGGCACCGGCGACCTTCTGGTGACCATCGACGTCGCAGTTCCCAAGAATCTCAACAAGGACGCCGAAGCTGCGGTCAAGGCGTTCGCCGAGGCAACGTCGTCGGCGGACGTCCGCGAGGGCCTGGCAGCCAAGGCCCGGCTTTAGGGCGGAGGTGAGCCGTGGACATCAGTGCTGACCAGCCGATCTTCGTGATCTCCGTGGCGGCCGAGCTGGCGGACATGCATCCGCAGACCCTGCGGCAGTACGACCGGCTGGGCATCGTCAAGCCCAGCCGCGCCCCCGGGAAATCGCGGCGCTATTCGCAGCGTGATGTGAACATGCTGCGGGAAGTGCAGCGGCTGTCCCAGGAAGGCGTATCGCTCGAGGGCATCAAGCGCATCCTGGAACTCGAAAACCAGGTCGCGGCCCTCCAGAGCCGCATCACCGAGCTCACCGAGGAACTGGGCCGCCGGCCCCGTGCGGTGGACTCGCGGATCTTTGCTGCCGGCGCAGCCGGTGACGTGGTGAGCCTGGCACGCGGACAGCGGCCCCGGCCCAGGTCGCAGGCTGTCATGCTGTGGCGGCCCCGGGCCATTGGGCAGTAGGTACTGCATTCCGCTGCCTGCCGAAAATAGAGTACCTACTACTCGTGACCGGACAGCCCCCTAAAACTTGAATGGAACCATCGCCGGATCAGCGGCGGTGGTTCCACAAGTTCTGGGGGTTTTTCCGTGTTTAGAGTTCTCAGCAAAGGTCTCATCCGCAAGGCCCGGCCATGAGTCCGGGAATGGAATCGGTGGCCGCGTTCAGCCACTCCCTGCCTGGGCAGATCCTGCTGGCCATCGGGCAGACTGTCGTGGTGGTCTGCGTCTGCTTCGACATGGTCCGCGAGCTTTCCGTCCCGAGGTCGCACCGGCGCTACGTGGCCAGCACGGTGTTCCGGACCCTGGCCATCCCGTCCATCATGGCCAATGCCATGACCGTCTTCATCGCCTTGGTGGTTTCCTCCTGGATGGATGTGGTGATGGGCATGTTCGTGCTGGTGGCCATCGTCTTCCGGTTCCACCACAACCAGGACGAGGACAACTGGTGGAAGGGCAAGGGCAAGAAACTGGCACGCTGGGCCCGCCGGCAGTTCGCCGGCCGGACGTCAGCCGCCCCGGCCATGGGCTAGCAACGAAGGCCCCTGTGCCACACTGGCCCACTTTTCGGAGATAACCCACGACGGGAGCCCGGGTTTCCGGGTTTTCCGCGTCTAAAACTGGGCCAGTCCGGCAGCGGGCTCAACCACCGGGGCTTAGTAGCTGGGCCGTGTTTCGCCGTCGATTGGCTTTACGAACTTCGCCGCGAGGGCTTCGGAGCCGCGGGCCAGGAGGGCGACGTCGGCGCCAACCAGGATGAAATCGGCGCCGTGGTCGAGATAATGCTGCGCGGTGTCCGGGTTGAAGGCGTTAACGCCGGCAGGTTTCCCGGCCGTTTTGGCGGCGGCGAGGCAGTGTTCGACGGCGGCGCGCACGTCGGGGTGTTCCTGCTGTCCCAGCAGTCCCATGGAGGCCGCGAGGTCTGACGGGCCGACGAAGACGGCGTCCACGCCGTCGACCTTGAGGATGTCCTCCACTGACTCGACGGCGGCCGTGGATTCGATCTGGACGGTGACGCTGATGGTCTCGTTGGCCTTGGCCAGGTAGTCCGGAACCCGGTTCCACCGTGCGGCGCGGGCAAGAGCGGAGCCCACGCCCCGGACGCCCTGCGGCGGGTATCGGGTGGCGGCCACGGCGGCCTCGGCCTCGGCGACCGAGTTGACCATGGGGATCAGCAGGTTCTGCACGCCCAGGTCCAGGTACTGCTTGATCACCACGGTGTCGTTGACCGGCGGCCGGACCAGGGTATGCACAGGGTAGCCGTGGATGGCCTGGAGCTGGGCGAGGATGGATTCGAGTCCGTTGGGGCTGTGTTCGGCATCGATCAGCAGCCAGTCCAGTCCGGATCCGGCGCAGAGTTCGGCGATGAGCGGGCTGCCGGAGCAGACCCACATGCCGGCCAGCGGCCGGCCTGCCTTACCCTTGTGCTTTTCCGCAGCCAGCGCGGACCGGAAGGTGTCCTCTATTCGAAACGGCATGTCACGCTCCCCAGCGGTCCGTAGTCGGCATGCACGGTATCACCCTTGTACACCCACAGGGGACGGGTGAAGGAACCGGCCAGGATGATGTCCCCGGCCTTCAACGCGTCACCGTGGGCGGCGATCTTGTTGGCCAGCCAATGGACCCCGTTGGCGGGGTGGTCCAGGACTCCGGCGGCAACCCCGGTCTCCTCCACGGTCTGGTTCTTGTAGAGGATGGCGGAGACCCAGCGCAGGTCCACGGCGTCCGGCTTCACCGGGTTGCCGCCGATCACCATGGCGCCCATGGCCGCGTTGTCCGAGATGGTGTCCACGATGGTCCGGCCCTCCATTTCGATCCGGGAGTCCAGGATCTCGAGGGCCGGAACCACGTAGTCGGTGGCCTTCAGGACATCGAAAATGGTCACGCCCGGGCCCTTGAGCCCGTCCTTCAACACGAACGCCAGCTCCACCTCCACCCGCGGGTGCGTGTACTGGTCCCACTGGACCGAGCAGCCGGTTTCCAGCACCATGTCATCGAAGATGGCGCCGTAGTCCGGTTCCGTGATGCCCGTGGCGGCCTGCATGGCCCTGGACGTGAGGCCGATCTTGCGCCCCACCAGGGTCCTGCCTGCGTCTTCGTTCCGGCGCCGCCACAGCTGTTGCACCGCGTAGGAGTCCTCCACCGTCATGCCAGGGTAGCGGGCGGTCAGGCGGGGAACAGGGGTGCGGGTCCGGCCGGCTTCCACCAGCTCGTCCGCGATGGCCTCAATCGTCGTCGGCTCAAGCATGGCTAGACCTGGACTCCCAGCTTGAAGCCGGTCCGGTCGCCTTCGGGCGAACCGTCCTTGCGGGTGTAGGAGAAGCCGTCGGCCCCCACGGTCACCGCCATCTCGGACTTTTCCTCGCGGACGATGACCGGCTGCGGGTTGCCGTCCAGGTCCAGGACCAGGGAGGCCTCGGTGTACCAGGAGGGCACGACGGGGTTGCCCCACCAGTCGCGGCGCTGGTTGTCGTGGACGTCCCAGGTGATGGTGGGGTTGTCGGGATCGCCGGTGTAGTAGTCCTGGGTGTAGATCTCGATGCGGTGGCCGTCCGGGTCCAGGATGTAGAGGTAGAAGGCGTTGGACACGCCGTGCCGGCCGGGGCCGCGTTCGATCCGGTCGCTGATGCGCAGGGCGCCCATCTTGTCGCAGATCTGGATGATGTTGTGCTTCTCGTGGGTGGCGAACGCGACGTGGTGCATGCGCGGGCCGTTGCCGCCGGTCAGGGCCGTGTCGTGGACCGTCTGCTTGCGGTGCATCCAGGCGGCATAGGTGACGCCGTCGGAATCCTTGATGTCCTCGGATACGCGGAAGCCGAGGTCCTCCAGGTACGCCCGGCCGCGCGGGACGTCGGGGGTGACCTGGTTGAAGTGGTCCAGGCGGACCAGTTCACCGGCCGAGTAAAGGTCGTAGCGCTGGGTGAGGCGATCGACGTGTTCCACCTCGTAGAAGAACTCGTAGGGGAAGCCCAGCGGGTCCTCCACGCGCACGGAGTCGCCGATGCCCTTGGTGAAGCCTTCCTTGCGGCGCTCCACCCGGCAGCCGAGCTCCTTGTAGTAGGCCTCGGCGGCGTCCACCTCGGCGGCGGACTTCACCCGGTAGGCGAACGCGGCGACGGCGGCGACCGGTCCCTTGCGCAGCACCAGGTTGTGGTGGATGAACTCCTCCAGGGAGCGCAGGTAGATGGCGTTCTCGTCCTCTTCGGTGACGTGCAGGCCCAGGACGTCCACGTAGAACTCGCGGGACCTGGCGAGGTCCGTGACCACGATTTCCATGTAGGCGCAGCGCACGATGTCCGGAGCAGGGACGGTGGGGGTGGGAACGAAGTTGGTCATGGGATTCTCTCTTCTTTGAAAGGGCTTTCCCCATCTGACTGGCAGTAGTTGTCGTTTTGGAGCTTCAAAACGACAACAAGTGCGAGCTAGTTGGGCTAGACGCCGAATTTGGGGGTGTGGACGGAGCCGAGCGTGATGTGCACGGCCTGCTGGTCGGTGTAGAAGTCGATGGAGCGGTAGCCGCCCTCGTGGCCCAGGCCGGATGCCTTGACACCGCCGAACGGGGTACGCAGGTCGCGGACGTTGTGGCTGTTCAGCCAGACCATGCCGGCTTCCACGTTTTGCGAGAAGTTGTGCGCCCGGGTCAGGTTCTGGGTCCAGATGTAGGCCGCCAGGCCGTACTTGGTGTTGTTGGCCAGCGTGAGGGCTTCGTCGTCGTTCTCGAACGGGGTGATGGCCACGACGGGTCCGAAGACTTCCTCTTGGAAGATCCGGGCGTCGGGTGCGACGTCGGCAAACACCGTGGGTGCGATGTAGTTGCCTTCGGGCAGGTGGTCGGGGCGGCCGCCGCCGGCCAGGAGCCGGCCTTCGGACTTGCCGATCTCCACGTAGGAAGCCACCTTCTCGTAGTGCTCGGGGTGGACCAGGGCTCCCACCTGGGTCTTGGGGTCGTGGGGGTCGCCGACCACGATGTTCCTGGCCCGGGCGGCGTACTTCTCGCAGAATTCGTCGTAAATGCCGCGTTCCACCAGGATGCGGGAACCTGCGGTGCAGCGCTCCCCATTGAGGGAGAAGACGCCGAACAGGGCGGAATCGATGGCGGCGTCCAGGTCCGCATCAGCGAAGATGACGCAGGGGGACTTGCCGCCAAGCTCCATGGACAGGCCCTTGAGGTTGGTTGCGGCGTTGCGGAAGATCGTCTGGCCGGTGGTGGTCTCGCCGGTGAAGGAGATTAGCGGGACGTCCGGGTGCTTGACCAGTGCGTCGCCGGCTTCCTCGCCCAGGCCGTTGACCAGGTTGAAGACACCGTCGGGCAGACCGGCGTCCTTGAAGATGGTGGCCCACAGCGAAGCGGACAGGGGAGTGAACTCGGCGGGCTTGAGGACCACGGTGTTGCCGGTGGCAAGGGCCGGGGCGAGCTTCCAGGACTCAAGCATGAACGGGGTGTTCCACGGGGTAATCAGGCCGGCGACACCGATCGGCTTGCGGTTCACATAGTTGATCTGGGAGCCGGGGACCTTCATGGCATCGTCGAACTGGGCGACAATCAGGTCCGCGAAGAACCGGAAGTTCTCCGCCGCGCGCAGCGCCTGGCCCTTGGCCTGGGTGATGGGCAGGCCCGTGTCGAAGGTTTCGAGTTCTGCCAGGCGGCCTTCCTGGGCCTCGACGGCATCGGCGATTTTGTTGAGGATGCGGGCGCGCTCGCGGGGCTTCATCTTCGGCCATGGGCCATTGACGAACGCTTCGCGGGCGGCAGCCACGGCGAGGTCGATGTCTTCCTTCTGACCCGCCGCTGCCGTGGCGTAGTTCCGGTTGGAGACCGGGTCCAGGACGTCGAAGGTCTTGCCGCCCACGGAGTCCACGAACTGGCCGTTGATGTAGTGCTGGATGTGCGTGGGCAGATCCTCCGGAACGTAATGCTTGGCGGTTTCTACAGAGGCAGTCATCGTTGAAGTCCTAACTGTGTTCTTTGTCCTGCAAGGGTTTGCGCGTCCGGGTGGTTCGCGCTTAGGGGGTTTGGGCGAGGTACGCGTCCAACGTTGCTGTCCGGTGGAGCCGGGCTGCCTTTTCGATGGCGTCCGCGTCGGCTCCCGTCTCGAGGAGTTTCAGCAGGTTCTCGTGTTCCTCCACGGAGTCGCGGGCGCGGCCGGGGACGAAGCGGAAGGTGGAGGACCGGAGGGATGCGAGCCGGTTCCAGCCGCGGTGCACCAGGTCCAGGATGTGCGGGTTGGGGCAGTGCTCGAACAGGACGCTGTGGAAGTCCTGGTTGAGCTGCGTGAACCGGACCGGATCGAAGTGTTCCAAACACTCGCGCATCTCCTGGTTCACAGCCCGGGCCCGGGCCACCGCGGCGGAGTCGATCAGCGGGGCCGACAGTGCCGTCGCGGCCCCCTCCACAATGCTGAGGGTCTGCATCGTGTACAGGTACTCCGTGGGATCGATTCCTGCCACGGTGGCGCCGACGTTCCGTTCGAAGGTCACCAGGCCCTCGGCTTCCAGTCGCCGGATGGCCTCCCGCACCGGGACCACGCTGAACCCCAGGTCCTTGGCGATGGCCCCCAGGACCAGCCGGTATCCGGGGGTGTAGGTGCCTTCCACGATCCGGGCCTTGACGGACTGGTAGGCCTGCTCCGACTTGCTGCCAGCAGGGGTATCGGAAAGCTCCGGCACGCCGGTCAATGCTGTCTCAGTCATTGGTGCTGCCTGCCCATCCGTTCCCACTCCACGTACCTCTTCTGCCATTCGGCGTTCATGGGGTAGAGGCCATCCACGCTGTTGCCCTGCTTGACCATCTCGAAGATGAAGGCTTCTTCCTTCTCCTGCTGGATGCAGTCGTCCACCAGTTCCTCGGCGATGGCCGGCGGGATCACCAGGATTCCGTCCGAGTCGGCCACGATGATGTCGCCGGGCTGCACGGTGGCGCCGCCGCAGGCGATGGTGATGTCGGTGTCCCACGGAATGTGGCGCCGTCCCAGTACGGCAGGGTGAGGGTTGGCGAAGTAGGTGGGCATTTGCAGGTCCGCGACGGCCGAGTAGTCCCGCACGCCGCCGTCGGTAATGATGGCAGCGGCGCCCCGCACCTGGGCACGGAGGGCCAGGATGTCGCCCACCGTGCCGGTGCCCTTCTCGCCGCGGGCTTCCATGACCAGGATTTCGCCCTCGTTCACGGAGTCGATGGCCTTCTTCTGGGCGTTGAAGCCGCCGCCGTGGGTCTTGAACAGGTCTTCGCGGTTGGGCACATACCGGAGGGTCCGGGCCAGGCCCACCACGCGGCGGTCCGGCCGGGTGGCCTGCAGCCCATCGATGCTGACGTTGTTCAGGCCGCGCTTTCGCATTTGCGAGGACAGTGTGGCGGTGGCAACCGACTCAAGTTTTGCCTTCAGTTCCGGGGAGAGGGCGGGCGAAACCCCGGCAAGTCCTGCGGCTTCGCGCGACCCGTAGGCCTCCTCCCGCTGCAGGTCATCGACCTTGGGCTGCGCGCCAAAGTCGGCGAACGCCGTCGTGCCTTCCTCAACTTTGGTGACCAGGCGGCCGGTGGAGAGCGAACCATCAAGGCTGGCCACCTCAACCTCCAGGACGTCGCCGGGCTGGGCCACGGAGGCGCCGGCCGGGGTGCCTGTGAGGATGATGTCCCCCTCCTCAAGGGTGAGCAGCTGGGAGAGATCGGCGATGAGGCGGGCGAACGGGAAGAGGAGGTCTTCGGTGGTGTCGTCCTGGACCAGCTCATCGTTGTGCCAGGTGCGGATGCGGAGCCTGGAAGGGTCGACGGCGTCTGCCGGGATCAGTGCCGGGCCCACGGGGGTGAACCCGTCCCCGCCCTTGGACCGAAGGTTGGAACCCTTGTCGGCGTACCGCAGGTCGTACACGCCGAGGTCATTGCTGGCCGTGACGGCGGCGACATGGCTCCACGCGTCCTCCATGCTGACGCGGCGGCCGGCCTTGCCGATCACCAGGGCGATCTCGCCTTCGTAGCCGAGCAGTTCGCAGCCGGCTGGCCGCTCGACGGGGCTTCCGCTGAGCGCCAGGGAGCTGGAAGGCTTGAGGAAGTAGGACGGCTGGGCCGGGGTGCGGCCGCGCTGGGCAGCCCTGCTGGGGTAGTTGATATGCACCGCGATCACCTTGCGTGCTGCCGCCAGGGTGTCGCCGTTGACCTGCTCCAAATCCTTCTCCTCATCAGGTACGAAATCGTATACGATCACTATGGCCACTTCCGCGCGGTCCGTCAACCCCCGGTTTTCTACCGCTTTCCTGATAGCTCCTGGTCCACTTGTCGCCCACATCACATGCGGCGTACAGTTGAAACCAAGTTTTTAGTTTCGATTATCGAATCTAATGTTCCAATATCGAACAAAATCTGACGGAACAGTTATCCACAATGAAGTGAGGAAAGCCTGTGCAGTTCCACCACCACGGATACGTATCCGGTGACCCGCGCGTCCAGCCCGCAGCCGGCGTCGGCCTGAACCGCCCCGAGGAGCTCCCTGGGGAAGTGGACGTCCTTATCGTCGGCACCGGCCCGGCCGGTATGCTCGCCGCCGCGCAACTGTCGATGTTCCCCAACGTGACCACCCGCATTGTCGAGCGCCGTCCCGGCAGGCTGGCCATCGGCCAGGCCGACGGAATCCAGGCCCGCAGCGTGGAGACCTTCCAGGCCTTCGGCTTTGCGGAACGCATCACCGCCGAGGCGTACCGGATCACGGAGATGGCCTTCTGGAAGCCTGATCCCGCCAACCATGCCAACATTGTCCGTTCTGCCCGTGCCGTGGACGACGAGATGGGCATCAGCGAGTTCCCGCACCTGATCGTCAACCAGGCACGCGTTCTGGACTACTTCGCCGAGTTCGCCGCGAATTCGCCCACCCGACTCAAGCCCGACTATGGCTACGAATTCCAGGGCCTCACCGTCGCCACTGAAGGGGACTACCCGGTGACCGTGACCCTGCTCCACACTGCAGGACCCAACGAGGGGCAGGAGCGGACGGTCCGCGCCAAGTACGTGGTGGGGGCCGACGGTGCCCGCAGCAAGGTTCGCCAGGCGATTGGCTGCACCATGGCAGGGGACCAGGCCAACCACGCCTGGGGCGTCATGGACGTCCTGGCCGTCACCGACTTCCCCGACATCCGTACCAAGTGCGCCATCCAGGGCGAGAAGGGCAGCATCCTGCTGATTCCGCGCGAAGGCGGCCACCTGTTCCGCATGTACGTGGACCTGGGCGAAGTGGATCCCGCCACCCATCATGCTGTGCGCAACACCAGCATTGAGCAGATCATCGCCAAGGCAAACGACATCCTCCACCCCTACACCCTGGATGTGCGCAACGTGGCCTGGCACAGCGTGTACGAGGTGGGCCACCGCCTCACGGACAGGTTCGACGACGTCCTGCCGGCGGACCGCGGCACCCGCACCCCACGGGTCTTCATCACCGGCGATGCCTGCCACACCCACAGTGCCAAGGCCGGCCAGGGCATGAACGTCTCCATGCAGGACGGCTTCAACATCGCCTGGAAGCTGGGGCACGTCCTTGAGGGCCGCAGCCCGGAAAGCCTGCTCTCCACCTATTCCGAGGAGCGGCAGGTGGTGGCGAAGAACCTGATCGACTTCGACAAGCAGTGGTCATCAATGATGGCCAAGAAGCCCGAGGAGTTCGAGGACCCGTCGGAGCTGGAGGAGTTCTACGTCCGCACCGCGGAGTTCCCGGCCGGTTTCATGACCCAGTACGCGCCGTCGCTGATCGTGGGCAGCAGCGGGCACCAGGACCTGGCTGCCGGCTTCCCGGTCGGAAAGCGCTTCAAGTCCGCACCCGTGGTCCGCGTCGGTGACACCAACCCCATCCACCTGGGCCATCACGCCACCGCCGACGGCCGCTGGCGGATCTACGTCTTCGCCGATCCCGCCCTGCCCGGTACCGGCACCGCCACGGACAAGCTCGCGGAATGGTTCGCCAACTCGCCGGAATCCCCCCTCGCCGCCACCCCTGCCGGCGCCGACCCGGATGCGTGGTTCGACCTGAAGGTCGTCTACCAGCAGCCGCACACCGCCGTCGAGATCGGGGCCGTTCCTGCAGTGTTCAAGCCGCAGGTGGGGCCCTTCAAGCTGACCGACTACGAAAAGGTGTACGCCACGGATCCCAAGGCCGACATCTTCGACCTGCGCGGCATCGACCGCAACGGCGCCGTCGTGGTGGTCCGCCCGGACCAGTACGTGGCCAGCGTCCTGCCGCTGGCGGCGACTGCTGAGCTGGGGGCGTTCTTCGGGCCGCTGCTCAAGCGCGGGGAACCGGTGACGCAGCCCCGTCAGGCTGTGGCTGCTGCCGCGCGGTAGTCCGCGGCCGGGTAGACGCCCAGGATCCGCACCTCGGTGGTGAAGAAGTCCAGTTCCTCGAGGGCCAGCTTGAGCGGCAGGTCCTCGGGGTGGCCTTCAACGTCGGCCATGAACATGGTGGCCGCGAACTCGTTGCCCACCATGTAGCTCTCCAGCCGGGTCATGTTCACGCCGTTGGTGGCAAAACCGCCCAGCGCCTTGTACAGGGCTGAGGGGACGTTGCGGACGCGGAACACGAAGCTGGTGACTGCCGGTCCGGGAAGTTCCTCCCGGGCCGGCAGTGCCGTTTCCCGGGCCAGGACCACGAAGCGGGTGGTGTTGGAGGGGTCGTCCTCCACGCGCGAGGCCAGGACATCCAGGCCGTAGATCTGCGCGGCAAGCGGGGGAGCCAGGGAGAGCTTGCGGGGATCGTTCCATTCGGCCACTTCCCGGGCGGACCCGGCGGTGTCACCGGCGATGACCGGCTTGAGGCCGTGTTCGCGGATCAGCTTCCGGCACTGGCCCAGCGCGTGGATGTGGCTGTGCACCTCGGTGGCACCTTCGATGGTGCTCCCCGGGATGCCCAGCAGGTCGAAGTGGATGGGCAGGAAATACTCGCCCACGATCTGCAGGTTGGACTGCGGCAGCAGGATATGGATGTCCGCCACCCGCCCGGCGATGGAGTTCTCGATGGGGATCATGGCCAGCTCCGCCTCGCCGCTGGCCACCAGCTCAAAGGCGTCCTCGAAGCTGGCGCATGGAACGCTTTCCATGTCCGGGAACATCTGCTGACACGCGATATTGGAGTTGGCGCCGGGCTCACCCTGGTACGCAATCTTGGAGGCCATAATCCGTATCGTTTCACGCACGGACACGGGTTAAGAAAACGGGCACCGCGATGCTACGCCGGGGTGACGCGCAGCCAGAGGTATTGCCGGGGAAGGAGCGTTACGCCGTCGTCCAGCTGAAGGGCGGCTTCGGAGAGAAGGTCGACGGCGGCCGGCGCGAATCCGCCGAAGGTCTCCGGCGGAAGGGTCTGGGCGGAGTCGCTGAAGTTGGCAAGGGAAAGGACCGCGCTGCCATCCTCCGGATCGCCGGGCCGCTGGTAGGCCAGGACTGACCGGTTGTTCGTGTGGAAGTCCACCAGCGTGGTTCCGGCAAGTTCAGCGGTATTCGCCCGGACCTCGATCATCCGTTTCAGGCCTGCATACACTGCACCTTCCGGAGTGGCGGGATCCAGGCGGCGGGCGTACTGCTCCGCCGGAAAGTGCGGGCGGTGGACCCACCGGCTGTCCTCCCCGTGGCCCGGTTCCGACGCGTAGCCATAGTCGTTGACCTGGCCCACCTCGTCGCCCAGGTACAGCAGCGGGATGCCGCCGGTGCTGAACGGCACCGAGTGGGCCAGGAGGATCCGTTCCACCGCCTCAGCCGGGTCAAGCTCCATGCCGCACAGGGACGCCGTCGTGCCTGAAATCCGGCAGTCACCGGTCTTCGGATTGTCCTGGAAGGGGACGCCGCGGGCGAAGCTGCCCGGGAACCTGTTGACGTAGAAGGAGTTCAGGAAACGGCGGTGGTCAAAGCCGTTGATGCCCAGTTCGGCCGCGTCCTCGTCGGCGAAGGTCCAGCCGATGTCATCGTGGCTGCGGACGTAGTTCACCCAGGCCGTGCCGTCCGGGATGTTGTGCCGGCGCTCCAGGGCCTGGGCCAGGAGCGAGGCATCGCGGGTGGCCAGGGATTCCCAGATCAGGGCCATCTGCAGCGGGTTGTAGGACAGCTGGCATTCTTTGGGGTCGATGTACAGGGCCACCTCGTCCGGGTGAACGATGGCCTCTGACTTGAACAGCAGCGACGGCGCCGCCAGCCGGCACACGGCGTTGAAGGCCCGCAGCAGCGTGTGCGCCTGCGGGAGGTTTTCGCAGGGCGTGCCGAGCTGCTTCCAGATGAACGCCACCGCATCCATGCGCAGGATGTCCACGCCCTGGTTGGCGAGGAACAGCATCTCGCCGGCCATGGCCCGGAACACCTCCGGGTTGGCGTAGTTCAGGTCCCACTGGTACGTGTGGAACGTGGCCCACACCCACCGGCCGTCCTCCATCTGGATGAAGGAGCCGGGGTGGTTCTCGGGAAAGATCTCGCGGACGTTCGCCTCGAAGGCGTCCGGCATGGTCCGGTCCGGGAAGATCCAGTAGTAGTCGCTGAATTCGGGATCTCCCGCGGCTGCCTTCCGGGCCCATTCGTGCTCGTCCGAGGTGTGGTTGAAGATGAAATCCACCACCAGGCTGATGCCGTTGGCCTTCAGCTCCGCTGCAAGGGAGCGCAGCTGCTCCATTGTGCCCACCTTCGGGTTGACCTGCCGGTAGCTCGAGACCGCGTAGCCGCCGTCCGAATGGGGTTCGGGTGCCAGGAACAGGGGCATGAGGTGCAGGTAGGTCAGGCCCAGTTCCTTGAAGTACGGGATGCGGGCGCGCACCCCTTCCAGGCTTTCGGCATAGCGGTCCACGTAGCAGACCCCGCCGAGCATCCGGTTGGACTGGAACCAGTCGGGAGTCCCTTCGCGTTCGGCGTCCAGGGCCTTCAGCTCCGGGGAACGCTCCTGCCAGGAGCGGGCACATTGGAGGACCAGGTCCGTGAGCTGGTCCAGCCAGTCATTGCGGTCGCCGTACAGGGAGTGGAACAGGCTGCGGAGCGTGGGAAAGTGCTCCTCGAGGCGCCGGTCGAAGTCCGGGTCCGGGCGCAGCCCAAGCCCGCGTTCCCGGGACACAGCAGACAGCACATGCCGGCGTGCCTGCTGGTCCTCGTTAACCGTTTCCTGCATGTTGACCGGCCTTTCCACACTTCCTCCGGCCTCCCTGGCCGCTCACCTGTAGGGAAGTATTCCACGTCACATGCGGAAGGCGTCCGACGGCGACGGGACGGTTACGTTTCGCAGGGCCCCGGTGGGCCGGAGCAGGTGGTGCCAAGTCCGGCCTAAGCTTTATCCGTATACAGGTACGCCGGAAATGATAGGAAACCCATGAGCCGCAACTTCACCATCGACTCAATTCCCGGCGACGGCATCGGCGTGGATGTCACCGACGTGGCCATGGAATGCGTGGACGCCCTGGCCGGGCTGCACGGCTTTACCGTTACCTGGCGGGTCCGGGACTGGAACAGCGACCTGTACGTCAAGACCGGCAGGATGATGCCGGTTGACGGTATTGAGCAGCTCAGCAGTGGCGACGGCATCTTCCTGGGCGCCGTGGGAACCCCTGACGTCCCGGACGACGTGACCCTGTGGGGACTGCTGATTCCCATCCGCCGCGAGTTCGACCAGTACATCAACCTGCGCCCCATGAAGCTGCTGCCCGGCGTCACCGGTGCGATGCCGGGCATCGAAGACCTGGACATTGTGGTGGTGCGGGAGAACGTTGAGGGCGAATACTCGCAGATCGGCGGGCGCTTTGGCGCCGGGACGGAGGCGGAGTTCGCCGTCCAGGAGAGTGTGTTTACCAGGGCCGGCATCAGCAGGGCGGCGCGCTATGCAGCCCAAGCAGCCGCCGGCCGTGGCGGAACGCTGGTCTCAGCCACCAAATCCAACGGCATCATCCACACCATGCCGTTCTGGGACGAAGTGGTCGCTTCCACGGTGGCCCAGTTCCCAGGCGTCACCGTGGACAAGGTGCTCATCGATGCGCTCGCTGCCCGGCTGGTCATGAAGCCCACCAGTGTCCGCACCATCGTGGCCTCGAATCTGTTCGGCGATATCCTGTCCGACCTTGTGGCCGGCGTCGCCGGCTCCATCGGCATCGCGCCGAGCGCCAACCTGAACCCTGAACGGCGCTTCCCGTCGATGTTCGAACCCGTTCACGGTTCTGCCCCGGACATCGCCGGCAAGGGCATCGCTAACCCGGTCGGTGCCCTTTGGGCTGCGGCCATGATGTTGGAGCACCTGGGGGAGGTGGCGGCAGCGCGGTCCCTGACAAGCGCTTTCGAATCCACGCTTGCGGACGGAGTGGCCACTCCGGACCTCGGCGGATCAGCCACCACCATGGAGTTCGCGAAGGAAGTGCGCCAGCGGCTGCAGTAGCTGCGCTTTAAACACGACGACTAAAGCACGCTGCGGATGGCCTGTTCGAAACTGGTGACGTGCTCCAGGGCGAGTTTGCCCGCCCGGTCGGAATCGCCGTCGGCCACTGCCTCCAGCAGCTCCACGTGCTCGGCGATGTGCGACGCAACGGACGGCACCTTTTCCAGCACCATGCACCAGATCCGGGTGGCCAGGTTGTCGTAGCGGATCAGGACGTCTTCGAGGTGCGCGTTGGCCGCGGCCCGGTAGATCAGCCGGTGGACTTTGATGTCGTACCGCATGAGGTCGTAGGGATCATAGCCGTCCCCCATTTTGGCGATCGCCGCCGCGGTCTCGCGAATCTCCGCGCGCAAAGCCGGCGTTGCCAGCTTGGCCGCCCGGCGTGCCGCCAGGGGCTCCAGGGATTCGCGCAGCTCGGAGACGTCGGCGAGTTCGGTGATGTCGACGATGGTGGCGAACGTTCCGCGGCGGGGATATGAGACCACAAGATGGTCGCTTTCCAGGCGCTTGAGTGCTTCCCGGACCGGCGTCCGGCCAATCCCCAGTTCGGCGGCCAGCTTGCCGTCGTTGATCGCCTCGCCCGGCCGGATGTCCAGCATGATGAGCCGGTCGCGGAGGTGTCGGTAGGCCTGTTCGGAGAGTGAGAGATCTCCTTCCCCGGCCAGGTGGTTCTCTAATGTGACGCTCATTTCGAGCCTTCCCAGGAGTGCTATTGACGTCCAAGTGATCTGGAACATACTATTACGACAGTTCTAATATATCAGTTACAGATCAGTTATAGGTCAGTAACTCCGAAGGGCTTTGAAGGAGAACAATGCAGGACGTACTGAACGCCTCGCTCGCCACGGTCGACGCCGACGTCGCCGCCGCTGTGGCACGGGAACTGCACCGCCAGCAGTCCACCTTGGAAATGATCGCCTCGGAGAACTTTGCTCCGTCCTCCGTCATGGAGGCCCAGGGCTCGGTCCTCACCAACAAGTACGCCGAGGGCTACCCCGGCAAGCGCTACTACGGCGGCTGCGAGCACGTGGACGTCATCGAACAGCTCGCCATCGACCGCGTGAAGGCCCTGTTCGGCGCCGAGTTCGCCAATGTCCAGCCGCACTCCGGCGCGCAGGCCAACGCCGCCGCCATGTTCGCCCTGCTGAACCCCGGCGACACCATCCTTGGCCTGTCCCTGGCGCACGGCGGCCACCTGACCCACGGCATGAAGATCAACTTCTCCGGCAAGCTCTACAACGTGGTTCCCTACCACGTCCGGGAGGAAGACCTCCGGATTGATATGGCCGAGGTGGAAGCCCTGGCCCTGGAGCACAAGCCCAAGCTGATCGTGGCCGGCTGGTCCGCCTACTCACGCCAGCTGGACTTCGCGGAGTTCCGCCGGATCGCCGACCTCGTGGGCGCCTACCTGATGGTGGACATGGCCCACTTCGCCGGCTTGGTGGCGGCAGGCCTGCACCCCAACCCCGTCCCCTACGCGGATGTGGTGACCACCACCACCCACAAGACCCTGGGCGGCCCCCGCGGCGGCGTCATCCTCGCCAAGGAGGAATACGCCAAGAAGATCAACAGCGCCGTGTTCCCCGGCCAGCAGGGCGGTCCCCTGGAGCACGTGGTCGCCGCCAAGGCCGTGGCCTTCAAGCTCGCCGCCGCCCCCGAATTCAAGGAGCGTCAGGAGCGCGTCCTGGCGGGCGCCAAGCTGCTGGCAGATCGTCTCCTCAAGGAAGACGTGGCAGCGGCAGGCATCTCCGTGGTCAATGGCGGCACCGACGTCCACCTGGTCCTGGTGGACCTGCGCCACTCCGAACTCGACGGCCAGCAGGGCGAGGACGCACTCCACCAGATCGGCATCACCGTCAACCGCAACGCCGTCCCCTTCGACCCCCGCCCGCCGATGGTCTCCTCCGGCCTCCGGATCGGGACACCCGCCCTGGCCGCCCGCGGTTTCGGCGCCGCCGAGTTCACCGAGGTTGCGGACATCATTGCGACGGCCCTGATCGCGTCGGCGTCCACCGGCACCCTGCCCGGGGACACCGCCGCCGAACTCCGCTCCCGGGTGACGGCCTTGGCCGAAAAGTTCCCCCTGTACCCGCACCTCACCGCCGACGCCAGCCTGGCAGAAGCCGAAGCAGACCTGATTGGAGCAGCCCAGTGAGCGCAGACCTCCTCCCCGAGCACCCGGATTTCCTCTGGCGCAACCCGGAGCCCAAGTCCTCCTACGATGCCGTGATCGTCGGCGGCGGCGGGCACGGCCTCGCCACCGCCTACTTCCTGGCCAAGAACCACGGGATGACCAACATCGCCGTCCTGGAAAAGGGCTGGCTGGCCGGCGGCAACATGGCCCGGAACACCACCATCATCCGCTCCAACTACCTCTGGGACGAGAGCGCCGCAATCTACGAGCACGCGCTCAAGCTGTGGGAGATCCTGCCCGAGGAACTCGAATACGACTTCCTGTTCAGCCAGCGCGGCGTGATGAACCTGGCCCACACCCTGGGCGACGTGCGCGAAAGCATCCGCCGCGTCGGCGCCAACAAGCTCAACGGCGTGGACGCCGAATGGCTGGACCCGCAGCAGGTCAAGGAACTTTGCCCCATCCTGAACATCCGGGACAACATCCGCTACCCGGTCATGGGCGCCACCTACCAGCCCCGCGCCGGCATCGCCAAGCACGACCACGTGGCCTGGGCCTTCGCCCGCAAGTGCGACGAAATGGGCGTGGACATTATCCAGAACTGCGAGGTGACCGGCTTCCTCAAGGACGGCGACCGCGTAGTGGGCGTCAAGACCAACCGCGGCACCATCAACACCGAAAAAGTTGGCCTGTGCGCCGCCGGCCACAGCTCGGTTTTGGCCGAGATGGCAGGCTTCCAGCTACCCATCCAGTCCCATCCGCTGCAGGCCCTGGTCTCCGAACTGCACGAGCCTGTCCACCCCACGGTGGTCATGTCCAACCACGTCCACGTCTACGTTTCGCAGGCGCACAAGGGTGAACTGGTCATGGGCGCCGGCGTGGACTCCTACAACGGCTACGGCCAGCGCGGCTCCTTCCATGTGATCGAGCAGCAGATGGCGGCCGCCGTCGAACTCTTCCCCATCTTCGCCCGGGCCCACGTGCTCCGGACCTGGGGCGGCATTGTGGACACCACCCTGGACGCCTCGCCGATCGTGGGCCTGACCCCGGTGGAGAACATGTTCGTGAACTGCGGCTGGGGTACCGGCGGGTTCAAGGGAACGCCCGCTGCCGGCATGACCTTTGCGCACACCATCGCCACCGGCGCGCCGCACAAGCTGAATGCGCCGTTCTCGCTGGAACGCTTCGAAACCGGCGCCCTCATCGACGAACACGGCGCCGCCGCCGTGGCCCACTAGCCGCCGCCACCAGAAAAGGACTAACGCACATGCTGCTGATCCCATGCCCTAACTGCGGCCCGCGGGACGAAACCGAATTCCACTACGGGGGACAGGCCCACGTCCCCTACCCGGAGAACCCGAATGAACTGAGCGATACGGAGTGGTCCCGCTACCTCTTCTACCGCGAGAACCCCAAAGGCACCTTCGCCGAGCGCTGGGTCCACAGCACCGGCTGCCGGCAGTGGTTCAATATGCTGCGCGACACCGTCAGCTACGACATCCAGGCCGTCTACCCCATGGGAACACCGCGGCCCGACCGTTCCCCGAGGGTCACGCCCGAATCCGGAACCGCCAGCACGGCCCCTGACAGCACCACCACGGGAACCGCTGGACCCAGCACTTCCACCACGAGCATCCTGACCACCACCGCCCCGGAAGGAGCGACCAAGTGACTTCCCAGAACGCCCGCCTGGCTACCGGCGGCCGCATCGACCGCACCATTTCCTGGCGCTTTACGGTGGACGGCGAGGAATTCACCGGCCACCCCGGCGACACCCTGGCCTCGGCCCTGCTGGCCAACGGCCGCATCGCCGCCGGCAGCTCGCTGTACGAGGACCGTCCCCGCGGCATCATGTCCGCCGGAGTCGAAGAGGCCAACGCCCTGGTCCGCGTGGAAGCCCGCTTTCCCGGCCACGTAGCCGAATCCATGCTCCCCGCCACCACCGTCTCCCTGGTGGACGGCCTGAAGGCCACGCTTCTGAATGGCCTGGGCAAGCTTGACCCGGAAGACGACCGCGCTGAATACGACAAGAAGTACGTCCACACCGACGTCCTGGTGATCGGCGGCGGCCCCGCCGGCCTTGCCGCGGCGCGAGAAGCTGTCCGCACCGGCGCCCGTGTCATGCTGCTGGACGACCAGCCCGAACTCGGCGGCTCCCTGCTCTCCGGCTCCACCGCCGAGGGCCTGGCCGAGACCATCGAAGGCAAGCCAGCCCTCGAGTGGGTGGCCGATGTTGAAGCTGAATTGGTCTCCGGCGCCGAGTCAACGGTCCTGAACCGGACCACCGCATTCGGTGCCTACGACGCCAACTATGTCATCGCCGTCCAAAACCGCACCGACCACCTGTCCACCCCCGCAGCTCCCGGCGTCTCCCGCCAGCGGATTTGGCACATCCGTGCCAACCAGGTGGTGCTGGCACCGGGCGCGCACGAGCGTCCCCTGGTGTTCGAGAACAACGACCGCCCCGGCATCATGCTGGCCTCTGCCGTGCGCAGCTACCTCAACCGGTACGGCGTGGCCGCCGGCAAGCGCGTGGTCATCAGCACCACCAACGACAGTGCCTACGCCGCCGCCGCTGACCTGACCGCCGCCGGCGTCAAGGTCGCAGCCGTGGTGGACGCCCGTCCCCAGCTCACCGCGGTGGCAACTGCCGCCGTCGAAAGCGGGCTCCGGGTGCTGATCGGCAGCGCGGTTGCCAACACGTCGGCAGACAGTGACGGCCGGCTGGACGGCGTCACCGTCCGCAGCATCAACGACGACGGCGAGCTCACCTCCGGCGTCGAACAGATCGCCTGCGACCTGCTGGCTGTGTCCGGCGGCTGGAGCCCGCTGGTCCACCTCCACTCCCAGCGGCAGGGCAAGTTGCGCTGGGACGAGGACCTGGCAGCGTTCGTGCCCAGCACCGAAGTGCCCAACCAGCAGACCATCGGCTCCGGCCGCGGTTCCTTCGACACCGCTGACTGCCTGGCCGAGGGCATCTCCGCCGGCGCACGGGCAGCCATCGCCGCCGGGTTCGCATCCGCCGTCGAACCTTCCGTGTTCGGCGCGCCGAAGGCCTCCGCCCCCACCCGCCAGCTGTGGCTGGTACCGGGGGAGAACGGCACCCCGGATGACTGGCACCACCACTTCGTGGACTTCCAGCGCGACCAGTCCGTGGCGGACGTCCTCCGCTCCACCGGCGCCGGCATGCGCTCGGTGGAGCACATCAAGCGGTACACCTCCATCAGCACCGCCAACGACCAGGGCAAGACTTCCGGCGTCAATGCCATCGGCGTCATCGCCGCCGCACTCCGGACCGCCGGCGAGGCGTCCCGCGGCATCGGCGACATCGGCACCACCACCTACCGCGCACCGTTCACCCCGGTGGCCTTCGCGGCACTGGCCGGACGCCAGCGCGGCGAACTCTTCGACCCCGCCCGCATCACGTCGATCCACCCCTGGCACGTTGCCAAGGGCGCGCTGTTCGAGGACGTCGGACAGTGGAAGCGCCCCTGGTACTACCCGCAGGCCGGGGAGGACATGGACGCCGCCGTGCTGCGTGAATGCGCTGCGGTCCGCGAATCCGTAGGGTTCATGGACGCCACCACCCTGGGCAAGATCGAGATCCGCGGCAAGGATGCGGGCGAGTTCCTCAACCGCATGTACACCAACGCGTTCAAGAAGCTCGCCCCGGGCTCGGCACGCTACGGTGTCATGTGCACCCCGGACGGCATGATCTTCGACGACGGCGTCACCCTTCGCGTCGACGAGGAGACCTACTTCATGACCACCACCACCGGCGGCGCCGCCAAGGTGCTGGATTGGCTGGAGGAATGGCTGCAGACCGAGTGGCCGGAACTGGAGGTGAACTGCACCTCGGTGACCGAGCAGTGGAGCACCATTGCCGTCGTCGGGCCCAAGTCCCGCGAGGTCATCGCCAAGGTGGCGCCGGAACTGGCTGCCAACGGCGGTCTGGAGGCCGAGGCCTTCCCGTTCATGACCTTCCGCGAAACTACGTTGGCGTCCGGCGTCCGTGCCCGGATCTGCCGGATCTCGTTCTCCGGCGAACTCGCCTACGAGATCAACGTGCCGGCCTGGTACGGCCTGAACACCTGGGAAGCCGTGGCGGCGGCCGGTGCCGAATTCAACATCACCCCGTACGGCACCGAAACCATGCACGTGCTCCGCGCCGAGAAGGGCTACCCGATCGTCGGGCAGGACACCGACGGCACGGTCACCCCGCAGGATGCCGGCATGGAGTGGATCGTCTCCAAGGCGAAGGAATTCATCGGCAAGCGCTCCTACTCCCGGTCGGACGCGCAGCGTGAGGACCGCAAGCACCTGGTCAGCGTCCTTCCCGTGGACGGCTCGCTGCGCCTGCCGGAAGGCACGCAGCTGGTGGAAAAGGGCCGCTCCACCAACCCCGCCTACGGCCCGGTGCCGATGGAAGGGTTCGTCACCTCCAGCTACCACAGTGCAGCGCTGGGCAGGTCCTTTGGCCTGGCCCTGATCAAGAACGGACGCAACCGCATCGGCGAAACGCTGGTGGCAGCCGCCGGCGACCAGCTGGTGGACGTGGTTGTGGCAGAGACAGTGCTTTTTGACCCCGAAGGGACCCGTAAAGATGGCTGAAACAGCAGCATCCCCCACCTCTGCAGACAAGAACCTCGCAGCCCGCATCAGCCCTGCCAGGCAGCTGGCAGAAGCGTTCGCCGCAGGCTCCCTGCCCGGCACCGTCGAGCTCACCGAGCTGCCCTTCCTGACCATGGTGGGGCTCCGGGCCGCGGCGGGGTCGGACGTGGCGCAGCGGCTGGCCGCTGTCACCGGCGGCCTCCCCGCCGGGTCCGGCGCGGTGGCCGGCAACGGCGACGTCTCCGTCCTGTGGCTGGGCCCCTCCGAGTTCCTGGTGGTGGCACCCACCGAGGCACATGAGTCCCTGGGCGGCGGCCTGATCCCCGCACTCCGGGACGCGCTGGGCAGCGATGCAGGCCAGGTGGTGGACCTCTCCGCCAACCGCACCACCTTTGAACTGAAGGGCCCGCGGGCCCGCGCTGTCCTGGAAAAGGGCTGCTCGCTGGACCTGCACCCGCGGGTGTTCAAAACGGGTACCGCCTTCTCCACGGAAATCGCGAACATCCCCGCCGGGCTGTGGAAGACCGGGGAGGACACCTTCCGGATCTTCCCGCGTGCTTCGTTCGCCGAGTTCCTGGGCCGGTGGCTGCTGGACGCCATGCGGGAGTACGCCTCGCCAGAGGTTCCCTGATGGCGCTCAGCGTCCTGGACCTGTTCTCCGTTGGCATCGGGCCCTCGTCGTCACACACGGTGGGCCCGATGCGGGCAGCCAAGCTTTTCGCTGACGGGCTGAAGGGCGACGGGCAGCTGGCCGCCACCGCCAGGGTCCAGACCGAACTGTTCGGGTCCCTTGGTGCCACCGGCCGCGGCCACGGCTCGGACAAGGCGGTGGTCCTGGGGCTGAAGGGCCTTGACCCGGAAACCGTGGACACCTTCACCGCCGACGACCAGGTGGCGGCCGCCGCGCTGGACGCCGAACTGCATATCGCCGGGGTGCACCGGGTGGACTTCAACTGGGAAGAGGACGTGGTGCTCCACCGCCGCAAGTCCCTCCCCGCGCACCCGAACGGCATGACCTTCCGGGCCTTGGACCACGCCGGCGCCGTGCTGAGCGAGCGGAGCTTCTACTCCATCGGCGGCGGCTTTGTGGTGGACGGCGATGCCCGGGGCGGGGACAAGGTGGTGGCGGACGACACCGTCCTGCCGTACCCGTTCTCTACCGCAGACGAGCTCCTGCAGATCTGCAGCCGGGAAGGCATGTCCATCTCCGACGTCATGCTGGCCAACGAACTGACCTGGCGCAGCGAAGCCGAACTCCGGGAGCAGCTGCTGGGGCTGTGGGCCGTGATGAAGGAGTGTGTGCAGAACGGCTGCAACGCCGAGGGCATCCTGCCCGGCGGCCTTAAAGTGACCCGGCGCGCACCGGCCCTGTACAAGACACTGTCGGCGGATTCGGCCACCAAAGATGCGCTCCATGCCATGGAATGGGTCAACCTGTTCGCGCTGGCCGTGAACGAGGAAAATGCCGCCGGCGGGCGGATCGTCACCGCCCCCACCAACGGCGCCGCCGGGATCGTGCCGGCCGTCCTGCACTACTACGTGAAGTTTGTTCCAGGGGCCGACGACGACGGTGTGGTCCGCTTCCTGCTGGCGGCGGCCGCCGTCGGAATCCTGTTCAAAACGAACGCCTCCATCTCCGGTGCCGAAGTGGGCTGCCAGGGCGAGGTTGGTTCTGCCTGTTCGATGGCCGCCGCCGGGCTCTGCGAGGTGCTTGGCGGAACGCCCCCGCAGGTGGAAAACGCAGCGGAGGTGGGGATCGAGCACAACCTGGGCCTGACCTGCGACCCCGTGGGCGGCCTGGTGCAGATCCCGTGCATTGAACGGAACGCGATCGCCAGCGTAAAGGCGATCAACGCGGCCCGTCTGGCCCTGCACGGCGACGGCAGCCACAAGGTCTCGCTGGACAAGGCGATCAAGACCATGCGGGACACCGGAGCCGACATGAAAACCAAGTACAAGGAAACCTCCCGAGGAGGCCTCGCCGTGAATGTGATCGAGTGCTGAACCATG
Organism: Arthrobacter sp. FW306-07-I; assembly: GCF_021800405.1. Classification (NCBI taxonomy): domain Bacteria; kingdom Bacillati; phylum Actinomycetota; class Actinomycetes; order Micrococcales; family Micrococcaceae; genus Arthrobacter; species Arthrobacter sp. FW306-07-I. Next base: position 3,994,172 of record NZ_CP084550.1, on the reverse strand, counting down.
ACCGTTACTGAAACCCACGTGCCCGCGCCCAAGGCGCCCACCACCGTGGAACACGTCCTTACCCTTGACTGCCCGGAAGGGCCCGGCATCGTGCACGCCGTCTCCGGCTTCCTGCTGGAGCACGGCTGCGACATCATCGACAACAAGCAGTTCGGGGAGCGCTCCGAAGGCCACTTCTTCATGCGTGTCCACTTCGTCTCCGAAGGCGATGAGTCCACGCTGGAGGTCCTGCGCTCTTCCTTCGCCCCGGTGGCCGACAAGTTCGGCATGCGCTGGCAGCTGGAACGCCAGGGCTCCAAACGCAAGGTCCTGATCATGGTGTCCAAGTTCGGCCACTGCCTTAACGACCTGCTGTTCCGTTCCCGCATTGGCGAGCTGCCCGTGGAAATCGTGGCGGTGGTGTCCAACCACCGGGACCACGAGGCCCTGGTGGAGTGGCACGGCATCCCGTTCCACCACATCCCGGTCACCGCCGACACGAAACCCGCAGCGGAAGCCGCGCTGATGGCGCTCGTGGACGGGCTCGACGTCGAGCTCGTGGTGCTGGCCCGCTACATGCAGGTCCTCAGCGACGACCTGACCCGGAAGCTGGACGGGCGGGCCATCAACATCCACCACTCGTTCCTGCCCAGCTTCAAGGGCGCCAAGCCGTACCACCAGGCCTATGCGCGCGGCGTCAAGACCGTGGGGGCCACTGCGCACTACGTGAACGCGGAGCTGGACGAGGGGCCCATCATCTCGCAGCAGGTGGTGGACGTGGACCACACCTACGGGCCCGAGGACCTGGTGGCCGCCGGCCGCGACACCGAATGCAAGGCCCTTTCCAACGCGGTGAAGTGGCACTGCGAAGGCCGCGTCATCCTGCAGGGAAACCGCACCGTGGTGCTCCGGTAACGGAACAAAACTTCATAGCAATGCGCGGCCGGCTGCCCTTCAGGGCGGCCGGCCGCTGCCACATGTCGAACGCTTTTTGCATTCATTCGGGACGGGACGCGAGAGTTGGGGAAACACCAACCCTTTGAGGAGACCCAAAGATGAACCACCGCCCGGTGAACAACCAGGTACTGGAACTGGACGACGTTTCGTTCCGCCGGGACGGCCGCGACATCATCAGCGGGATCACGCTCTCGGTCAAGGCCGGAGAACACTGGGCATTGCTCGGGGCGAACGGAGCCGGGAAGAGCACCCTTATGGGGCTGTGCGGGGCCGTCAACCACCCCAGTTCCGGAATGGTATCCGTGCTTGGCGAACGCCTGGGGCGGGTGGAACTGAAGGCACTTCGCCAATCCATCGGCCACGTCAATCCGCGCCACCAGGTCCTGTCACCCCTCACTGTCCGCCAGGTTGTCCTCGGGCCTGACGGGGAGCAATGACCTGGCCCCGCGGTGGGAGCCCACCCACGACGAGTATGCCAGGGCCGATGACCTCGTGGAGCAGTTTGGCCTGGCCCACAAAGCCGGTCTGCGCTGGCCCACCCTCTCCCAGGGTGAGCGTGGGCGGGCGCTGATTGCCCGGGCCCTTATCTCCTCCCCGGAGCTGCTGCTTCTTGATGAACCCTGCACGGGCCTGGACATCGCTGCCCGGGAGCAACTGCTGGAAACCATCGACGACCTCGCCTACACCCATCCGCAGATGGCGTCGGTCCTGGTCACCCACCACCTGGAGGAACTGCCCGCCACAACCAGCCACGCGCTGCTGATCACGGCCGGGCAGGCAGTGGCCGCCGGGCCCGCTGCCGGGGTCATCACCAGCGAAAACATCAGCGCCGCCTTCGGGCACCCCATTGACGTCGAGTACCGGCATCAGCGCTGGAGCGCCCGCACGGGCCGCAGCAGCAGGCGCGGGATCCGGCGGCAGCATGCAGCCGAGGTCACCGCGTCCTAGACGCTGCGTTGGTCTGCCAGGCGGGTTTTGCTCCCCTCGCCGGCGTGACGGAGCGAAACGTCGTTGACTGTCGCAGCCAGCCCCGGGGTGCCTGCACTGGCCCGGTGAGGGCTGCGCCGTCCCCGCCGCGCCAGCAAGCCCGCTGCCACGAAGAGACCGGCCAGCAGCGCCGCCGCCAGACAGGCCACCAAGCCGCTCCGGGGCCACAGGCCGGCCAAGCCCAGGAACGCCGGGACCGTGGCCGTCACCTGGCTGGCCAGGACCAGCGCCCAGCCGGCGAACGGTTCCAGCCGCGCTGCTCCCAGCGCTAAGGAAGCAAACAGCAGGCCCCACAGCACCGACCAGCACACCCACAGCACGGCGAGCAGCGGATCGGTGCCCACCCAGGCACCCGCCAGCAGCAGGCCAAAGAACGCCACCATGCCGCAGAACCAGCCCAGTCCCTTCGAGCCAAGCCCCAGCAGGACGTCCAGCCCGGCGTAAACGTAGGTCAGTCCGAACAGGAACATGCCGGCGCCCGTCATGAGGGCTTCACCGCCGGCGCCGGTCCCTAAAAGATGCACGACGCCGAGCACCAGTTGGGTGCCACCGAGCACCATGCTGAACACGGCTGCGTCGCGGCGGGGGAGCTGGCCGAGCGTTGCCAGTCCGTTGACCAGCAGCGCGGCGCCGGAGAGCAGGAGGCAAATGTAGGGCATCAGCGCTTCCTCCCGAACCTTGAATAGGGCTTCTCATTTCCCGAATGATGGAATTCTTCTGTCACATTACGGAGATTAGTGGAAGCGCGTGGATCCGCCTACTGGTGCCCGGTCGTAATCGGATACGTTGAAGCATGAACCTTTGAAGCGATGGCGCTTTCCTGCGCCGGCCCTCATATCGGCAATGTTAGGAACTGTTCATGGACGCACGGCTCGAATCCATCAAGGACACTGTCCTTGCGCGGAACCCCGGCGAAGCGGAGTTCCACCAGGCGGTGGTTGAGGTGTTTGAAAGCCTGGGTCCGGTCCATGACAGGCACCCCTAATTCCTTGAGGCTGCCATCCTTGAGCGTCTCTGCGAGCCCGAGCGCCAGATCATCTTCCGGGTTCCGTGGACCGACGACTCCGGCCGCGTCCAGATCAACCGCGGGTTCCGGGTGGAGTTCAACTCGGCGCTGGGCCCCTACAAGGGCGGCCTCTTCGGCCAGTACAAGCGCATCACCAACCGCTACGAGTCCGGCGTGCTGACCGGTAAGGGCATCTCCTGGGGCGGATCCCTGGTCCGCCCTGAGGCAACCGGCTTTGGAACCGTCATCTTCACCCAGGAGATGCTGAAAACCCGAGGCACGTCCTTCGACGGCCAGCGCGTGGTGGTGTCCGGCTCCGGCAACGTGGCCGTCAACGCGATCGCCAAAGCGCAGGCCCTCGGCGCCACCGTCGTGGCCTGTTCCGACTCGTCAGGCTACGTGGTGGACGAGGCGGGGATCGACGTCGAACTCCTCCGCACCGTCAAGGAAGTGGAGCGCGGCCGCCTGAAGGAATACGCGGAACGCCGTGCCGGCGTCTCCTACGTGGACGGCGGGTCCGTGTGGGACGTGGACGCCACGGTGGCGCTGCCGTGCGCCACGCAAAACGAGCTCGACGGCGGTGCTGCCGCCCGCCTGGTGCGCAGTGGCCTGCTGGCTGTCGGCGAAGGGGCCAACATGCCCTCAACCCGGGACGCCGTGGCGGTGTTCCAGGAGGCTGGAGTGCTGTTCGGACCCGGCAAGGCCGCCAATGCCGGCGGCGTGGCTACCTCGGCCCTGGAGATGCAGCAGAACGCCAGCCGCGATTCATGGTCCTTCGAACATACCGAGGAGCGGCTCACGGAGATCATGGTGGGCATCCACGACCGCTGCGCCGCCACCGCTGACGAGTACGGTGAACCCGGAAATTACGTGCTGGGTGCGAACATCGGAGGGTTTGTGAAGGTGGCCGACGCCATGCTGGCGCAGGGGCTGATCTAGCCGGGGGAGCGGCATCCAGCCGCGCCCCAGCCTCCCGTGCCATGATCGGGCAATGAAGTCCATGACGGTTCCCGGCGACCACCACCGGAACTTCAACTCCCTCGCACATCATTCGCGGCTCCGGATGCTGGTCATGCTGGTCGTCGGCCTGGCTGCGGCACTGTTGGTCGGTCCCTCAGGAGCCTGGGCCTATGCACCCGCGCTCGGGTGGGCAGTCGCTTCGGCCACCTACCTGGTTTGGGTGTGGAGCGTTATTGGGCGCCTGGGGCCCGCGGCCACTGCTGCGCATGCCCGAAGAGAGGACCCGGGCCGGGTCTTTTCGGACGCCTTGGTCCTCACCGCCACGGTGGCCAGCTTTGCGGGAGTCGCCCTGATCCTGCTTGACGCCTCCAATGAGCAGGGCGGAGCCAAGGATGTCACCGTGGCCATGGCCCTGGGCAGCATTGCCCTGTCATGGTTCCTGGTGCACACGCTGTTCACCCTCCGGTACGCCGCGATCTACTACCGGGACGGCACCGGCGTCGATTTCAATGAGGAGTCCCAGCCCCGCTACTCGGACTTTGCCTATCTCGCCTTCACCGTAGGCATGACCTTCCAGGTTTCGGACACGGACCTGAAGACCAACGCGATCCGTTCCACGGTCCTGCGGCAGGCGCTGCTGTCGTACCTCCTTGGGGCCATTGTCCTGGCCACCACCATCAACCTGGTCTCGGGGCTCATCCACTAGGCGATCGAAGCCGCGCCATCGGTGCCGCCCTGCCTGGGGCGCCGGGGATTTATTCTGGGCGCATGGTTGAGATGAGAGTTAACTGGCACCGGCGGCACAAAGAAGGCCTTAGCGCGGGCGACAAGGCTGCGGACAGGCTTCGGAACGGCATGGGCAGTTGGCCTTTCGTAGGCATCTTCGTGGGCTTCATGGTGCTCTGGGCAGGAGTGAACTCCTACCTTCTCGCCAACAATGCATGGGACCCGTATCCCTACATCCTGCTGAACCTGTTCCTGTCCATGCTTGCCGGCCTGCAGGGCGCCATCCTGCTCATCGCGGCCAAGCGCCAGGACGCCATCGCCTCCGCCATGGCCCAGCATGACTATGAGACAGATGTCCGCGCTGCCGCCCAGATCGAAATGCTCATGGCGGTCAATGCTGAGCAGCTGAAGCTCCTGCAGGAGCTCCGGGACCAGCGCGACCAGCCCTAGGAACGCCAATGGGTGCAGCTCCTGCTGGAGCTGCACCCATTGTTGCGTGTGGCGCCGACTAATCCTTCTTGAAGGCGTCCTTGACGTTCTCGCCGGCCTGCTTCAGGTCCGATTTTGCCTGGTCCGTCTTGCCTTCGGCCTTCAGGCTCTCGTCGCCCGTTGCGCTGCCGGCAGCTTCCTTGCCCTTGCCGCCAAGCTTTTCTGCGGCGTTACCGATCTTGTCGTCCAAACCCATGGAGTTGCTCCTTACAGTTGGTGCTCTCCCTGGCAAAGCCAGAGCCTGACCCCTCCATACTAAGCATGCTTTCGACTTTGGTGCCCATCCGTCGTCGTACATTTTGGGTAAATTTGCCAAGACCTCCAGGCGAGCCACTCAGGCGGCAGGGACGCCCAATGGGCGGGCGACGTGCAGCTGGCCGTGGTCAACGAGCCACTGGACGGCTTCGAAGATGGCCTGCTCGGGCTCGTACCGCGGCACGTAGCCCAGCACTGAAGTGGCCTTCTCAATGCTGAAGCACTGGCTGCGGTAAAGGTGGCCCCAGGTGGACTCTGCGTAGTCCCGCGTCGTGTCTTCGCGGAAGCGGTCCCACGGGACCGTTTCCAGCACGGCGGCGTGTCCGAACCAGGCCGCGGCGATGTCTGCGTAGCCGCGGACGGTCAGCGCTGTTGGGGCGACGATGTTGAAGTCCTCGCCGCTTGCCGCTTCCCGCTGGGCGATGGCTTTCTCGAAGGCCTGGGCGACGTCGTCGGCATGCACATGATGCATGAGCTCAGCACCGCTGCCGGGGACCCGGAGGGGCTGGCCGGCGGAAATGGTCTGCCATACGGCGGGGTCGAGGTTTCCCAGCGGGCCGATAGGATGCCAGCCCGGTCCTGTGATGTGGCCCGGATGCAGTGAGGTGGTGGCCAGTCCGCCGCGCGCCGTTTCCTCCTTCAACATCAGGGCAATCCGGTTCTTCTGGATGCCGTACTCGCCGAAAGGCTCCGCGGCCGAGTCCGATCCTTCCCTGATGGGCAGTTTCAGGCTTTGCCCGTACCGCCAGACGGAGCCACAGTGCAGCAGGTGGCCCACCTCGCCGCGCAGGCTCTGTACCAGCGACGCTGCCGATTCAAGCGTGAAGCAGACCAGGTCCACCACGGCGTCCGGCTTCAGGGCAGCAACCCGGTCCCCGAAAGTCCCGTCGCGGTCCTCCGCCTCGCGGTCCGCAGCGACCTGGCGCACCTCCTGCCATTCGGGTGCCTCGTGGTAAGGCTTGCGGTTGCCGCGGCTGATGACGGTGACCTCGTGGCCAGCTCGGACCAGCCGGGGGACCAGGAACGACCCGATATGGCCGCTGCCGCCGATGACGGTGACTTTCATTGCTCTCCGATCGTTGTGTTCCCTCCACCGTAGGGCCCGGGCAACAGGAAAGGGAGGTCCTTGCGGACCTCCCTCGGGAGTTTCTGCACTGCGAGCAGTTTGTGCACTCCTGTGGTCAGGCGGGCTTGGCGAACTCGGCTGCACTGATGATTTCGTAGCCGACGTACGCCTCGTCGTTTTCCACCCAGGCGTCGTGCCCGGCGGGAATGGAATAGGCGTCCCCGGCACGGATGGTCATTTTGCTCCCGTCGTCCAGCTGTACGGTCAGGGTGCCGCCGGTGCAGAAGCCCAGGTGGTTGACCTGGCAGCTGTCCGTATGGACCACCGTCTTGACTGTTTCGGACCAGCGCCAGCCGGGTTCAAAAGTGAAGCGGCCCAAGGTGGCACCGCCGATGTTCACCACGTCCACCTGCGTCTTGGGTGGCCGGCGCTTTTCGTCGGGCTCGTTGAAGGACTTGGATTCAAGATCCTTAACCGTTACTGCAGGCATTTCTGGCTCCTCGGAAGGGAGTGGTTATGAAAATTCATACCCAAGCGCGCTGAGCCGCTCCGGGAAAAGGCACGGCAGGGCGGGGTGTGCCCGTCCACAGCCTGCCGAACCTTGCGTTGCAACGATTTCAATCTGCTCTTGCGCGCACCCTGTGTCAATGACGTTTTTCGGCCTCAAACCGCTCCCGGGCCGGGTTGCTGACACCAGGGATCGAGCGGTCTAACCCGGGCTGCGCCGCCCACACCACACCGTTGGCCAGGACGCGCTGGATCTGCGGGTGGTGGTACACCGGGTACTCCTGGTCCCCAGGGCTGAAGTAGAAGATACGGCCCTTGCCCCGGGTGAACGTGACACCGGAGCGGAACACCTCACCGCCCGCGAAGGAGCTGATGAAGATCAGGTCGTCCGGGTCCGGGATATCGAACAGTTCCCCGTACATCTCCTGTTCCGGGATGACGATGGGGCTGTCCACGCCTTCCGCGATGGGATGCGAGGGCTTCACGGTCCACACCAGCTCGCGCTCGCCGTCGTTGCGCCAGGCAAGGGAGCAGCTGGTCCCCAGCAGTTTGGTGAAGATCTTCGAGAAATGCCCCGAGTGGAGCACGATCAGCCCCATCCCGCCCAGCACGTGCCGGTGGACGCGTTCGACGACGGCGTCGCTGACGTCGGCATGGGCTATGTGGCCCCACCAGAGCAGGACGTCCGTGTCCGCCAGCACCTCCTCCGCAAGGCCGTGCTCATCATCCGTGGCCAGGACCGCCGTCGTGACCTCCGCGTCCGGAAGGTGGGAGCGAAGCCCGGCGGCGATGGCGCCGTGAATGCCCTCGGGGTAGATCTCCCCGATGTGGGCCGGCTGGTTGTTGGCCTCGTGCACGCCCTCGTTCCATACCCGGATCCGCAGTTTGCCGTCCATTACAGCCGAACCTCCCTCTGCTCCAGTGCTGACTGGTAGCAGGCGTCGATGATCTGTGCCCGGTACAGCGCCAGAGAGCCATCGTGACGGCTCCACACCTGCGCGCCGCCGCGAACTGCGGCGACGAAGTCCTCCACCACTTCATCGTGGGCGCGGCCCGGTACGACGGCGGGCATATAGTCAGCGGATTCGCCGTCTTTGTCAGTGAACACACGGAGCTCGCCAACGGGTGGAAAAGGGGCCCCGTGGGCCTTGAGTTCGGCGCCGCCGTCGGTGCCGTAGACCGTGAACTCCAGCTGGTCGTCCATTTCCCGGTAGGTGGCCCAGCTTGCTTCGACGACGAGTGTTGCGCCGCCTTCCAGCCGCAGGAAGGCCGAGGCAAAGTCCTCCACCTCGAATGCGTGGCTGGAGGCCTGGGCGGTGAACCGGGTTCCGCCGCCCCTGCCCTGCGGCCCGAGCTCGGAGTGGGTGGCGGCGGAGACAGCAACCACTTTCGGTTCGCCCAGGAGGTACAGCGCGTAGTCCAGTGCGTGGACACCGATGTCGGCAAGCGGTCCGCCGCCGGACAGCTCGGGGTTGGTGAACCAGCTGCCCAGGGTGGGGATGCCGGAGCGGCGCAGCCAGGATGCCTTGGCGTAGTAGGGGCGGCCCAGGCCGCCGTCGTCGATGACCTGCTTGAGGGCCCGGATGTCCCCGCGGCGGCGGTGGTTGAACGCCACGTCCAGCACGCGCCTGGCCTCCCGTGCCGCGTCCACCATGGCCTGGCCTTCCACGGCGTTGCGCGCGATGGGTTTTTCGCTCAAGACGTGGATTCCCCGCTTCAGCGCGGCGATCGCCACCGGCGCATGCAGGAAGGTGGGAACTGCAACGCTGACTGCGTCCAGGCCGCCGTGGTCCAGCATCTCCTCCCAGTCGGCGAAGCCGTTCGGGATGGAGTATTCGGCCTGTAGGGAGTCCCGGAGTTCCTGCTCCATTCCTGCGAGCGAGACGATGCTGACGCCTTCCAGCCCGGCGTAGGCCTTCAGGTGCTGTTGGCCGGCCCAGCCGATGCCTACCACGCCCACCCTGAGCTCAGTCGGCGGCATGGGGGAGGGCTGCGTGCTGTTCAAGGGCTGGCTCCTTCGGGGTGGTTTGCTGCCCGGATTCCCTTAGCCTAGTCCTGCAACCGCTTGCTCCTGGGCTGCCACGTATTCCTGCGGCTGAAACATCAGGTGCTCCTGCGCCCTGCGTTACAGCTGAAACCCCGGGGCAAATGACGGAAACCATCATTTAACACCCCTGAAACCCAACCAAAAATGGGCGCCATAGATTGAGACCAGACGGCACAAGCCGCCCCTCCGCCGGACGTGGTTACTCCGTCCACGTCCCTCCAGGCGGAACGGCTCTGACAGCAAGTTACCGTCCTGTTCGCATCTTGAAAGGGGTTTCCCATGGATTCGGGAAATGTCGCTTGGATTTTGGCCAGCTCGGCGCTGGTTTGCATGATGATCCCCGCCCTGGCCCTGTTCTACGGGGGCATGGTGGGGTCGCGCCGCATCCTCAACATGATGATGATGTGCGTCGGCGGCGCCAGCCTGGTGGCCGTCCTGTGGGCCCTGTTCGGGTACTCGATGGCGTTCGGGAACTCTGTCGGCGGCCTGGGCCTGATCGGTGACGTCACCGAGTTCCCAGGCATGGGGCAGCTGCTGGCCAAGGATGATTCGGCCTCCATCCCGGTCATCCTGTTTGCCGCGTTCCAGCTGTTTTTCGCCTGCGTCACCACCGCGCTCGTCGCCGGGGCTGCCGCAGGCCGCATGAAGTTCGGCGCCTGGATGCTGTTCGCAGGCATTTGGGCCACCATTGTCTACTTCCCCATCGCCCACTGGGTTTTCGCGTTCAATTCGGCCGACGGCAGCAGTGTGGGTGGCTGGATCGCCAACGGGATCAAGGCGATCGACTTCGCCGGCGGCACCGCGGTGCACATGAACGCCGGCGCCGCTGCCCTGGCCCTGGCCCTGGCCCTGGTCCTGGGCAGGAGCTCCGGCTGGCCCAAGGTGGAACACGCCAAGCCGCACAGCCGCCCCTTGGTGCTGCTGGGTGCAGGCCTGCTCTGGGTGGGCTGGTTCGGCTTCAACGCGGGATCCGCCCTCTCCGCCGGCCAGTCAGCGTCGGTGGTCTTCCTCAACACCGCGGTGGCAGCTTCCACGGGCTTGCTGGCCTGGGCGCTCGTGGAACGGTTCCGCCATGGCGCGGCCACCAGTATGGGCGCCGCCTCCGGCCTGGTCGCCGCGCTGGTGGCTATTACGCCGGCCTGTGGCGCGGTGAGCCCGCTGGGGGCACTGGCTATCGGCGCCATCGCCGGGGCCGTCTGCTCACTGGCCATCGAATGGAAGTTCCGCCTGGGCTTCGACGACTCACTCGACGTCGTGGGCGTCCACCTGGTGGGCGGCATCCTGGGCACCCTGCTGATTGGCCTCTTCGCCACGGACAAGGCTCCGAACGGCGTCAGCGGCCTCTTCTACGGTGGCGGGTTTGAACTGCTGGGCGTGCAGGCCCTGGCCACGGTCACGGTGTTGGCCTACTCCTTCGGCATCACCTGGGTCCTCGCCAAGATCCTGGACAAGGCCATGGGCGGTCTCCGCATCAAGCCCGAAGACGAACTGCGCGGCATCGACCTCGCAGCACACTCGGAGCTGGCCTATCTGATGGACGAGGATCCGGTGGAGCTGGGCTCACCGCAGCGGGTCTAGTCCCAGCCCGACAGTCAGGGCCAAACCTTGGACCGGTGCCGGCAGCCGCCGGCTTATAGTTCCAGGGTTTGGCCCTTCTGTGCGTCGAGGGCTTAGTGCCTAGTGTTCCGTGCAGACCAGGTTTCCGTCCCGCACTTCCAGCACTGCCGCCCGGACGTGGCTGAGGCGCGTGCGCGGGTCCGGCGCCATGGTGTCGATGTCCTCACCACCCCAGTACGGGTGCGTGAAGTAGACCAGCAGCGCACGCTGCGTGCCGCCGTCGGCCGTTTCTCCGGGCGCCCCGCCGGCAAGGGGCACCACGTCAGCATGACGCCCGACGACGGCCCTTCCGTCCACCGATTCCGGCGCCGTGAGGATCAACCCGCCAAGGTGCTCCTGCCGGACCCAGGTGTCTGCAGCATCATCGGAGCGATAGACGGCCTGGCCGCGCCATTCGTCCACGATCATCCAGTAGTGGCCGCCCAGCGGGAAGACCTTGGGGCCTTCATGCGGACGCCCGGGGATGGCAACCCCTTCCAGGACCCACGACGACGGGTCCTCCGGGGTGTCGCTGACCGCGCTGTAGGTGTTGGAGCCCCGGGCCTCGTCCTTGTACCAGAGCCGGTGCCGGCCGTCCCCGCACTGGGCGACGGCGGCGTCGATCACCCGCGGCGAGTCCAGGTCGATGCCGCCCAGGTACTCCCAGTTCTCCAAGTCCCGGCTGGCGAACTGGACGATTTCCGCCTTCCCGGTCCAGTCCGTCCGCCTGCCGCCCAGGACGGTCAGATACATGATCCACCGGTCGTCGATGCGGACGACGTCGGGCGCCCAGAGGGTTGCCGGCAGTTCCGTTCCGGGCGGGACCAGTCCCTCCACGGTGCCCTGGTAGCGCCAGGTTGCGCCGCCGTCGGACGACCTTGCGACGCCGACGCCGGTGCCTTGCACCCACTCGACTCCGGTTAGTCCCGGTGCTGTGGCACGGCGCTGGGTGTAGAAGAGGACCCACTCGCCCTTGAGGTGGTCCGCAACGAGGATGGGGTCGGTGGGCCCGTCCCAGAACGGATCACGGTAGGGGGCGGTGAAGGCGTCCGGGCGCAGATGCGGCATGGGTGGTGCTGTGACGGCAGGCTGCGCGGCCGTCCGCGCGGTTGTCTGCTGGTGGTCCACCGGTTTCTCCAACGTTGTAGTTTTAGGTTGGATACCAGCATAGGGTGCGGTTCCCGACGCGCAAACGCATCCGCGCTGCGCAGGTTCCCCAAGGCTTTGGATATTTGGGCCGCGGAACGGAACATGCGCGTCGCAAATGACCATCCGCGTCGCAAATGACCATCCGTGTCCGCTTTGGGCAGGGCAGCCGCCGCCCCGGATCCCCTACTCCTTGAACAGCCCCGCCAGGTCCTCGGCGGTGATGGCGCCGCCGGCCAGGGCGTCGCCCTCCATCACGTCCGCGAACAGCTGCGACTTCCGGGTTTTCAGCGCCATGACCTTTTCCTCGATGGTGTCCTTGGCTACGAGCCGGTACACCATCACGTTCCGGGCCTGGCCGATCCGGTGGGTCCGGTCCACCGCCTGCGCCTCGGAGGCGGGGTTCCACCAGGGGTCGAGCAGGAAGACGTAGTCGGCTTCGGTGAGGTTGAGCCCGAAACCACCGGCCTTCAGCGAGATCAGGAACACCGGCGCACTGCCGTTCTTGAACTCGCTGACCACATCGGCCCGGTTGCGGGTGCCGCCGTCGAGGTAGCAGTACTCGATCTCCTCCTCGTCCAGCCGTTCCCGGACCTTTCCGAGGAACCCGGTGAACTGGCTGAAAATCAGCGCCCGGTGCCCCTCGGCCACCAGGTCCTCCAGCTGCTCGAACAGCACATCCAGCTTGCTGGAGCGGACGGCGGACAGTGCCGGGTCCACCAGCGACACGTCCAGGCTCAGCTGCCGCAGCAGCGTCAGCGACTGGAAGATGGTGAACCGGTTCTTGTTGACGTCCTCGATCAGCCCCAGGATCTTCTGCCGCTCCCGTTGCAGGTGCGTCTGGTACACCTTCTGGTGCCGCGGATTCAGCACCACCTCCAGGACCTGCTCCTGCTTGGGCGGCAGGTCCTTGATCACCTGGTCCTTGGTGCGGCGCATCATCAGCGGCCTGACCCGGCGGCGGAGCTTCTCCAGCTGCCCCTTGTCGCCGTTCTTCTCCACCGGCTTCTGGTAATACTCGGCGAAGCGCTTGGGGCTCGAGAAGAGTCCCGGCGCCACGATGGAGGTCAGCGCCCAGAACTCCATCAGGTTGTTCTCCAGGGGCGTGCCGGTAATGGCCAGCTTGAACGCCGCCGGCAGCTTGCGCGCGCACTGGTACGCCTTGGACTGGTGGTTCTTCACGAACTGCGCCTCGTCCAGCACCAGCCCGGACCAGGTACGGGAAGCGTAGGACTCGTAGTCGATCCGGAACAGGGCGTAGGACGTGATCACGATATCTGCCCCTCCCAGGGCCTCTGCCACGTCCTGGCCGCTCTTGGCGAAGGTCTCTCCGACGGTCCGCACGGTGAGGCCGGGGGCGAAGCGTGCGGCCTCGAGCGCCCAGTTGCCCACCACGCTGGTGGGCGCCACCACCAGGAAAGGCGCGACGGCGGCCGGCTGGTTTGCGCCATCCACACCAGGGGCGGCAGCACCGTCGTCGGGCTTCTCCGCGGACGACCGGGCTTCAACAGCCAGCTCCCTCGCCGCGCACATCAATGCCAGCGCCTGCACGGTCTTGCCCAGGCCCATGTCGTCGGCGAGGATGCCGCCCAGCCCGTGCTTGTACAGGAAGCTGAGCCAGTTAAACCCCTCCAGCTGGTACGGCCGCAGTTCGGCGTTGAGGGACGCCGGCAGCGGCAGCCCGTCCGTTCCGCCTTCCAGGAGCCCGCCCACCGCTGAGCGCCAGGCCGCTGCCTGCTCGTCGACGATCCCCAGCTGCGCCAGCTCGTCCCACAGCCCGGCCTGGAACCGGCTGATCTGCAGCGGAGCATCCTTGTTGTCCTGCAGCGACCTCGCTTCCTCGATCAGCGCCCGCAGCTGGTGCAGCTCCGGCAGGTCCAGCGAGAAGTAGGCTCCGCTGGGCAGCAGCATCTTGGTCTGGCCGGCAGCCAACGCGGAGAACACGGCGGCGAAGGAAACGGGCTGGCCCTCGAGGGAAATCTGGATGCCCAGGTCGAACCAGTCCCGCTGTTCTGTTGCCTTGGTGGAGATGGACACCACGGGCGCTTCCTCGGCCTCACGGTAGTCGGCGATCTCGCCCACGGTGTCGACATCCACGTCCGGCGCCTCCCGCAGCCGCGGCAGCACCTCCTCCGTGAACGCCAGCGTGTCCAGGCCCGTCAGCTCGGCAGAAGCCGCCAGCCGGGGCGTGCCCCAGCCGCCGGTGGCGGATTCGCCCAGCGCGGGCACCTCGTTCCACGGCTGGCCGACGCCTTCGAGGATGCGGGACTCGGCGGTGTCGTCCCGGTAGCCGGCGTCGCCCGGGTGACGCCACAGCGGCTGCGCCGTGACCAGTTTGCCGGTCTTGTAGTGCCACTCCCAGTGCAGCCGCACCCGGTGGTCAGCCCCGTAGTTGGCCAGCAGCGACAGGGTGGGGACGGCAAGTTCGGGCAGTTCCACCGACTCGTCGCGCGCCGTCACGCGGGCCGTCTGCTTCAGTTTGGGGTAGAAACCGGTCAGGAACCGCGATTCGTCTTTCGCGGGGATGTGCAGCGTGCTTCCCGCCGTGACGAAGGCCAGCAGTTCCTCGCTCAGCCCGTTCTCCAGCGGCGCCAGCGTGATGGTTCCGTTGGGGTCGGGGACGCCGGGCAGCGACGCCTCCCCGGAGGTGAAGAACAGCCCGTGCGCAGGCCGGCCGATCGTTCCCACCGAGGCCGGATCAACGTCCGCGCCCTCAACGGTGATGGTGGGCGAAAGCTCCAGCCCGCCGTCGGACGCCTGTGCCTTGGCGGCGTCCACCGCAGCAGGCTCCGCAACAGGAGCCCCGTAGCGGCTCAGGGAAAGTCCGACGGCGGCGGGGGCCTCGGCGACACGGACCGGCTCGGTGCCGCGCGAGTGGACCAGGGCGAGCCCGATCTTCCGGGCGTCGGACAGGAGGCTCCACAGGTTCTTGCCGGCGTAGGAGTTCAGGCTCAGCCACAGGCCTGCCGAGTTGTGCACCCGGCTGGCGGAGGAGGAGTGGCCGGCCAGGAACTCCTGCAGCCACTCCACGTGCGCTTGGTTCGATTCACGCCGGAAGTTCAGGTAGCTCAAGGTGTTCCAGGAAACGTCGCCGCGGATCCACTTGCCCTTGGCGCCCATGATGACGGGCCGCACCTTGAGCTGCCGCACGCCGCGGACCGGGTCCCGGCGGCCGGTGTAGGAGAAATGCGGCGGCGGTTCCTCCACCTCGAACTGCAGGGCCAGGGGAACGCCGCTGGTGGAGGGGGCGGATCCGGGCTGCGAGATCAGCGGGCTGAGGGCCTGCTCCCAGTCGGACAGGGCGGCGGAGGGTGTGCGGGACACCTGCGTTGCCGTGGACGGCGCCAGCAGCTGCATCCGGACCGAGGGGTTGTCCTCCGCGGCGAAGAGCAGGGCCGCCACGTGCTTGCAGTCCTTCCGGACCGGGCAACTGCAAACGCCAACGGTGCAGCTCCAGCCGCCGGCCTTGCGCACCAGCTTGGCGGTGGTGGAATAAGGAACTTCGGCGCCGCCCCGGACCTTTCCCAGCATGAGGCCCGTGCCGCCGTCGAACGATATGCCGGAGACCCTGCTGGCCATGGCGTACGCCAGCCCAGCCGCCAGTGAGCGGTCGTTGATGGCAGGTGTCTGTATCGCCAGGTCCGCACTTTCGTCCGGTTGGGATGGCATGGTGGCACTACTTTCGGGAGGTCACGGCGGAGCCGGGTCCGGTGGTTGGCTATCTGATCCATCTTAGTTCGCCAGAGCGGGGGCCTTTGCCGGGCGCTTTCTCCACACGCCCCAAAAACTTCGCTTGGCGTTCATTTCTCCCCGGCCCAGCCGTGACTCTTCCCCCGTACCGTAATGGCGTCCGCCGCACCGCCACCTCCACCTCCACCAAGGATCACCATGGCCACCACGCACCTGCCCGTCGTCCTCACCAGCAGCAGCATCGACGGCAGGGACGAAGAGGTGGTGGAGGCCAACGCGGCGATCGTCAACGCCATGCACCATGCCCTGCTGCTCGCGGACGAGATGTCGCGCGTTGCCGTGCGGAGCTGCGCCGTGGACTTCTACCTTTGCCAGGTGCTGGACGGCGGCTTCACACGCTATGCCGCCATGGCAGGCCGGCGCTCCGGTGCCGCCGACGCACTGGTCCGCGAGGGCATGGCCGCAATGGGTGCTGCCGCCCATCTGGACCTTTTCAACCTGGCCGTGGAGGCCCTCGCTGCGCTGCCCGGCGGGGCTGGGTCCAGCGCCCGTGGCGCCGGTGCCGTTTCCGACGGCGTCTTCCGAATTGCGGAGCTTGACGGCGAGTTTGAGGAGCTGCTGGAACGCGAAAACGTCACGGCCCTCAACTCCGGGTGGCTGCGCGGCCAGCCGGACCTCCTGGTGCTGGATGACGAGGAAGTAGGCCCCTACATCCAGCGCATGGCGGCGCGGGTTCCTGACCTGGCAGGCAGGAAAATGGCCGCTGCTGGCGCCCCATCTTCCCGGATCGCGGGATCGCTGTGACACCGCCGGAGCGGACCGGCGATCCGGAAGCTTTCCAGCGATCTGGGGGCAGAAAAAAGAAAATTGTGGGCGTCCGTAACCTTTCCGCCACCGCAGGCGATGTAGTCCGTGATGGGCCCGCCCGGCGGGCCCAGCCCAATGTGTTGTCTAGGTTTTGGAGAAGTAAATGTCTGTGTTCACCGTTCTCGCCACCAGCAAAGTCGCCGCAGGAGTCCTGGCTGCCGGAACCCTGGCAGTAGGAGGAACCGGTGCCGCCGCCGTCTCGGGCGTCCTCCCCACCCAGGCCCAGCAGACCGCCCACGAGCTCTTCGGTGCGCCCGCCCCCAAGCTGGCAGCGGAAGCAGCCGCTGACGCCCAGGCCACCCCGGCTCCCACCGCCACCGCCGCTGTGACCGACGCCCTGAAGACCGCAGAAGCCACCGGGGACGCCACCGCCAAGGCTTCCGCTACCGCTGAGGCTTCGGACGAAAAGGTCAGCGCCGACGCAACGGAGTCGGCAAAGGCCAACACCGCCGTTGACGCCGCCGGCCCCGCGGCCCTGGGCCTCTGCACCGCCTTCACCCACGGCGGCCTGGACGCTTCCTCCAAGGCATTCTCCTCGCTGTCCATCGCAGCCCAGGGCGACGCGAACATCAAGAGCTACTGCGCCGACGTCGTGACCAAGGCTGACGCCGCCGCGAAGGCCGGCGCCGAAACCAAGGGGTCCGTGTCCGTCCAGGCTGAGAAGCCCGAGGTTCCGTCCGCTCCCGCTGTGCCCGCAGTTCCGGCCGTTCCGGGTGTTGACGGCAAGACCACCGTCCCCGCTGTTCCTGCCGTTCCCGCTGTCCCGGCTGTGGGCGGCAACACGGCCCACAGCTCTTCAGTTTCGGCCCGCTAAGGCTCATTCGCTAGTCTGGACTGCGGCTCGCAAGCCGCAGTCCAGGCAGCCGGGCGGGGTCGCGCACGTTTGCCGGGGCGCCCCTGGAAGACCCGCCAAGAGGCAGCCGGATGACCACGGGGACTGGCAGTCCGTACCGGAGACCGGGACAAGGCTTGAGCCGAGTCCCGGGATGGAGGAGCCGCTGGTGCTAGACACTCTGGCCCAAGAAGAGATGGACATATTCGACAACGCAGCCGGAACCGATCCGGCCGCGTTGTTCGCTGCTGCCTATCGAACCTTCGCGGGCCCCGTGCAGGGGTACCTCAAGGCGCGCGGACTCGATGACCCCGAGGCTGTCACCCAGGACGTGTTCCTGGCCTTCTACCCCCGGATCAGCAACCTCACCGGTGGCCTGCAGGGCGCCAAGTCCCTGATCTTCTCCATTGCCCACGCCCGCATGGTGGACCACTACCGCCGGCTGGAGCGCAGGCCGCAGCTCACACCGTACGACCCCCAGTACGACGGCCGCACCACGCCGTCGGCCGAAGACCACGCCGTGGAACTGAACAGCGGAGCCGCGGCGATGCTGGAAGGGCTCAGCGAGGAGCACCAGGAGGTCCTGGCCCTTCGCGTCGTGGCCGACCTGTCCATCGACCAGGTGGCCGCCATCATGGGCAAGAGCGCCGGAGCGATCAAGCAGCTCCAGCGCCGCGCTCTGCAGAACCTCAAGGCACAAACGCTCAAGAGAAACCAGGCGAATCATGAGTGACACCGCAGGATCCCGTAACCACGGGGCCGTTGATCAGCTCCTGCTGGAAGCAGGCATGGGTGACGACGGCCAGCTCCGCGACGCCTTGGCCGACCTGAGGTCCCTCGCGGCGGAGGCCCCGGCGCCCTCCGCCGAAATCGCGGCGTTGATGGCGGGTTCATCACACGCAGCCACGCCGGCCGACACCACGGTACTTCCCATCGCGGACCGGCCTGGCGATGAACTTGCCGCCCGCCGCAAGGCCAAGCGCCGCATCACGCTTACCACGCTGTCCGTGGCGGCATCGCTCGCCGCCGGCGGTGCTGTCGCCGCAGCCTCGGACCAGGGCTTCCGCGAGTCCTTCAGCCAGCTGAACCATGCCGTGACCACTTTCGTGTCGGGCTCCGGCGCCACACCTGAGGGCAGCACCGGCGGTCAGGTACCCGCGCCTGGGCCCGCAGCTTCCCGGCCATCGGCAACCAGCAGCCCGGACTCCGTTCCGGCGGCAACCGCGCCTGCTTCGGCGCCTGCCGCCGCGGCGCCATCGAGCATTCCTGCCCGGCCCGGAAATACCCCCACCCACGGAGCGCCTGCCCAGAAGCCGGCGGAAGTCCCCGCGCAGCCGTCCCTGCCCGCGGATGTTCACGGGGATGTCAAGAAGGGCCTGGAACAGGGCAACCCAAAACTCCCCGTTCCAGTGCCCACGGAAATCCCGCTCCCGGGCAAGGTCCCGGACGTACCCCTCAAGTAGGGGTGGCAGCGGGCAGGCCTAGTAGCCCTGGCCTGGCGCCTTGATCATCGCGCCCGACGGATCCGACAGGTACCACACACCGCCCACGCCCTGGCCAAGGGTGTCGCCCGGCTTGGTGTCCTTCGCGAAGTAGTACAGCGGCATCCCGTTCAGGGTCACCTGCTTCTTCCCGTCGGGGGTGCTGATGGTGCCCACTTTTCCGGTCACTCCCTCTGCCGCCGGTGTGCCCGAGTTGGTGGTCAGCGGCGGCCATGAGACCAGGCAGGAGCCGGTGCAGGCGCTGGTGCCGGAGTCCTTGGTGTCCTTGGTGAAGAAGTAGAGGCTCATGCCCTTCGCATCCACCACGATGCTGCCCGCCGTCGAGGAAGCCGTCTTAAGGTCGACGGCGGCGCCTGCCTGGGACGATGAGGCGGACGATGACGTGGAGGTTGAAGACGGGCCGGCAGACGACGCCCCGGATGACGCGGTGGCGGTGCTGCCGGCTGTGCTGCCCGCGGCGCCCGTAGCCGGGCTGGTTCCGGCCGGGGCTGTACTGCTGCTGCCGCAGCCGCTGAGGGCTGCAGCCAGGGCCAGGATGGCAAGGCCTGACCCGAGGTGGTGTTTCATGGTGTGCTCCTTGGCTTTGATGCTTTTTGCTGTGGCGTTCTTCGCTGCTGCCTTCACAGCGGGCGCCGGCCCTGCATTGCCGGGCGCCTACCCCTACCACGCCGCCGGGTAAAGAATGGTTCACAGCGCGGTGGAGCGGGATTGCGGGCGAGGGCGCTTGAACCGTTGGAAGGCTTCATGCGTGGTAACAGCCAGGAGCGCCGGATGCTGTGGCGTTCCTGCACAGTGGCCCGCGTGTGGCGACGTGGGCCATGCAGTGCCGGGACAGCGATAGGAGGGGCGGCATGCCGCTCGACGACAATGTGGTGGAGGCCATCTACCGTGAACACGGCAACGCCCTGCGCCGGTTCGTGCTCAGCGCCACCCATGATCCGCAGCTCGCGGAGGACGTGGTCCAGGAAACCGTGCTCCGCGTGTGGCAGCACGCCCCGGACGTCAACGGCAGCTTCCGCAGTTACTTGTACCGCACGGCCAGGAACATCATGATCGATAACTACCGACGCAGCCAGCGCCGCCCGCCGGAGGCGCTGGAGGGCAGCCCCACCGATCCCGTCGAGGTGATGGGCCGCGTTGATGAACTGCTCAACCGGGTCCTGATGGAGGAGGCACTGCTGCGGCTGAGCAAGGAACACCGGGACGTTTTGGTGGCCCTGCATTACCGCCGGTTCACGGTCAACGAGGCGGCTGTCCAGCTCAACATCCCCAGCGGCACGGTCAAGTCCCGCGCGTATTACGCCCTCCGGGCCCTGCGGGGCATCCTGGATGAAATGGGGGTGGAACGATGAGCACCAACCCACACACCTTGCTGGGGGCCTATGTGCTGGGCGGCCTTGAGCCCGCCGACCTTGCCCTCTTCGAGGCCCATCTGCAGGGCTGCGCCGGCTGCCGCAAGGAACTTGCCGTGCTGGAGAAGGTGCCAGTGCTTCTGGACGCGCTTCCCGTCCCCGACGCCGTGGCGCTTACCGACGTTCCCGGCAGCGGGGCGGCTGACCGCGGCGTCCCCGTCCGCCTTTTCGACGAACTGGCGCGCCGCCGTCGGACATTACGACGGCGGTGGGCAGCGCTGGCGGGCGCCGTCGCCGCTGCCTGCCTGGCGGTGGGCCTGGCGGTGGGGCCTTTGCTGGCCAGGCCGCCGCAGCCGGACGCCACCTATTCGGTGGTGTCCGGGGGAGGGCTGCAGGTGAACATCGACATGGCGCGGAAGACGTGGGGGACCGAACTCGCGGTAAGCGGCAGCAGCCTGCCGGCGGATGGGACGCTCTCGCTGTGGGTGCGGGACCGCGCCGGCGGGGAGGACCGCGCCTGTGCCTGGACGGCCACGCCCAGCGGAAAGGTCAAGGTCACCGGGGCAACGCCCATCCAGCTGGGCAGCATCTCAAGCGTGGAGCTGCGGGACGGCGCGCAGCACGCGGTGGCGGTGATTACGGTTCCCTAGGTGCGGGGCGACTGGTCCCGGGTCCCCAGTGCCTTGAACTCCGCGACCAGGGCCTCGTCCTCGCAGGCGCGGGCGAAGGCATCAATCCGCCGTTCGATCTCGTAGCCCAGCAGCCAACTGCCGATCCGCTCCATGATGGGCCGCAGCAAGGGCGGCCGGCAGGAAAAGGTGTACTTCCAGACCGCGCGGGTGCCGTCGTCGTCAGCGGTGAAACGCCAGCCGCCGCCGAAGTTCTTGAAGAACCAGGGCCCGGACACCATGGTCATGCCCACGTTCCGCGGCGGCGCGTAGGAGACATACTGGCTGACCATCGTCAGGCCAAGGCGCGACCTGGTGCGGGTGCGGACGCCCTTGCCTGCTGCCTGCGCTCCGTCCAGGAAACCCTGTGCGGAGATGAAGGGGTCCCACTTGAGGCGGAACTCTCCGGTGGTCTGGGAAAAGGCGAATGCAGTCTCCGGATCGATTCGGATGAGGCGTTCGGCACGTACCTGCGGCATTCCCCCACCTCATCACACTGCAGCCGGCTATTTGGTCATTTTGGCCAGCCGGGCGCGCATGATCATGTACGCGCCGTAGCAGACCAGCCCGGCTCCCACCGCGGCCAGGAGATAGGGGCCCATCGGTTGGTCCCGAAGGGCACGCAGCCCGCCGTCCAGACCGGTGGAGTCCTCCGGATGTTCCTTGATGGTGGCAATCACGATGAGCAGGCCGGTCAGCAGCAGCACCAGGCCCTTGGCCAGGTATCCCGCAACCCCCAGGGTCACCACCGCTGTACGAGCCGTCCCGGAGGCCGGCATCCGCAGGTGCTTCTCGAAGGATTTGTTGGGGCCCCGCATGCCGTAGGCCACGCCCGCGACCGCCACGGCCAATCCGATCAGGACGAGCAATGCCACCCCGCCCGGGGCCTGCACCATGGCGATAGTGAAGTCGCTGGCGGCCTTGCGGTTGTCCCCGCCAGTCCCGGAGCCCGTTACGAAGTGCCAAACAGTCACGGCCAGGACGGCGTACACGACCGCCTGCAGGGCGGCCTTGGCCTTGTTCTTGATCTTTTTCCTGGTGGCCTGGTGGTTGAAGTCGAAAATTGCATCGCCGGTCTGCCAGAGCGACAACGCGGCGCAGGCCGCGAAGCTGCCCCATAGCAGAAACGGGCCCACAGGCATGGTTGCCAGCTCGGCCATCGCGCCGCTGAAATCGGCATTGCCCGTGCCGCCCACGGCCAGCCGGACGGCAATGGCACCCACCAACAGGTGCAGGATGCCGCTAACCGCAAACCCGGCGCGGGCCAGGAACTCGAGGATGCGCGAATTCGTGACGTCCTCGGCCTTCTCGACCACCTGTTTGAGTTCTTCTTTTATCGTCTTTCCTTTGAGCAGGCGCGGTAGTGCGCTGGTGTGCGTGCCCTTCGTACAAGGGCAATCGTGCCATGCCGGCCGGGATGCGGAACAGTCGGCTCCCGGCACTGTCCGCGCCCGGACCGCCGGGCGATGGGGAGGGATCCCCATCGCCCGCTTCCGCTACCTGTGCAACCATAAGGACCAGCGATCGACAGGCACCGCACACTTTTCCCGGGGGAAACCATGACTTTTTACGGCGCAGACATCAGCCAGCTGCGGGCGCTGGCCAAGGCGGCCGACCAGGCAGCATCCCTGTTGAGCAGCCGGGCCGGTTCACTGCACAGCCAGATCCAGTCCGCACCGTGGAAGGGCAGGGACGGTGAACGCTTCCGCCAGGAATGGACCGCCAGCCACCGCCCCAGCCTGGACAAAGTCGTCGCCAGCCTGCGGGAAAACTCCAAAATCCTGATGAAACACGCCGACGAACAGGAGAAAGCTTCCACCGGGGGAAGCGACGGCTCCGGCGGCAGCGCCTGGGACAGGATCACTTCTTTGGCGGCGCAGGCCAAGGATTGGTTCCAGGAAAAGGCCGAAGCCGCCAGGGAGCTCGCGGAGCACCACCGCGAACTGGCGTCGGGGCTGGACCGGATGCTCAACGCCAGCCCCGAAGAGCAGGCGAAGTGGTGGGCCGGACTGTCCGACGCCGACCGCAGATACCTGATCGAGGGCGAAGGCAGCGACGGCCCCTTCGCCGAGGACCTCATGCGCATGGACGGGGGCATCCCCGGGGCCGCACAGCAACTGGCCAAACAGCACCTCCAGGAGCTGGCCAAGGCGGACATCCCGGTCTACTCGGAAACGGGCAAGGCCTCCATCGAAGCCCGGGTCGCCTGGGTCCATGCCGGTGCCGAAGTGGGAACCGAGGTGGTGGAGAACGCCGACGGGTCCGCCACCATGAAGGTGTACGGAAACCTGGGCCTTGGCGTGAATGACACCACCGGCACGGCGGGGGCCACCCTGACCGGCGAGGTATCCCGCGAGTACACCTTCGGCAGCGTGGAGGAAGCCATGGCTGCCCGCGAACAGATGTACCGGGACCTGCCGCCGGACAGCATCGGCGAGATCAAGGATGTGGCGGGCAACCCTCCCGGGTACGTCCTGGACACCATCAATGACGCTGCCAAGGACAACGGCTCCATGGGACAGGCGGACAAGGCCAAGGGCACGTTCTCGCTCAATGCAGAGGGTGAGGCCGGCACGGCCTCGGGCGGGGCAAAACTGGACCTTGCCTATGAGCGGAACCTGACGGACGGAACCTCCACCGCCAGCGGTGAAATCTCCGCGCAGGGCCAGCTCAAGCTTGACGGCAGGGTCTTCGAAGCCTCCGGAAAGGGGGGCTTGCAGGTCAACATGGACAAGAGCAACAACATCGATTCCGTCTCGGTGTCCATGGACGGCACCGTGGCGCAGGGCGTCACCTCCGGTGTGAAGACAGAAGCCGCCAAATTCGATTCCACCGTCACGGCAGGGACGCAGGGCAGCGTCAAGATCGACGTGGATTACTCTCCGGAGAACCGGCCCATCATCGACAGCTACCTGCGCAACGTTGCCCTGGGGAATGACACCGGCGCAGCCCGTGACGCGGCACGGCTCTATGAGGCCGGTTCCGCCACCGTCCAGGTGAACTCGGTTGTGACGGCCACCAACGAGGCAGGCTTTGACGTGAAGATGGGCGAGGTGGAGGTCAAGACCGAGAACCAGGCCACCACCAACGTCTCCACGTACTATAAGGTCCCCAACGACACCAAGCTCGAGAGGCTCTGAAACCCATGTCAGTGCACATCGAATCCCCGCTGGGCTTCACCGCAGACTTCCCCGAGCACACCCAGGTCCTGGGCGACTCCACGGCCGGGCCCAACAGCGAACAGTACGGCCTGCTGAACGGCGTGCTGGTCACCGTGATCAAGGACGACACCTCCGTGCAGGACGCCCCGCAGGCCAACGGCTGGGCGCACCTGATGGCGGGCTTCTACCTTGAGGACCGGGGCGGGACCCTCCTGGCGGAGGGCGAGCTGAACCTGCCCGGCAAGGCTGCCTACGCCGTGGTTGTGGGATATGACGACGACGGCGGGCCGGCCAAGGTGGCAGCCACGGTAGGCGTGTGGGAAAGGGGGCGGTTCATTGGCGTAGTGGTCATCTGGCCCTACCTGAACCCGGAGGCAGAACCCCGGCTGGACATGCTCAAGGAGATCGTGGGCTCCATCAGCGTCGGCTGAAAGTACTGCCCGGACTGGCCGGGATGCACCGCCCAGGCAGGTTCAGCGTTCAACGGCGGCGGTAGCAGAGGTCGAAGATCAACCTGCCGGCCTCGTGTGCCTTTGCCTCAAAGCTGGTCCTGATCCGGCCCTCGAAGCGGGGTGCCCAGCCGCCCGTTTCGTCCACGCCTTCGTTGGGGCCGGTGTGTTCCGTGCTCACGGGCGCGCGTCCCTCGCGGACGGGCGCGCCGCCCACCACGGATTCAACGCCGGACTGCCACACCTGGGTCAGCGGGCTTTCGGGGCCGCGGCGCTCGCCGGTGTGCAGGTTCTCGAAGTCCATTGAAGCTGCCATCACATCGCGGACGTGGACGGCATAGTTGGACCAGTCGGTGGCGATCCGGAAGAGGCCACCCGGTTTCAGGGCCCGCGCCGCCAGCTCTGCGAACTCAGGCTGGATGAGCCGGCGCTTGTGATGCCGCGACTTGTGCCACGGGTCCGGGAAGAAGACCCACAATTCACTGACCGAGCCTTCGGGCAGCATGGTGGCCAGTACCTCCGGAGCGTTTGCCTCCACCACCCTGACATTGTTCAGGCCCCGGCTGTTGATCTTGATGATGGTGTTGGCCAGGCCCGGGGTGTAGACCTCCACGGCCAGAAAGTTCGTGTCCGGGTTCTGTTCGGCTGCATGGCAGATGGCATCGCCAAGGCCCGAGCCAATCTCGACGATGAGCGGGGCGTCACGGCCGAATTCAGCCGCAGCGTCAAAGACGTAGTCGGGGTGGACCGAGGTGTTGGCCACGTGCCTTGGTACGTCGACGGCCCACCGCTCGGCATGCTCGGCCCAGGCAGCTTGCCTCCGGCCCTGCAATCGGGTGCCGCGGCGCACGAAGCTGACCGGGCGGCCGCCATAGGTGCCAAAGGAGGCCTGGGTTCCGGGCGTCACGGGCCTCGGGACATGCGGCTGCTGGGGGTTTTCAGGGGATTCGCTCATCCCTTCCAGAATAGCGCCGCGAGACTGCTCCGGATCGGAGGGGTCACAACACCCCCACGTTGTCCAACGCCGGACCCAGTGCCAGGGCATAGACCAGACCGCCAAGACACAGCGCAACCGCCGCAGCGGAGCGGTCACCGGATCCCTGTGGCGACCGCTTTAGGGCAGGGATGGCCCGTCGCAGGGCGAGAGAAGCAAAGAGGAGCGGAAGGCTGAACAGCACCAGGGGAGTCACCCATGGCCTGCTGGAAGAGCCGTTGGACGAATACGTCATCAACATGGCGAACATGGATACAGGTGCCGTGAGGATCATGCTTGCAGGGGCAAGGATCGCCAGGACCAGGCTGTCGGCCCCTTTATGCCTGGGCGCACGTGGCTGAGGCTGGCCAGGGCCTCCCTGCCGGGGAGGCGAGCCCGGCCCGCCCGGCGGTGCGCTTCCCTTCGATGCAGCGTCCACGGATCTACTGGCCTGCGATGCACCGTCCACCGATCTACCGTCCAGCGACGCACCTTCCGCCAGTCGGCTTTCGGTCGATCCCGGGCCGGGTTCCGGTTGCGGCGTGGTTTCCATGGTGCTCCCATCGGTTGATGCAGCCATGTGCGTGGCCGCGGCTGCTTTCAACCTACGAAGTTGCAGGGGAAGCCAGAAGCCGCCTCTTCCCCTATGTGGAAAACCTGCATCCGCGCTCTCCTGCGAGAATGGGCCCATGAAGGACGCAATGAATGCCGGGGCAAGTAAGCAGCGGCGGATGACAGCCGCGGGGGACGCACAGGGCCGGGCCCGGAGCGGCAGCAGCCTGATGGACCTCAGCACCCTGGTGGACGCAGAAATCGATGAACTCCCGCCGGCGGCACCCACCCGGGTGGGCAGCCGCCGTGCCTTGGTCTACCTGGGGGTGTGCCTGGTCCTGATAGGACTGAACCTCCGCAGCGTCTTTTCCAGCCTCTCGGCAGTCCTTCCGGAAGTGACGTCCCAGGCGGCGCTGCCGGGCTGGTCCGTGGTGGTGCTGACCACCGTCCCCGTGACACTGCTCGGCGTGTTTGCGCCGCTCGCCCCGGTCCTGGCCCGCCGCTTCGGGGCGGAACGGGTGCTTTTGGGGGCCATGGCATTGCTGACTGCCGGGCTGCTGCTGCGGCCCGTGGACACCGGGGCAGGCACGGGCGGGGCCGGCCACCTGCCTGCCCTCCTGGTTGGCACGGCTGCCTGCGGGGCCGCCATCGCACTGTGCAACGTGCTGCTCCCCGGCCTGGTGAAGCGCGACTTCCCCCACCGGCTGGGCCTCATGGGCGGCCTCTACACCACCGCCATCTGTGCGTCCGCCGCCCTGGGAGCCGGATTCACGTACCCGGTCTACACGGCGACGGGGGAGTGGACCAAGGCGCTGTGGGTGTGGGCGCTGCCCGCCGCCGTCGTCCTTTTGCTGTTCCTGCCCGTAGCCGTCCGGCAGGAAACTGTCCGGCACCAGGCGGTCAGGGACGGCGTCAATGTGTGGCGTTCCCCGGTCGCCTGGCAGGTGACCATCTTCATGGTGCTGCAGGCCATGATGTCCTTCAGCGGGTTCGCCTGGCTGGCGCCCATCCTCCGCGACAGGGGCGTGGACGGTGCCACGGCAGGGCTGATCGTCGCCGTGTGCATCGTGCTGCAGATGCTGGGTTCGCTGTTCGCGCCGGCCTTGGCCGCGAGGTTCCGGGACCAGCGGGCCATCAATACCGTAGTGGCGTTGATGACCGGCGCCGGGTTCGCGCTTAGCATCCTGGGTCCGCTCGATCTCATTTGGGTGTGGGCCGGGCTGCTTGGCCTGGGCCAGGGCAGCCTCACGGCTTGCGCACTGACCCTGATCATGCTCCGCACCCGTGACGGGCATACCGCCGCCCACCTGTCCGGCATGATGCAGGGTGTTGGCTACGGGGTGGGCTCCACGGGGACGCTCATGGTGGGGCAGTTGCACCAGGCCACAGGCTCGTTCGTGCCCGCCGGCATCCTGTTCACGGTGGTGGGCCTGCTCGCGGCGGTCTTCGGCTACCGCTCAGGCCGGAACCGGTTCGTGGGGTAGGAACTGCCGTGCGGGACTCCACCCTTCCGGCCGCCCATCCCGCCACCGGGATCTTCCGGCCCCCGTATCTGTGGGTGACCATCGGCACGTGCGCCCTGGTGTTCCTTGCCGCTTTTGAGTCCCTGGCCGTCACCACCATCATGCCGCTGGTCAGCCGGGAGCTGAACGGCGGCAGCCTCTACGCGCTGGCCTTCGCCGGGCCGCTGGCCACCGGTGTGATTGGCATGGTGGGAGCCGGCAACTGGTCCGACCGGCGCGGGCCAGCCATGCCGTTGTACGCCTCTGTCTCACTGTTCGTGCTGGGACTCCTGATTGCGGGCAGCTCGGTGTCGATGCCGATGCTCGTCGCAGGCCGCCTGGTCCAAGGGCTCGGCGGCGGCGCCCTTACCGTGGCGCTGTACGTGCTGGTTGCGCGGTTCTTTCCCGGCCCGCTCCATCCCAGGATCTTCGCTGCCTTTTCGGCCGCGTGGGTGGTCCCTTCACTGGTGGGGCCCTTCGCCGCGGGCGTGGTGGCACAGGTGTTCAGCTGGCATTGGGTGTTCCTGGGCGTGGTGGGCCTGGTCATTCCCGCGCTGGTGATGATCGTGCCGGTGCTCCGGGGCCTGGATGAACCTGAAGAGGCAGGCGCGCCCCAAGGGGCCGGTCAGCCAGCCCACCCCGTCCCGCCCTGGGCCCTGGGCCGGCTCGGGTGGGCGGCGCTGGCCGCGCTCGCGGTGCTGGGCCTCAACCTCTCGGCCGAGGTCAGCATCCCCTCGTTCCCCGCCGCCACGGCACTCCTGGCATCGGCCGCCGTCGTCCTTGCCCTGGTGGCCGTCCGGCCGTTGGTGCCCCACGGCACCCTTGCTGCCCGCCGCGGGCTGCCCAGCGTGATCCTGGCACGCGGGCTGGCTTCGGCTTCCTTCTTTGGTGCGGAGGTCTACCTTCCCTACCTGTTGATCGACCAGTACGCGTTCCCGCCCACCCTGGCTGGCCTGACCCTGACCGGAGGAGCGCTGGCCTGGGCCGGTGCAGCGGCGGTCCAGGGCCGGCTCGGTTCCAAGCTGCCGCACCAAAGCGCGGTGCAGACCGGCTCGCTGATGGTCCTGGCGGCGGTGCTCCTGGCCCTGGCCACCACGGCGCTGCACTGGCCCGCTGCCATCGCCATCGCGGGCTGGGTCTTGGCGGGCGGTGGCATGGGCCTGCTCTACCCGCGCCTCAGCGTGATGACCCTGGCGCTCTCCACCAAGGAGAACGAAGGCTTCAACAGCTCGGCCATGTCCATTTCCGACTCCCTGGGCGGAGCGCTGTCGCTGGCCACCACCGGGATAGTCTTCGCGGCATTTACGACGGCGGTCCAGTCCTTCGCGGGTGTCTTC
This sequence comes from Arthrobacter sp. FW306-07-I, assembly GCF_021800405.1. NCBI lineage: Bacteria > Bacillati > Actinomycetota > Actinomycetes > Micrococcales > Micrococcaceae > Arthrobacter > Arthrobacter sp. FW306-07-I. Next base: position 3,965,566 of record NZ_CP084550.1, on the reverse strand, counting down.
GCCTTCACTGCGGCCATCGGAGTGGGCGCGGCGCTGGTGGCGCCCCGGGTTACCGGGCGTACGCCCTCAACCAGCCGCACGCCCTGAACCAGCCGTACGCCCTGAACCAGCCGTACGCCCTGAGGGGCGGTCAGGCGAGGCGCGTTGCGCGGAGGACGACGTCGGCGATGGTGGCTTCCTGCCCTTCCGGTCCGGTCACGGGGCGTTCCCGTGAAGTGAGGACTTCCAGCTGCCACTCCGGGCGGCCATTTGAATCGAGCCGGTCCAGCCCGAGCTCCTGTACCAGCTGGTCGGCGGTGTAGAACATGCCCGCATGATGGTGCGCTGGGCCCCAGGGCGGCAGCCGGTCAGGATGGTGGCCCACCACCAGCAGCGTCCCGCCCGGCTTCACGGCTCCGGCGGCGGTCCGCAGCGGAATCCGCCAGTCGAGCTCCTGGGAGTGCAGGAACTGCGACGTCACCAGGTCGTACAACGCCTCCGGCTGCCACTGCGTCAGGTCCGCCAGCTGCCACGTGATCCGGCTTCCGATCCCACCGTTGGACGCCTGCACGCTTTCCCGTTCCAGTTCGGCCAGTTCGTGCGAGTGCGCCCGTTCCAGGGCTACGGCGGAAACGTCGACGGCGGTCACGGACCAGCCCTGCTGCGCAAGCCAGATGGCGTCGGCACCTTCGCCGCAGCCCAGTTCCAGCGCCTTTCCCGGGCGCAGGCCGCCGGCTTCACGGACCAGCTGCGGGTTGGGCTTCCCGCTCCAGAGCCGCGCCTTGGTGCGGTACCGCTCGTCCCAGACCGATGCGGCATCAATGCTGCCGCCCGCCGCCTCGGGCGCGCTGCCGCCGTCGTGCGCTTGATTCCAGGGCGCTTCGTCCCCTTGGGGCCGGTGCCCCTGCGCTTCCTGCCGGTGCGTTTCCTGTTGCTCCTCCGGGTGCTCGTTCATGGGTCAACACTGCCCCGCCGGGGCTCCCATGGCAACGCCGCGGAAGGACGCCGGGCGCCGGGATGGTAGACTGGTGGAACTTGATGTGCAGTGATGCCGCCTGCTCCTGATCTGGAGATCCTTTCCGGGGAGTGGGCTTTCTTCATGTGAGAGGCACATCCTGCGTCGATGAACGCGTTCCATTTGGTCCCGGCCGGCTGTCCCTATTTACAGCGCCCGGTTGATCACCTGACTTTTCTTCGGCGAAACCCCTGGTCCAACCGGCATCGGGGGCCGATATCCGCCCGGATACCGCCAGAAAGACCGTAAAGAACTACATGACTACTTTTGCTGCCCTCGGTACTCCCAAGGCCCTTGCAGACACCCTTTCCGCGCAGGGAATCGTTGAACCGTTTCCCATCCAGGTCAAGACCCTTCCGGACACGCTGTCCGGACGTGACGTCCTGGGCCGCGGCCGGACCGGATCCGGTAAAACCATCGCTTTCGCCATCCCGCTTGTAGCAAGACTCGCTGAGCGGGAAGCCAAGCACTTCCGTAAGCCCGGCCGCCCCATGGGCCTGGTCCTGGCACCCACCCGTGAGCTGGCCACCCAGATCAACGCCACCATCGAGCCCCTGGCCAAGGCTGCCGGTCTGAACACCACGGTGATCTACGGCGGCATTTCCCAGGCGCGGCAGGAAAAGGCGCTGCGCGCCGGCGTCGACATCGTCATCGCCTGCCCCGGTCGCCTGGAGGACCTGATCCGCCAGCGCATCCTCACCCTCGAGGCCGTGGAGATCACCGTCCTGGACGAGGCCGACCACATGGCTGACCTCGGCTTCCTGCCCGTGGTCAAGAAGCTTATGGACATGACCCCAAGCCAGGGGCAGCGGTTGCTCTTCTCCGCCACTCTGGACAACGGCGTGGACAAGATCGTCCAGCGCTACCTGTCCAACCCGCTCACCCACTCCGTGGATGACCCGCAGGCCGCGGTGACCACCATGGAGCACCACGTGCTGGTGGTCAACGACCAGACCGTCAAGAAGCAACTGATCGTGGAGCTTGCTTCCGGCGCCGGCCGCCGCGTCCTGTTCATGCGGACGAAGCACCACGCCCGCAAGCTGGCCAAGACCCTGACGGACGCCGGCATCCCCGCCGTCGACCTGCACGGCAACCTGTCGCAGAACGCCCGCGACCGCAACCTGGCTGAGTTCTCCAATGGTGACGTCCGCGTCCTGGTCGCCACCGACGTCGCCGCCCGCGGTGTGCACGTTGACGACGTCGAACTCGTCATCCACGTGGACCCGCCCACCGAGCACAAGGCATACCTGCACCGCTCCGGACGCACCGCCCGCGCGGGTTCCGACGGCACCGTGGTGACGCTGACCCTGCCGGAGCAGCAGACCGACGTGAAGAAGCTCATGAAGGCCGCCGGCGTGGACGTCAGCTTCGAACGCGTCACTGCCAGCTCGCCCATCGTGGCCGAGCTCGTCGGTGACATCGCCGAAAAGGTCGACCCCCGGACCCGCGCTGCACTGATGGCCGCCAAGACGGCCAAGCAGGGTGGCGGCACCTCCACCGGAGCCAACGCGGAACGCAAGCGTGCACGCCGCCAGGCTGCCCCCACCGCCGGTGGCCGTGGCGGCCGCGGCGGACGCGGCAAGGTTGCAGCAGAGGCAGTGCGCGGCGACGTTCCGCGTGCCGAGCGCCGCGCCGCAGCATTCGAGGGCCGCACTGAGGCCCGCGCAGCGTTCGACCGCAACGCCGAGCAGAACGAGGACCGCGCGGTGGCCGCAGCAGCTGCACGCCGCAACGCCCGTGGCCGCGGCACCGCTTCGACCCACCGCAACGACGTCCCCGCGGCAGGTGGCCGCTCATCGGCCGGCCGCGGTTCGGACGGACGTGCGGCGGAAGGCCGCGGCGATTCCCGGATCACCCGCAGCGACGCCCCGCGCGGCGGCACCGGCCGCCCGGCCTCAGGCGGGCGCCCCGCTTCCGGTGGACGTCCGGCAGCCGGTGGTCGGCCCGCTTCCGGCGGCGGCCAGCGCAGTGGTCGTCCGGCGACCGGGCAGCGCGCAGCAGCAACCGGTGGCAGCAAGGCCGTCTGGTCGTCCAACACCGGCGGAACCTCCGGCGGTTCGTTCAGCTCAGGTAATGGCGGCTCGGGCAACGGCGGCTCAGGCCGTCCGGCCCGCAGCGGCCCGCGCCGCGCATCCGCCCCGGCGTCGAATGAGCGCCGCGGACGGTAACAACGCCTGGCCCATCGAGTGCTCCGATAACGTCGTTTAGGAGGTTCTAAACGACAGTTGCGGAGCACTCGGTGCGTTAAACCGGGTTTGGCAGCAGGGACCAGGGCCGCGGCTGCCGGGTGCCTCAGGTCAGCGCCGCCATGGCGACCGCGCCCGCCAGGCCCAGCCCCATCACGGCAGCCCCAGTGGCTGCGATCACCCGGCCGGGGAAGGCCCCGCGGACCATAAGCATCGACGGCAGGCTTAGCGCGGGCAGGGTCAGCACCAGGGCCGCCAGGGGAACCATTCCAACTCCAGCGGCCATCAACGCGCCGATGATGGGGATTTCCGCGGCGGTCGGGATTACGAACAGGGTTCCGACGACGGCGAGCAGGACGGCGGCGAGCACGCCCCAGGACGCGAGCGTGCCGGCTTCCGGGAACAGCCAGCCACGAAAGGCGCCCAGGAGCATCACCACCACCGCATACTCCGGCAGGAGTCGCACCGATAACCGGACCAGGGCCTTGGCGAACCTGTGGACTGCGCCCGCGGCAGTCACGGTTTCAGCGGGCTCTTCCACCGGTCCGGCGACGCTGGTCCCTTTTGCCAGGCGGCTCACGAGCAGCGTGACGCCAAAGACAAGGATCACGCCGGTGCCCACGCGGACGGCCACGAACTGCCAGGGGAGCACAAAGGCCATGAATGCCAGGGCTGCCGGATTGAGCACGGGATTACCCAGCCAGTATGCGAGCGCGGAGCTGACGGGCACCCCTCTGCGGCGAACATTCAACGCGACGGGCGCGGCGCAGCATGTGCACATCATTGATGACATGGACAGGAGCCCGCCACAGACCGTGCTCACAGCCGGGCCACGCCTGGCCTGGAACAGCGCGAGCAACCGGCGGGCGGGAAGAAACGCCTCCACCGCCGCTGCAACGAGCAGGCCGGCCACCAGCGCCTGCCAGATCGACCCGACGTAGCCCAGGCTGTACTCAAAAGCCGCGTTCCACGAGGGGGCGGGCGGCGCGCTTGCCTTGCCGGACAAGACGGAGTTTCCCAACGAGTGGCTGTCCGCCACCGCCGGGATCTTGAGGGCATAGGGGTACCACTTGGCCCACAGGAGGACCGCGATGGCTATCCCGGCCGTGGCCAGCGTTCCCACAAGCACCATTCGCCGGGCAGCCGAATCCGGAGTGAGCTCCTGGTCCCGTTGCCCGGTGTCCCGTGTCCCGTTGTCCTGGCGGTCGATACCCGCGGCACTATCCTTCATGCGTTCCCGAAACCTCTCCTCGTGGGGCTTGGCGGCAGCTGGCGAACCGCTACCAGCCGCGGGCGCGCCATTCGTCGAGGTGCGGCCGCTCTGCACCAAGAGTGGTCGGCTTGCCGTGGCCGGGATGGATGACCGCGGAGTCCGGGTAGGCGCCGAACAACCGCTCCGTGACGTCGGCCAGGAGCTGGTTGAACCGTTCGGGGTCCTTCTGCGTGTTGCCCACGCCGCCCGGGAACAGCGAGTCACCGGAGAAGATATGCGCCGGCCCGTCCGGGTCCTCGTAAACGAAGGCAATTGAACCGGGGGTGTGCCCGCGCAGGTGGACTGCCGTCACATCAAAGCCGTCGAAGTTGCCAACGTCGCCATGCCTGAGCCGGACGTCAACGGGAACCGGCAACGCATCGGCGTCGTCCGCCCCGGCGGCTGTCCGCGCCCCCGTAGCCGCCACCAGCTCCTTCAGCGCCCGCACGTGGTCCCAGTGCTGGTGGGTCGTTGCGATGAGGGCCAGCCGGGGAACAGCCGTCGTGTCCGCGGCCCCGTCCGCCAGCAACTGCTGGATGGCGGGAAGGTCGTCGGCGGCATCAATCAGCAGCTGGGCCCCGCTCTCCTTCGCCGTCAGCAAGTACACGTTGTTGTCCATCTCGCTGACGGAGATGCTGCGGATGGTCAGGGCCGGCAGGTCGTAGAGAAGTGAGTCCATGGGCTTAGGCCTGGGACGGCTGCAGGTCGAGCGGCATGGTCTCCGAGTAAACCTGCTTTGACGGTGTCCCGGCGAGAACCTCGCCCAGCCTGTGCTTCCCCTCCGGCGTCTTCCGCCATGCGGCGTAGTCGTCATGGTCCTGGGTGGTGGCCCAGGTTTCCACTACCAGGATGTGGCACGGATCTGCGTCGTCCACCAATGCTTCGATCCCCAGGTTTCCGGGCCAGGCACGGGTGGCGGCGAGGGTTTCAGACAGGTATGCGGCGGCGTCGTCGCGGCGGGCGGGGTCAATCTGGACTTCGAAGTGCACGATGGCAGGCATGGGGCTCCTTTGGGTTTGCGGTGGAATTGGTGAAAGGCGTGTTATTCCCGGCCCTCGGACACCCATTTGGGGTCCGCGGAACGGGAGCCGACGACGGCGTCTGAGGCCGCGTCCAGGGCCTCCAGGTGCGCCGGGGTGAGGTCGAGGGACAGTGCGCCGAGGTTTTCGTCGATGCGGGCGGCCTTGCGGGTGCCGGGGATGGGGACCACGGGCAGGCCCAGCCGCTTGCCCTGGGCCAGCAGCCACGCCAAGGCAACCTGGGCGGGGGTGGCCTGCAGCTGGTCCGCCACGGACCGGACCGCGTCCACCACGGCCTGGTTGGCGCTTGCGGCATCGGGGGCGAAACGGGGGATGTTCCGGCGGAAGTCCTTGTCGCCCAGGCTCGAGGTGTCCACGGTGCCGGTGAGGAACCCGCGGCCCAGCGGAGAGTAGGGAACAAAACCCACACCGAGGTTGGCGGCGGCGGGAACCACATTGCGTTCCACATCGCGGCTCCAGATGGACCATTCGCTTTGGACCGCGGCGATGGGGTGGACCGCCGAGGCGTCCTGCAGTTCCTGCGCCGTCACTTCGGACAGGCCCAGGTGCTTGACCTTTCCCTGCTTCACCAGCTCGGCCATGGCGCCCACGGTCTCTTCGATGGGGACCCGGACGTCCCGGCGGTGCATGTAGTAGAGGTCGATGACGTCCGTGCCCAGCCGCTGCAGGCTCCGCTCCACCGCCTGGTGCACGTATCCGGCGTCGCCCCTGATGTCCGTGTAGCCGTCCGTCGGCGTGCCCACCAGCGCGAACTTAGTGGCCAGCTGGACCTCGTCCCGCCGGTCCTTGAGCAGCTGGGAAATCAGTTCTTCGTTGCTGCCGCCGCCGTAGATGTCGGCTGTGTCAATGAAGCTGACACCGGCGTCCACGGCATGGTGCAGCGTCTGCAGTGCCTCCGCTGGGTCCACCTCGCCGTAAACGGGGGTGAGGGCCATGCCGCCGAACCCGAGGGGGCTGACGGCCAGGCCGTCGCCGAGCTGGACTGTAGTGCCGGGGTTGGTGGGGGCGTTAGCCATGGGTGCTCCTGTTCGTTTCCTGAGAATGACGTTACAGCCAGGGTATGACGCGGTCCGCGGCAGGGCGGGTTGCCTGGATCAGCCGGGCGTTCGCCTCGTCGGGTCCGCTGGCCCAGGCAAGCGCAGTCTCCGGGTCCATCCCGAACGACACATGCCGGTCAACCAGCCGCTGCAGCCGGAGCTCGTGCGGGGTTTCGAGGAACCACACCTCGTCCAGCTGCGCCCGCACCTCCTTCCATGGCTCCTGGTCCGCCAGCAGGTAGTTGCCCTCGGTGATCACCAGCGGGACGTCGGCCGGGACGGCGATGGACGCCGCTACCGGTTCATCGATGGTGCGGCGGAACTCCGGCGCGTACACCACTGCCTCGTCCCGGCGCGCCAGGCGGCGCAGCAGCGAGAGGTAGCCGCTGCCGTCGAACGTATCAATGGCGCCCTTCCGCGCACGCAACGGCGTGCCCTCGATGATCGCGTTGCCCAGGTGGAAGCCGTCCATCGGGACCACAACCGAGGTTCCCGGGCTGAACTGCTCCTGGAGCCAGGTTGCGAAAGTGGACTTGCCGGACCCTGGCGCCCCGGCAATGCCGAGGATGGTCCGCGTGCCAGGCACCATGCGGCGTCGCAGCGCGTCGACGGCCTGGGCGATCTCGGGGGAGTCCATGGCAAAAGCCTAGTCACTGCTGGGAGCAGCCGGAGCGTCTTTTCCGGCCGGCAGCGCCTTCAGGCCGGCCGCGCAGCCCACGATGCCGGCGATGAACAGCAGTTTCACCACGCTGAAGGGCTCCACGCCGGTGGCCATTGCCCAGCCGACGGTGAGTGCGGCGCCTATACCCACCCAGATGGCGTAGGCGGTGCCCAGGGGAATGCTGCGGATGGCCATGCCCAGGCCCAGCATGCTCAGGGTCGCGGTGACGGCGAAGACGGCAGTAGGCAAGGGTTTGCTGAAGCCGTCGGACAGGCCAAGGGCCGTGGCCCAGACTGCTTCCAGGACCGCGGACGCCAGGAGCACCAGCCACGGGAGTGCGCGCTTCAGCATTACGCCACCACCTTCAGGCCAACTACGCACGCGGCGATGCCGGACAGCAGCAGCAGGCGCGCCGCCGTCGGGGGTTCCACTTTGGTAGCCATGGCGTAGGCGGAAGTGAGGACGACGCCCACACCCACCCACACGGCGTAGGCGGTGCCGGTGGGGATGGACTGCATAGCGACGGCGAGACCCCCGGTGCTGGCCGCGACGGCCACGAGGAAGAGGGCGGCCGGGGCGAGGCGCCGGCGCCCGGAAACCTTGGAGGCCCGGTGCAGCGCGGCCGCCCAGACGGCTTCCAGAGCGCCGGAAAGAATGAGGATTACCCACGACATGACCAGATCCTTTGGCCAGTCTTGTCGCGTGCCGGGTACTGAACCGTCGTCCGGAGGCTCGGGTGCGGAGCCTTGGATTCCAGCGTAGCAACGCACGACGGCGGCCAGCCACCGTTGGTGCCCAACCTCACCAGCGGTGCCGGTACTTACGCGGTGGTGTCCACCGGGTCGATGGACACCACGGCCAGGAAGCCGCGCCCCAGGATTTCGGGAGAGCCGCCGTCCGAGCCCACTACCGTGTCGTAGCGGCCCAGCTCCATGGGCTCTCCGCCGCCCTGGCTGACCGTCGCCTGCCCTTGCAGCAGCACACCGAACTGCCCTTCGAACACCGGGTGGGCGCGCTTCCTGGACAGCTCAACGATGGACGTGAAGCCCTTGAAGGCCCCCGCCCGGGTGATGACGTTCAGGTCCCTGATGTCCCCGGTGGGCAGCTTGGCAGCGGTGGCGGCCCCGCCGTCGAACCTGAAGGGACGGTACTTCTCCAGGGGCTGCTCTGCGCCGTCAACGGAAAGCAGGATCAGTTCCCCTTCGATGACCGTCAGGACGCGCTCCATGCCGGGGAACGCCGTGAAATCTCCTGCCTTGGCAACGTCAGCGATGCTCACCCGCCAGTCAAAGCCACCGTCTTCGGAGTCCTGGCGTGCGATTTCCCTGGTCACCCCGCCGCCATTGCGCCACGGTTGGGCCTTGAGTTCTGCGAAGCGGATGATCTGCATCAGCCCAGCCTAGTTGCCGCGTGTGGGCGGCATCGCAGTTGGGTCCGGTCCCTGCTACTCTCCTGCGGGGGGTCAACACGAAAACAGCCTGAAGGAGCCGGGAATGTTCGTCAAAGTGTGTGGTCTCAGCACGCCCGAATCGGTGCGCGAGGCAGTGGATGCCGGTGCGGACGCCGTGGGTTTCGTGCTCACGGCCAGCCCCCGGGTGGTCTCGCCGTCGCAGGCGGCTTCGTTGCTGGCAGGGGTCCCCAAAACCGTCTCCCCGATCGGGGTGTTCCGCGACGAACCGGTGGCCGACGCCATTGCCATCGCCCGGGCAGCGGGCCTGGAATGGATCCAGCTGCACGGCAGCCGGTCCCGCGCGGACGTGAAAACCGTGCACGACGCCGGCATGAAGCTGATCAGGGCCATCACCATGGGTGCCGCCCAGGATGATTTCGAGGACTGGGGCGAGGACCTGCTCCTGATTGATGCAGCGGTGCCCGGATCCGGCGAGTCCTGGGACTACGCCTCCGTGGCTGCGCTGCCCGCGCTGCAAGGGCGCAACTGGCTGCTCGCCGGTGGACTTGAACCCGGGAACGTGGGCCAGGCATCGGCAGCCGCGCATGCCTGGGGTGTGGATGTTTCCTCCGGCGTTGAAGTATCCCGGGGCGTGAAGGACCTGGCCAAGGTCCGCGCCTTCGTGCACGCTGCCAAGGACGCCGCCACGGTCTAGGTGGGCTGCCAGGGCTGGGCTGGCAGGGCGGCAGCCCCAAGTTCCGGCCACCGGATCGGGCAGGATCCCTGGGCACGAACCAGTATCAGGGCAGGATCAGGGGAGTCCCCCACCCTTTTGTCGGAGGGGCGGGGGCACAATGGGTGCATGAAGACACTTCTGAACATCATCTGGCTGGTTTTCGGCGGCCTGTGGCTTGCCTTGGGCTATTTCCTGGCGGGTGTGGTCTGCTGCCTGCTGATCGTCACCATCCCGTGGGGCATTGCCTCGTTCCGGATCGCCGCCTACACCCTGTGGCCCTTTGGTCGAATGGTGGTGGATAAGCCCGGCGGCACCGGTGTCTTCTCGCTGCTGGGCAATGTGATCTGGCTGCTGGTGGCCGGAATCTGGATCGCCATCGGGCACGTGGTCACGGCGTTCGCCATGGCCATCACCATCGTCGGCATTCCGCTGGCCATCGCCAACCTGAAGCTAATCCCGGTGTCCCTGATGCCGCTCGGCAAGCAGATCGTGCCCACCAGTACCCCCTTTGTGAGTACCTACCCCGTCAGGACCTACCGCTAGCCGCCTTCGCCGGGCCTCAGGGCGCGAAGCACGCAGAACTCGTTGCCGTCCGGGTCAGCCATGACCACCCACGTGGCGGCCGCGCCCTGTCCCACGGAGACCTGGCGGGCACCCAACTTCTCGAGCCGGGCCACTTCAGCATCCTGGTCCTCGGGCCGGAGATCCAAATGCAGGCGGTTCTTGAGCTCTTTCCGTTCGGGGACCCGCAGGAAGAGCAAATCGGGCACCACGCCGTCTTCCTTGCTGCCCGCCGGCGGCTCCAGCACGACTTCGTCATCCTCCTCATGGGTGCGCCGCCACCCCAGCGCCTTTTCCCAGAAGGCTGCCGGAATCCCGGGCTCGGTCGAATCAACGGCGATGGCTTGGATGCGCAGGCTCATCCGTGCAGTTTTGCACAGCTGCAGGGATTCCTGAACTCTCTCCCGGCGACGGTGACGGCGCCCGTCCCGGGCCTGCCGCGGCGGGTCTGCGGGTTAAGCTGTTCCTCAAAGCTGCCGGAATGCCCCGTTCCGCAGGATGGCCACCGAATCGCTTTGGTCCAGTTCCGCGGCGATGTCAGCGTCCCCGGCGTAACCGGCCCCGGACAGCTCCCGCCCGCTGGAGCATTGCTGCAGCATCTCCCGCAGGCGCGGTTCTGCGGATTCGTAGACAGCCATGGCCGCTACGGCTTCCGGTGCATAGCCGTGCCGTCCGTCACCGGCTTCATACCCGCCCTTGCCGGCAGCCACCAGCCCGGCGATGAACGCACCGGCTCCGATCTGGTCCTCGACGGCGGGGCGAAGTGTGCCGTCCGGCCAGCGTTCACCGGCGGCCACCACCGCCACCACCGCGTCGCCTGGAAGATTGGCGGCCACCCACTCCGCCGTGGCCGCCGCGTTCCGCAGGCATACCGCGGCCACCAGGGGAACCTCCCCCGCAAGCGCGTGGCACAGTTCCGAACCGTTGGGGGACGGCAGCACCACTCTCTCCAGTCCCTCCGCATCTCTGAAGCTTGTCGGGGACAGGCTCAGCCCGCCGCCGTCGCGCGGCCCCGCCAGCTGCGCCTGGTGGTGGGCAGCGAAGTCTTCCGCGCCGGTGTCCCGCCACCGGTAAGGGAAGACTTCCGCGCCCCGGTCCAGCGCCACGCTGACGCACGTACTGAAGGACAGCACGTCCACCACCACCGCGATATCCGCCCCGGGCGCCACCGTCAATGCCCCGACGAGCCCCCAGTCCAGCCGGACCGTGAACGGGAGTTGCCGGTGCGCGGCATTGGCGGAGAACGTGTGCCGCGGGCTGGAGCCGGGCGCGTTCACGTCAGTTCGCTTTCCAGGTTGCGGTGCGCCGCGTCCAGCCACAGGTCCCGGGCGCGCTCGTGGTGGAAGAGCGGGTCCAGTTCCAGCAGTTGACGCACGACGGCGGCCCTGCCGGCTGCGAAGTCGGCATCACCGATGTGCGCATAGTCCTTCCGTACGGCGGCAACATACCGGGCGTAGTCCTCCGGCTCCCCACCCAGGACGGACAGGTCCGCGTCGCAGAGGAGGGCGCCGTCGTCGTCGCCTGGTTCCGGCCGGTGGTCGGATGTCAGCCGGACCAGCCGCGCCGTCTCCGCCACCTCTTCCTCCGGCAGGCCGGCCTCGGTAAGGCGTTTCTCGGCAAGCCGTGCGGATTCCTCCTCATCCTCGCCGGCGGCGCCGCGGTACACGGCGTCGTGGAACCAGGCGGCCAGCAGCACGGACCGCGGCGCCTCGTCCGGTTCGGTGAGCAGGTCCAGCGCCTCCAGTACCGAGAGCAAATGCGTGCAGCCGTGATAGTGGCGGTGTGGTTCGCTCCACCGGTCCAGCAGGTCCAGGAACAGTGCGTCATTGCCCGGCATGATGGCCTCCCACCGGTTCAGGAGCGGGACCTTCAGCGCCTTGTTCCGACGCCGGGCCGGGATGCGCAGTCCACTCGCGATGAGCCTGCGGACCAGCACCCTGGCCTCCACGGACACCGCGCCGGCCGCCACGAGCTCCTCGAAGCGGCGTTCCGGTACGTCGTAATGGTCGCCGTCGAAGGCCCGCTCCGGGATCCCGGCGGCGGCAGCGAAGGCATGCAGCTCGTCCAGGGAAGCGTCCGAGACCAGGTGTGAGAAGTGGGTTCCGTGTGCAGGCCACAGCGGCGGGTCGATGTAAATGGCCATGGAAGCGAGTCTAGTGCTGCGGTGTGTCCGGAAGCCTGGGGTCCACAGGACAGGCTCAGCTCCTCCTTTGCGCCCTAATGCTGTTTCTGCTGCCGCATTTGCGGACTAGGATCTGTCCATGGCCCTTATCCGCGTTTCCGAAGCCGCCCGGTTCCTTGGCGTGAGCGACGATACCGTCCGCCGCTGGACCGAGAACGGAACCCTCAACCCGCTGCGCGACGGCTCGGGCCGGCTCGCGGTCGACGGGCTGGAACTGGCGGCCCACGCGCAGAAGCTGGCCCAGCTCCCGGATGACCCCAAGCGCGGCAACAGTTCCGCGCGGAACCGCTTCGTGGGCCTGGTGACCAACGTGATCACGGACAAAGTGATGGCGCAGGTGGAACTGCAGTGCGGACCCTTCCGGGTGGTGTCGCTGATGAGCAGCGAGGCGGTCCGCGAACTGGGCCTCGAACCAGGCGCCGTGGCCACCGCCGTCGTCAAGGCAACAACTGTCATCATCGAGGCCCCGAAAGGGAAGGCCACGGCATGATCAGGCAGGACATCCCCTTCCTGAGGCCCCGCTTCTGCGCCGCGCTGCTTGCCTTGGGTATCCTCCTGCCGGCTTTGCTCGCCGGATGTGGCGCGCAGGCCGGCAATGCCCCGGATGCCGGCGCCACGCCAAGCGGCACCGTCACCGTTTTTGCCGCAGCCTCCCTCAAAGCCACCTTCACCGAGCTCGCCCGCACTTTCGAAGCGGAATACCCGGGAACACACGTGGCCCTGAGCTTCGCGGGGTCCTCGGACCTGGCCGGCCAGCTCAGCCAGGGTGCACCGGCGGACGTCTTCGCATCAGCAGACACGGCCAACATGAAGAAAATGCAGGACGCGGGCCTCGCGGACGGCACGCCGAAAGACTTTGCCACCAACACCCTGGCCATCGCCGTGCCGCCCGGCAACCCGGCCGGAATCGCCTCGCTGCAGGACCTGGCCCGGCCGGGCATCAAACTGGTCACCTGCGCCCGGCAGGTTCCGTGCGGTGCCGCGACGGCCAAGGTGGCTCAGGCCGCGGGGCTTACCCTGAACCCGGTGAGCGAGGAGAATGCCGTCACGGACGTCCTGGGCAAGGTCACTTCCGGTGAGGCCGACGCCGGGCTGGTCTACGGCACGGACATCACGGCCGCCGGTTCCAGCGCGAAAGGCATCCCGTTTCCGGAAGCTGCGGGTGCAGTCAATACCTACCCGATCGCGGGTGTCGCCACCGGCCGGAACAAGGCCACCGCCAGGGCCTTCCTAAGCCTGGTCATCGGTCCGGAAGGCCAACAGGTCCTGGCCGCGGCAGGGTTCGGCCCGGCCGGCGAGGGTGCGGGCAGCAAGTGACGCAGCAAGGGAAGGTGGCCCGGCAGCAGGGAAGGCCTGCGGCGCGCCCGCGCACCCAAACCAGCGCGTACTCTGGCATCCCCGGCTGGGTGCGGGCGCTGGCCGTCGTAGCTGCCGTCGTCGTCGTGCTCCCGCTGCTGGCCATGGTGCTGCGGGTGGACTGGGCCCATTTCATTCCGCTGGTGACGTCCGGCCCGTCGCTGACGGCGCTGGGACTGAGCCTGCGGACTTCGGCCGCGAGCACCCTGCTGTGCATCGTTTTGGGCGTCCCGTTGGCCCTGGTCCTTGCGCGGGACACGTTCCGCCTGCAGGGCCTGCTGCGCTCGCTGGTGCTCCTGCCGCTGGTGCTTCCCCCGGTGGTGGGAGGCATCGCCCTGCTCTACACGTTCGGCCGGCAGGGGCTGCTGGGGCGGACCCTGGAAGTGCTCGGCCTCCAGATCGCCTTTTCCACTACGGCCGTGGTCCTGGCGCAAACGTTCGTGGCGCTGCCCTTCCTGGTGGTGAGCCTGGAAGGCGCGTTACGGACCTCCGGGTCCAGGTACGAGGCGGTTGCCGCAACCCTGGGAGCCCGCCCGGGCACCGTCTTCCGGCGCGTCACGCTGCCGCTCGTCCTGCCCGGCCTGGCCTCCGGCGCCGTCCTCTCCTTCGCGCGGAGCCTGGGAGAATTCGGCGCCACGCTGACTTTCGCGGGCAGCCTGCAAGGGGTGACCCGGACCCTGCCGCTGGAGATCTACCTGCAGCGCGAAACGGACCCGGACGCCGCCGTCGCCCTGTCCCTGGTGCTGGTGGCGGTGGCCGTGGCGGTGGTTGCCCTCGCCTATTTAAGTGCGAGGCCCGGTAAGGGATCCCTCGCCGAACATGGTTTCCGACGAGGGATCACGTAGCGTCGGTACATGACACAAGTTGCTATGCCTCTTGCTGCCCGGGACCGACTTCTCGATCGATTCGGCGTTGCGGCCGCGGCCTGGATCGACGACTTCGGAGCGATCGTGAGCGAACTCTGCCAGAAGTGGGCACTTGACCCACGAACCGTTCATGTGGGCGGAACGGGCGCCGTTGTCGAGTGCATATCGGCCGCGGACGGAATGCGGCGCGCACTCAAGCTCTCACCCGATCCCACGATCACAGCGCAGGAAGCAGCCGCGTTGAGATACTGGGCGGACGCCCACACCATGGTCGACCTGATGGACGCGGACACCACGCACGGCGCGATTTTGCTCGAGTGGCTCCCCGAGGCAACCCAGCTGACCGCCGACACCTGGGTCATTGCGGAGGTCGAGGATCTCATTATCGATCTCTTCTCGCCGTCGACACCGCCGCCACATGGTGTTCCCCTCGCTCATGAGCGCGTGGAGCTCATGTTCGAGTTGTGGGATCGCCGCCGCCGCGCCCTCCCGGACTCGCCGATCGACGACAACGTGTGGCGTCGATCCCACGCCGCAGCGTTGGACATGGCGGGCGAAGGTGAGTCCTTGCTTCACGGCGATCTGCACCTCGGCAATCTCCTCCGGGTCGACGACGGTCGCGGGATTGTTGCCATCGACCCACGCCCTTGCGTCGGCGATCCGGCGATGGATCTCACTGACCTCGCCACGATTGGAGCGGCCAACGAAGCGGAGATCCGCCATCGATGCCTGCAGCTCGCAGACATCGCTAATCCCGTAGACGCAGGCCGGCTGTGGCTCTGGTGTCGCACCTTCGCCCCTATGGCGGCAGTCTCACTAGCCCGCCGTACCGACAAGATGGAGGAACTCACCCTCATGCGCGACCTCGCCTACACGCGCTGAGCCCCACCGACGAAGGCGCCCGTAAGCCGGTGGCTCCGAGGGCCCGCGGCCGCCCATTGGCCGATCGACTACCGGCGCAGATCACTCAGGCCGTCAGTCGAATCTGATGAAGGCTCTGACCGATCCTCCTTGGAATTCCTCGGCCTGGATATAGCCGAGCGCTTCGTAGAACGCTTTCTGCTTCGGCTCGTTGTCGGTGATCAGTACTTTCTGGCGCACATGCGGGTACTCTCCGAGTGCCAGCTCAGCAAGAGCTCGCCCTATACCTCTTCTGTGATGCGACGGCCGAACAAGGATGTCCTGGAGGTAGCAAATCGAAGCACTATCGGAAATGACACGCGCTAGTCCAACCAGCGTCTGGTCGTCATGAGCGGCCACGAGTGTGGAAGATCCTTCCAAGGCTCGTACGAGATTGTCGGGGTCCTTCGTGTAGGCAAGCCATTCCACCGCACGGTATAGCTCAAGGACTTCACTGAGTGGCAGGTCTTGGGCCTTCACTACGGTGATGGTGGTCATGCTCTATCCAAACACGCAGCATTTTCATTGGAGGCGGCTTGGAGCCGCGTGCCCGCAATCCGGTGGCCTAACGTGCGCTTCCGCCGCTCGATATGGGATCCTTCTGTGGGAGCGGGAAGCGTAGGCTTCATGCATGTTCAAAGGCATCGGTCCGGCCGACAAGGTTCTTGGGGTGACCGTTCTAGACGTCAAGGAGCTTCCGGCCGAGAACTCGGTCCTTGTCCTTCTGGACTACATGGAGATGGGCGAGGGCCCTGCCCGCAATCTCGCGAAGACTAGTGAAATAGGCGCCATCGTCTGGATCGCGGACCTTCCTGAGACAGGTTCTCGCGAATGCTACCTTTCCATGGACCTATCTGTTGAGGGCACTGTTTTTGCGAATACCTGGAACGGGTATCGGGTGACGTTGGATGGCGTCACTGGCAAAGTGCTAGGCACGGAATTCACTAAGTAAGCGCCGGCACTACAACTCAAGCCCTTGAGGACAAGCGAGAGCCCGCCTGCTACTTTCAGTTCGGTCGGTAAAGGATCCTTCACCGCTACCAGCCAGGATTGGAAAGCAGATCTTGTCATTAGAGAGGTTCGTCGACTGTGTTTTCGCGGCGACGTATCTCCTTGTTGACTAAAACCGCTTGCAGAAGAAAGCCGAGACTAACGGTGACCAACAAGGTCGTCCTCAACGGGTTTACCCATATCATCGCTAGAACGAGCCACGCGATCCCCAGTACAAGGCCGCTGGTCCTCATGGATCGCAGATAAGACAGGGACCGCTTCGGGAAGCGCATGGCGGTTCGAAAGTAACGCCGTAGGGCCTGAAGCATTGCAGTATCCTCCCTGCGCTGGGTCCTCACATCCTACTTGTCCGCGCAAATCAATGGCCCTGTGCTGATCACTTTTTCGGCCTAGTGGCTATGGCGATCTCTCGGTGCCACGTCATCATCGCCCCCGATTTCTGGAAGGTCAGAGCAGTCATTTCCGGATCCCAGAACGGACGTATTGAGTATTAAGGTTGCCTGGGGGACTTTCTGCCGGCCCGGCGGTACCACCAGAGGCCGAATAGCAGCAGGCCTACGTTCAAGGCCTGCGAAATCCAATACCCGACTCTCGCTCTGTTGCCCTCTGCAAGCACGCCGTATAGGTTGCTGACGAATAGCGACAGGGCGAGAAGGCACATAACCACTGCCTCCGCTTTGGTTGGCTGCTTCTTCCAATTCCTCGGGCCCATGCCCTGAGCCTAGCGGTGGAGTCAAGTGGTGCGGTGAACGAATGATTGTGGCTTTGAGAATCGTCGATCGCGGGACGCCCGGAAGCCGGTCGCTGCACGGAGCGGGCTTTCCATTAATCCGATCCTTTACCGCACGCCGCCTATCGTGCTTAGTGGTTCCAGGTTCCCGTTAGCTTCCCGTCGTTGCGAGCTGAAGCGCGCTCTATGTTGTTGAGCCCGACCTGGATAGCAAAGGACGGCTTGACGTGTCTGTAGAGCTCGATAGCTGTTCCGCGGACCTTCCAAAGGGCAGACGCGTTGCCCGATGGTTCAACCGTGTCGTCCAACGGTTCTCCATATTTTCGGCGAATCAGGGAGTGTATATAGCCGAACAAATCAGAAGTTCGCGCGTGTGGTCTGTCCTGCTCATCCTGAAAAAAGAGGCTGATCCCCACCAGTTCGCCTTCATGTGTCATCCAGGAGCCGATTGGAGTTGTCGATGCGGAATCAGCGACGACCCCTCCGACGACTGCCGGTGGTGCTCCCTCCTGCGGAGCTCCGGGAAGTTGTCGAAGTCCAAGCTTCTGAAAGTAGCTATCTTGCTCAAGTGCAGCAGTGGGCCAGCCGGACGACTCCACCAAGGTGATCAGAGCCAGTACTTGCTCTGGAGTCCCACCGCCGGCAGCGTCCTCTGCTTCCATGCCCACACCATACGTTGATTTGAGCGCGAGGTGCGGAAAACGAGGATGCAATTTGGTGGAGGACTTCATGCCTGCCCCAGATCGGGCGCCCATCCATCACTGGGTACCAGCAGAGCGGTCTTCACTGTGTTGGGGGTAGGAGTCGCTTCCCCTTCTAGAAAACCCTTCACGGAGGCATTTCCGGGTGCGATGCTGAAGGCTCGAGCATCACTTAGTGCGGTTGCAAATATTGGGGGACAAGAACATGCAACGGAACAAACCGAAGAATGCACGGCGGTCAGATGCCAACGGGATCTCTTTCCCGGTGTCCGGTTTGGTTGGAGCTGCTGTTGTCACGCTGCTCTGTGGCTGCTCAGCGTCTGATCCGCAGAAGGCATCACATGCGGCTATGCCGGCCCAGACGGTAGCCAGTCGAGCTGCTGCACCACCTGGCCCCATTGCCAGCGTGAATAATGGCGGCCGGGACAAGACTGCCGACTTCAAGACAGCAAAAAAGAACGCGCCATGGTTGGGAAAAATCAAATCTGTAACCGAAACCGAACCGGGCAAAATTCGCATCGACACCAGCCTTGTGGACCCGCGCGGCGCCGACGGTAGCGAGGAGGCCAAGAGCGCGATCATCATCTGCGAATCAGTAGTCTCTCTTTTCGGCCCGAGCTACGTCTCGGTTCTCGAGAATGACGGCACCACCTTCGTCCTGTTCGGACACCCCACAGTACCTAGCGGGGCTTGCGCTGAAGTCTGACAAGCATGATGCCGATCAGGCAACTGCCTGGTTCTGAACGAGGTTAGTTGGCACAAACGCCACCCGTTGGACGATCGGCTTAGGCAACCTCCGTTGAGCTCCTGCGCGAGAACCAGAGCGATAACACTAGGGCTGCACCCCACAGGAAGAACAGGGGGTCCCACAACCAGGCGTGGCCGATCATCGCGTTGAGGTCATAGCCGCCTGCAGGACGAACCACGCCTCCAAGAACCGCACCGCTGACTATGATGTTCACACCCCCGTATACGACAAGGAGCAGTCCGCCCGCCCAGCTCACGGCACGCCAGAACCTCCGCCGGGGCATTCGTCCATAGGCGACGGCCACGGGGATAGTCGCTGCCAGCAACTTCACTGCCGCAACAATTCCTAGCCCGAGTCCTGCCTGGAGGGGGCCTCGGCTGACAGCTGGACTGCCCATTGTCCGACCGTGGCCAATAGCCACTGCCCGCCTAGGGCCCAGTACAAGCTGAACCCGGCATGCACGGTACCGGCTATGCAGGCCAGCCACACGAAAGAGCGGCTGCAGGACAGTTTCCTCTCAGGGGTCACCTGGTTCACTGTAGCTAACGGCCGAAGATCGTCTCATACGGGGTACCGATTGCCGATCCTTCGGGGGCGGCCGAATCGACGTAGCGAATTGTGAACACGAGTGGAGAACAAAGCGGCACTTGTGCATAGGAGTAGCGATCATTCACTGATCACAACCCGTCTGCACAAACCGCGGAATCACGCGGGAAGTTGTGCAATCAGCTTCTGAAAACGACACCCGTTGTCGATTTCTGAAGCTGATTGCACAGATGTCAGAAGTCCTGTTCACATCTGCCGGCTCGCGCAGCTAGCTGAGACTGTTCTTGCGGTGAAGCAGCTTCTGGTTCCCGGTCTATCTCAGTGACGGAGCCTCAGGTAGCGAGCATTCACTGATCACAACCCGTCTGCACAAACCGCGGAATCACGCGGGACTTTGTGCAGTCGGCTTCTGAAAACGACACGAGCGATCCAGCCGGCTGCAGGAGGGTGCTGGTTTGAAACGACGCTAAGTCGGCATACGACTTGACGCCATATAGTGATCACAGAATGCCGTCAGATACCCAGCATCAGAGGGAGTATGAAAGATGCGACACGAGCCGACCAGCGGATATGAAGATCCAAGCCGGAACTACCGAGTCACCTGGAAGTCCTACGATGAAGGCGACGATACGGTTTATGAAGAGATCTTCACCAGCAGGGATCAGGGGTGGGACTTCTATCAAGCCAAGAAGAAGTCCCCACGCGCATATGGCGCCACCTGGGACCATATCCCCGCATAAGAATCCTCCTATGCACGACGGATGACGCCGCGGGCGACTGTGGCCATCCCCGCAGGTTTCCCCGGCGCCAGCCCCCATGTGCCTGAGATGGCTACGGACGCCCTCGTGACGTTCGCGCTAGTGCTTGGCTGGCAGGCTGAATAGGTGTCGTCCCTGCTGGGGATCATTGACCCCCGCGGCCGGTGCGTCGGCAGCGCAGGGTATGGATGCTTCTATATTCGTCAACCCATCGGTTGGGTTGGGTCCGGGCCGAGACGTAGGCTCCAGTACCCACGTATCTTGCGGAGGCTACGCTGGGCTTCAAGCGGTCTGCGAACTGCGTCCAAACTAGAGGGGGGATTGGCATGGAAAGTGGGCAGTACGAAAGCATTGGTTTCCGTGATGATCCGTGAAGACGGTATGAGACCAGAAGACATAACTGCCGAAACCACGAAAGAGGGCGGACTCCCGCCGCGGCTAAATCCGTTCATCCTAGTTCTGTGGGCGTTGTCCGGGGGCTTTATCCTGGGAGGACTATTGGCGCTCCTGAATGGCTCCTTGGAAGTGAGCATGACAGATCGGGTCAGCATGGCCTACGTTCTCTTCACCTTCGCACCCCCCAGCGTCTTCATCGGCGTTGCCACCGTTCTCGCACTGATGTTCTGGCACGCTTGGCGCTGGCAACGCGCAAAGGATTAATCCCGGGGGGCGAAATTCGGCAGAAGATCGCTGGCCCGCGCAGGGCACGATTCTTCTCCTGATAACACTCTCCAAGATCAAGGAAGAGTCAGAAAGTTCTTCTTGACTTCCAGGAAGGTGCCGATAGGCATTTATCACTTCGCAGGACAAACCTCTTAAAAGGCTCCGATAAAGGTCTCATTTTTCGGAGAAGTCCCGTGAGGAGAATCATTGCCATGTAAGGTCCGTTTCAGCCTGGGGGAATAATGAGAAATGCAATCACACGTGCCGCTGCCATCGTCACAATTGCCGGAGGAGCGGCATTTTCCGGTATGGCGGCCGCTAGCGCCGCTGCGCCTTCTCCGGATGTCGTGGGAGTTCTGCAGACCGAAACATTCAGGGCCGAGCGCAATTGCCAGGATAGGTACCAACAGTTGCTGACTTATTACGCGGTGATCGTCACACCCTGCACGCACGTAGGTGGGGCGTTCGGCGAGTACTACCTACAGTTCCGGATGACGTAACTCTAGACTCGACCACGGTTTGGGGCGCCCTCGCGAGTGCTCCAAACCGTGGCATGTGTCAGCTCCTTTCCACCCCCAGGCGTCCAGTCCGACCCGACCTGAGACGTAACCGCCGCAGCTGAGCAAACCTAGATTTCTCTTAGAATTGGGGCTAAGCTCTACTTAGTAAATAGGGGGATAAATGCTGAGTCAATTGAACCTTTTGCCTGTCTGGGCGAAGATTACATGTCTTTTGTGCCTTTCATGTGGCGCTGCATTTGTTATAGTCACGGTGGTTACGCTTAGCCGGGGTTCGAACGTTACCGATATACTCTTCAATCTACTTCTGATCGCCGCCTTCGTTGGGCTTGCAGCTGCAGTCGCTTCGAAGGCTAAGCCGTCTCCTAGAGGAGACGGCAACGAATCAGGAAAGCGGCGAGGACCCCTTTTCTTCTAAGCATTCGGCAGATCTAGAACCTCCTTGCCGCAATCAACTTGCTGAAAGTACGACTTCCGGCGCCCCACTCAGTGTTCGATAAAGTTGCCGTGTTATGTAACGCTTGAGGCTTCGGATGATTTCCTTCTTGGTTTTTCCCTGGCTTGTTCGCTTCATCACGTAGCCTCTGGTAATTGGGTCCCGGTTCATTCTGATGAGGGCGATCGTGTAGATGGCTTTGTTGAGTTGGCGATCGCCCCCGCGATTTAGCCGGAACCTCTTGGTGCTGCCGGACGAGGCTGGGACCGGACAGGTGCCGGCAAGAGCTGCGAATGCGGCTTCAGATCGTACTCGCCCGGTGTGTGACCAAGCGGTGAGGATGATTGCGGCCAGGACTGGGCCGATGCCGTAGACCTGCAAGAGCCCCGGCTGTACTTGCAGGACGAGTGTTTCGAGTTCTGTGTGGTTCTTGGCCATTTGTCCCTGGAGGGTCAGGATTTGCTGAGCGAGCCTGACCGCTTCGCGGCGGCATGTTTTGGTTCCGAATTCCTCGTCTCGTTCTCTCCAACCTGCGATGGTGTTGATTTGGGTGATGCTCAGGGGCTTGCGCGCATCCAGACCGAGGTCTACGACGCGCAGGAGTGCAGTCAGGGCGTTGATGGCTGCGGTGCGTTCTCGTGCCATCGTCCTGCGTGCGTTGGAGAGGATCCGTAGGGCCATGTGATTCTGACCCGAGCGTGGTTCCGGCAAGTGCTCTACCGGGAGGCTGAGAACAGCTCGTGCTGCACGGGTCGCATCCATGGCATCGGATTTACCTTGGTAGCGGCCCAATCGCTGGTTCGGAACGGGAGCTTCGGTGACTTGGAAGCCGGCGTCGGAGGCTTGTTGCCGTAGCTTCGCACCGTACGATCCGGTTCCTTCCATGGAGAGGAGCACGTGCTCCTGAGGCACACCAGTGTGCCTCAGAATCCAAGACAATGCGCGGTTGCCTCCGGTTGAGGTGGCCGGGAATGTTTCGTTCGCGATCTCTCCGCCGCTGGTGGTGTTGATGATGGCGAGGGTGTGGGTTTTGGCGTGGGTGTCAATGCCGACGACGAAGGCGAAGTGTTCTGCAACGATCATCTGTTCCTCCTTTGGTACCGGGAAATGAAAGCGCATCAGTGAGGTTACGGCGTGGCAGGTCTGTAATGGGCCACACCCGGTTCGGGTGGGCATGCTTCTAATCAGGCCAGCGCTGTAGACAGAACCGATGCCGGGCCGGCAAGGGCGGACATATCCAAGCAAGCGCACTCCGCAAAAGCTCAGTTTGGGAGGCAATACCATGGGTGAGTCACGCCCCAGCCGGGCCACAGCACCAGCCTGCCAGCTGCTCACGGAGCAACCGGGTAAAGACTTACAGACCATGGGGAACGTGCCCGAGGTGCTTCTAAAGGCAGCCGCCTTGGAGTCGCTTGATGGCGGCATGCTCGACCAGGGCGGGGACCATCGTCCGCACCGGGCCCGAATTGAAGGTTGAATACTCTTCGCAGACCGCGTCCTCGATGTCGATCCTGGCGCGGCCGGGAAACCTGCCGGCCAGGTTGTTGATTACCGACACCACAGCGTGCTGTTCGTCATTGCACTCCATCGTTCACCTCATCATCGAGTCTGTGCCGCAGCTTGAATGATAAGCATGCTTGCTATTATTGTTTGGAGTCAAGCTTCTTCGCTTGGCCCCCATCAAGCGAAGTGGTTTCGAGGAAAGCCCTGCAGCTCCCAGCGTTGCGGGGCTTTTCCCTACCCGCGTTGCAGCGGGTGTCAGCATCCGAACGGCAGAGGGAGTGTGCAGTGGCTCAGGGCGATATCGAGACGTACTACGAAGACGGTTCATGGAAGAACAAGCGCGAGGGCACTGGCCGCGCGTTCGGTGCCGGCTACAGCACCAAGGACGAAGCGGTAACTGCGGGCCGGGCAGCGGCCCAGGCTGACAAGGTGGAGCACGTGATCAAGAACCAGGACGGTCAGATCAGCTCCAAGAACAGTTACGGCAACGATCCCCGGAACGTCCCGGGCTGATTTCTACCCCGTCAAGGGCCCGCGGTGGCCTGGAGACACAAGAAGGGCCGACTCAAAAGAGCCGGCCCTTCTGCGTTCTCCTCGGCAAAGGAAATCTACGGATTCAGCCTAGCTGAATGTTGTGGGTGGTGCCTGCAGCTGCCCGGGGGACGTCGTTGTCCCTGGGCGCGCGGCAGCTTGGTGGAGTGGGGAATGGGTGCGTTGATCGGCGGTCCGTCGCTGGTGATTGGCTGCTGTGGTTCGCCCTGGCGGCGGACCGCCCGACTTCTGGAAGGTTCCTGGCCCTTACATGGTGAGTGGCCGGGGTCCTTGCCGGACGGGGTTTCCGCCCGGCAAGGGTGTTTATCCGGCCGCGTCGTCCTCGGCTGGCTTCTGCCCGTCGATGATGATGCTTTCGACCTCGCTGGGGGTGTATCCCCACGTGACCAACTGGTTCAGGTAGTCCCGGTGCGTCTGGCTCGGGGACCGCCATGAGTCTTTGGCGATGGTCTTCTCGTACCCTGCGCACACCAGCGCGATCAGGGAGAACTCGGGCCGCGCCTCGGTTTTGGCGACGTGATCCCGCAGCGGGTTCCAGCCCCAGCGGCTGGTTTCTTCGACCTTGGCCCCAACCATTTCGGCGGCGACCTTTCCGTCGTATCCGCTGGCGGTTTCGGAGTGGTGGGTGATGGCGTGGACGGTGAAGTATTGCCAGCCCTTGGGTGCCTGCTTGCGGGCCAGGAGGGTTTTGACGAACTCGCGGCGGACCTTGGTCGCTTCTCTGCACTTTGCAAGTGAGACGTCAGAGGCGGACCTGAAGCGGGATGGGATCTGGACTCGTGAAAGACTCGCGAGGTGAACGATGACTTCAAAGGCGTCCTGCACCACATTGAGTTGTGGGTACCGAACCTGAACCGGGCTAAGAATGAATGGGGTTGGATCCTGTCCAGCTTGGGATACGAGAACTATCAGAACTGGGGCAGCGGAATCAGCTGGAGGCTTGGTCCCACCTACATAGTTGTTGAAGAATCACCCGACCTGAGCAGCCGAGAATATCAGCGCACGACGCCAGGTCTGAACCACTTGGCGTTCAAGGCCGGGAGCCGAGAAAGTGTTGATGCTTTGGCTGGCGAGAGCGGACATCACGGCTGGAGCCCGCTGTTCGTGGATAAGTATCCAAATGCGGACGGTCCGGACCATTACGCTGCCTACCTCGTAAACTCCGATGGCTTCGAGCTGGAACTCGTCGCCGACTCGTAGGAACGACGCCCCATGGGGAAGCGCCCACTCGTGTGCCGGCTTAGAAAAAGGTCGGCACTCTTGTCAGCTTGCGGGCTGTCGGCCGGCCCCGCAAAACGAGCTGCATGAACACTGATCCCGACACTGACTGAAAAACTCAGGATCAGTGCCAGGAACCCGGCACTAACGGCAACAAAGTAGCTCGCCGGGTCCGGCACGGAATCGACTACGGGTTCAATGTAGAACCATATGGTGGCGCCGGCACTGACTCCGAGCAGGGCGATTAGGCCTGTCGAAACCCAGGCGGTAATTACCAGAATGACCAACTTCATATTTCCCCCAATGTGACAGATGTAGCCCGCCAGGTCCTGAATCGCAGCTGCGTAATCACCGTATGGCAGGCATGCCCAGATTAGTCGGACCGCGATTGGCTGATCTTTGTGCGTCGGCGCGTTTTTCTTCGAGGAATTGAAGGGTGAGGTCGATGCCCTCAAGTTCGCCCAACCAGCCCTTAGTTTGGGCGAGTTCGCGTCGGGCTATGAGATCGGTATTGATTTCGTCGAGCCGGGCGATCATGCCAGGGTCCACGTGGAGCATGGGGCAGCGGATACAGGCGTGTTCGTGTTTGCAGGGGGTGGCGTAGGGCCGGGCGCAATTGCCGAGCTCGACTTTGCGTTTGTCGAAGTGTTCTTCGAATTCAGCCCATTCGGTCTCGGTGGGAGATTTGTATTCGCGTGCTGGACGGGCGGCGCGGCGCTCGTTGAGGTGTTTTTGGTAGTGCCGGATGACGTCTTCACGGAAGACGGTGACGTAACCATGGGTTGTTTGGATATCGAGGTGTCCCAGAAGTGCGGCGCCGATGTGGATGGGCAGGCCGTTATTGACCAGGTCCGTAGCTAGAAGGCGGCGGAAGTCGTGCGGTGTGAAGCGGCAACCGCCCAGCTCGGGATGGTCGATGGCGACGGCGTCGCTGAGTTTGGCCAGTTCATCTCGGAGCGTTCCGGCGTTGATCACTTCGGTGCGTTGTCCGATGGTGCGCTGGAAGAGGAATGGCAGGGGCTCGCTGGTGACTCTTTCCGATGGGTTGAATCGAGTCGCCAGTGGCACGCCTTCCCTGTTTCTGGTCAGGCGCCGGATGATTGTGGCGATGACGTGGAAAAGGTCAGGGCTCATGGGGATGACTCGTTCCCGATCGTTTTTTGAGGGAGCGACGACCAGGAGTGCGACGATTTCGCCGTTGGGGCGGATGTATTGACGGATGCTCAGCTGAGACAGTTCCAGCAGTTCGTCGCACCGAAGGCCGGTGTGCCTCAAGGTCTCCACGGCCGCCCACTGCCAAAATACGGCATCCTCGGTGAATGTCACGTTGATCTTGCGGTTGGCGGACAGATCAAGCACGCGGACATTGGCTATTCCATGGAAGCGGCGGTGCCGGGCGTCTCCTTCGGTATAGAGCCGTTGATACTGCTTCCCTCCGACGGTGATGATCTCGTCTTTGGGGGTTTCGCTGGCTACTTTCAGAAGTTCTTGGAAGTGGTCTTTGCGTTCTGTGGCAGCGGCGATGAATGCCGGGAGTACTGGCTGTAAGAGGCGGATTCTTGCGTCCATGCGTTCTTTTGCACGGCGGGCCGCTTTGCCCAGCGTCCGGGTCTCTCTGCCAGCGATCGGGCAAGGCGCTACCCATCGGGCCCAGCGTTCTGGTTCTTCGGCCGCCCAGCCCTGCAGGTCAAGATAGAAGGCCCTGATATTCGTCATGACGGCTTCGAGCTGAAGGCGTGGTTTTCCATCGCGGCGGAGGGCAACCACGGCCCGCCAGCTTTCGTAGTGCTCTTGCGAGATGACAAAATTCGGCTGGCCGGGGTTGATCTGTTGAAGGCCCGTCCAAAACTTCCCGCAAATGTCTTCTGCCAGGTCCCGCAAGGTGGCGAAGTCGATGTCGTGGCTGCGCCGGGTCAGGTAGGCAATGAATACGTCGCGGATGTCGGGGTTGGTGATGTTGTGTTTGTCGACCAGCTCAGCTGGCGTCTGAGCGGGGGGACGCATAGCCCCGCGGAGAGTTGGCGGGACCTGGGCGGGAAAGTGCCCGGATTCTGACATGACGCGCCAGGCAAGGTAACCGACGTGCGTTTCGTAGCCACGGCCCCATCCGCCTTCGCGCGTGGCGATGGCGTAGTGCAGCAACGCTTCCGCGCTCAGATCAGCGAACCGGATTCCTTGGGTCGTTAACGCTGATGCCACATCCATCCGCGCGCATCGTTTAAAGTGATTTGATGTGTCCTGTTGTTCAACGAGGGCCAGGAAGCGGTCCAGATCCGGGTCGTTTTGCGCTTGCTCAAAATGCTCGTGGTAGCGGTAGAACGAGTTGATCTTGAACGCTGCCAGCGATGGACGGATGACCCGCAGACAGCACAGCAACATCAGCGAATGCCCCAGCTCGCCGTCCAAACGAAAGTCTCCCGTGGTCAGCTCACGTATTTTGCGGTGACCATCATTGAACCCGGAGGAGATCCATTTCTCCTGCCAGGTCCTTCCGGCATGCCTCACGAGATAAGACAGCAGCCATTTCAGCCCGTGATGGCGCAGTGATTCACGTGGCTGCTTGCGGGGCCATATCGTGTCGGTCAAGGCGATGATGCTCTCGGGGCTTGCCGTGTCCAAGTCACCGCGCGGCCATGGCGGAATCTCCGGTCGCGCCGCCGGAGCAGCGATGATGACGGTTTGGTTCCGGGTTCTGCCAGGAACAGCTGCGTTTATCGGCCGCTGTTGTGGTCGTTTAAGGGCCTCAGGCACCGAACACCACTGAGAAGTCGTCGGGGTCGTAGCCCGGGGTCAGCGTTGGTTGGGGCCGAGGGGATGCCATGTGCTCTTGTACTTTTTGGAAGACCTCATCGACCCGAGGCCGTAGATAGGGAGCCATCGAGGAGACTTGTCGGTGTCGGCTTACGGCCATGATTTCGGGCAAGGTCAGATTCGGGTCTGAGACCATGCGGTTGATGGTCGTGTGTCTGAAGTCATGCAGTGACCAATCTGTGCCCAGCACGGCATTCACCCGTTGCAGCATTCGCCGGGCAGCGTGATACGTCAAAGGCCGCGGTTTGCCGTGGAGCGCCCGCCAAATCAATTCATCTGGCCCGGGAACTCCGTGCTCATGGAAGTACATGGTCAGATACTGCAGGGACTCCGGTGAGACAGGCACCGGTTCCAGGACACGGGATCCTTTCGATACGACCCATACGCGTTGCCCAGACCAGTCGATCTGATCGCCGTGGACGCCGAGCAGCTCACTCGCGCGAGCCCCGGAGGACACATACATACTTACCAGGGCACGATCACGGCTGGTCCGCAGAGCCTCCATCAAATCGTCGAAAAGGTCATCCGGGATGGAACGGGGTAGCCATTCGGACTTCTTCTGCCGCAAAGGAGCCCGATTTACTCGTGGTGCTGTTTCGGTCCGGCCTCGATGAACCATGCGTCTCCGCCCGGCAGCCTCAGGAACCGGGTTTATCAATGGTCCACGACCGAAGCGTGCGTGGTAGGAGTAAAACGACGAAATCACCGAAAGGGCGTGATTGATCGTTGCCGGTGCATAGCCCCCGACCAAGGGACGCTTACCTGTGCGCGAATTCCTGCCTCGGTTACCGGTCCCCCGCCGCTGGGGATTCACCGCGGACCGCATCCACCCCACGAGGACCTCGACCTCCGCACGGGTGGCCTGCTCCCATCCACTGCCGAGCAGACCAAGAATGCGCCACCACCTGAGCAAGTCGTTGCCGTAAGAGCGGACGGTCAAAGGGCTCATATCGCTCAGAACGAGATCACGGAGGAACAGTGAGAAGTCCTCAATCTCTTGCCCCTTGTCGTCGATGACGACGTAGGGCAAGAGGCCCTCCGTTCTTGGGGCTACCGCGCCTATCGCCAGCAGACCAATCTGTCCCTCGAGCAGTTTGAGCCGCACTTCGTCCACGAGGACCGCCTCTCCGGAGAACCCTGATCCAGACTCTACGATGAAGTTCAGTTAACAGGACTGATTCCATGGCCTTGTTGTTGGCGATCAGCGTTTTCCGCTCCGCCTTCTGTTCTTCGGTCATCGGGCCCTTCTGGGCCTGTGTGCCGCCGTCGTAGCGCTCGTACTTCGGGGTAAAGCCAAGTTCCTTCCAGTCGCTGATGACGGGCTTGGCCGTGTGCTTGCCTTGGTAGTTGGTGCTGATGATGTAGGCGTTGGCGTCCTCGTCGGTGGCCGGTTCCCCATCCGGGCGTTTGGCCGCTGAGACGTAGAGGTTTTCCTCCTCGGCGTAGTGTCCGGCGTCCTCAACGATGGCTTTGCCCTGGGCGATGAGTTCTTCGATCAGGGCGGAAAGCTGAGCCTTGGATTCCCGGTCATCGCGGAGCTTTTGGGCGATGTGGTCGAAGTACTGCGGTTCGTCCCGGATCACGGATTCGAGTTCCTCGATTGCGTCCTGGTCTCCTTCGAACTCGGTCATCACCAAGGCCATGTCGAGTGTATAGCCGCTCTCGAGGGCCTTGGTGCCGGTGGTGGATGCCTTGGCTTTGAGCGCGTTTTCGACCTTGTCCTTGGTCCTGCCGGTCTTCTTGGCGATCGCGTCCGCGGGGACGCCGATCAGTGACAGCTGGTGGTAGGCGTCAGCTTCGTCCGCTTCGGTGAGTTGGGCGCGCTGGATGTTCTCCACGACCTGCGTGACGATGCGCTCGGCTTCCTCGGGCGAGTCGATGATCAGCACCGGGATGAGAGGCCGTTCGGCTTCGACTGCGGCCCGGGTGCGGCGCTGACCCATCAGAACGTGGACGGTGTCGTCGTCCTTGCGGTGGGCGATGACCGGTTCCATCACCCCGTGTTCTCTGATGCTGGCGACGAAGTCAGCCGTGAGGGCGGCGTCCTTGCGGACGTTGATGTCCACGGTCGGGGTGGCCGGGTCGAGCATTTCAAGCGTAGGTGTTGCGTTCATGTTTTTGTCCTTCTTGCCGAGAAGTTGGGTGGGTGGGGCGACCAATGGTGACCGACCAGCTCCCCTCTCCCCCGACGCTTCTATGTCTGTCAAGCGGGTGGAAATGGGTGCGGGCGCGAACCCTGTTGTCGCCCGGGGCGGCTTTGGTGACCGGCCAGCATCCCCTCTCCCCCCTTGTTGTTTTGGCTGCTGGCGGAGCTTGCGGAGCTGTGGCCGACGGAGGCCTGTCTACCCGCAGGGCAAGGGGCGGGAAATTCCCGGAGGAAATCAGCGACGAAGACATCTCACGTGTTTAGGAAGTCAAGCAGCGAGCTCTGCGGGTGGGGTGAAGGCTGTGGTTTCGTCGAATTGGGTGTTGGTGGTGAGGCAGTGGTGGAGTTGGCCGAGGAGGCGGTTGAAGAGGTTGCGTTGGGCTGCTGCGTGCCAGTCCCCGGCTGCGCGGCGGCGTTTGTAGTGGGCTTTGGCGCCTGGGGATCCGGTGAGGGCGGACAGTGCCCACATGTAGCCGACGGTGCTGAGGCGGTCGTTCTTGACGAATCTGCGGCCGACGAATTTCTTCTTGCCCGAGGCTCTGGTGATGGGTGCGGAGCCGGCGTAGGCCTTCAGGGCGCGGGCGTCTGCGAACCGTTGCCTGTCGTCTCCGATTTCGGCCAGGAGCCGGGCTCCGAGCTGGTTTCCGATCCCGGGGAAGCTGAGCAGGATCTGGGCGTCGGGGTGGGTGAGGAAGGCTTCCTCGACGGCGGCGCCGAGCTGGTCGACGGCCTGGCAGGCGGCGTCGAGGAGAAGCAGCAGGCCGGCGGCCTGCTGGCCCATGGCGTCTTCGACGGCCTGGGGCTGGCGGGCGTGATCGCCGCGGAAGATGGTTTTGATCCGCTGGGCCTGGGCAGTGATGCCGCGGGACCGTCCCGCGCGGCGCAGGGCGGTTTCGATCCGGGCGGTGCTGAGCCGTGCGCCCGTGCCCGGGGTGGGGGCGATGCGCAGCAGTTCCCTGATTTCAGGGCGGGTAAGGCCGTTCTGCCAGACCGCGCCGGCCTGTAGGAGGGCCGGGTAGAACTGGCGCAGCACGGAGCGGAGCTGGTTGGCGGTCTGCTGGCGTGCCCAGACCGCGTCCTGCTGGGCGCGGGCCAGGACGGTGATCGCCCGCGCCTGCTCGGTGTCGGCCGGCAGGGGGCGGTGCGCATGGGCGTCGGTGCGCAGGATGTTCGCCAGCACCAGGGCATCGCCCGGGTCGGACTTCTTCTTCGAGACCCCGTGCCGGTCGCGGTAGCGGGCGGCGGAGAGCGGATTGACCGCATAGATTTTCCGGGCGCCGGCGCGCAGGGCCGCGACGAGCAGGCCCTGGCTGGTTTCGATCGCCACCGGGACGGGGTCCTGGGGTGTGTCCCCATGGTCGGCGAGCAATTCCATCAGGTCCCGGTAGCCGGCGGCGTCGTCGGTGATCCGGCGTTTGGCCAGCAGCTCGCCGGCGCTGTCGATAATAGCGATGTCATGGTGGCCTTCGGCCCAGTCGATCCCGCAGTAGAGGTCCAATCTGTGCTCCTCGCAGTCAAGGGTGTGTTCTGTTCTCGGGGTGTGCCAGTTCGGATCACGCAGCGCCCTAATTCCAAGACTCGAAGGTCTGCCATCTCACCAGCCGTTCGTGAAACGAGTCCACTTCGGGCGCCCCGGTCTAACCAAGAGCTCCACGGCTCCCGGAGAAGGAAGGGGTCATCCCGCAGCCTGCACGCCACCACGAGAACCAAGTACCACGCCATCAGTCGGGGGTTCCGCCGCCACGCGGGCGGCGGAACCTGGCCGGCAACAACACCGAAGCATTGGCCGGCCCGGTCCGGGGGGCCTGCGGCGTGAATCCGCCGTTACGCGCCGCTCTTCGTCGAGGGTTCAAGGACCGAAGAGCGCCGGAGGCGTCGCAGCAGCGCTGCCACCGCGGGAACCCCGATAACAGCTTCCGGCGGGGCCAGCTGACCTGGTCCCGCCGGAAGCGATTTGCGGTCACATCTGGGAGTCCCGCGGTGGGGCCGCCGGTGACCGCGCCGCTCTGCGTCGAGGATTCCAAGATCCAAGAGCGCCGAAGGCGTCACCACCGGTAACTCCCCCACAGAACCCCAACAAGACAGCCCCGGGAAGAGCCCCACCACCTGGTCACCTGGAAGCCGCTTAACTACGAATTAGGAGCGCCGCAGGGAAATTCGCGCACCGCAGGCCCCGACGAAGGAGGGGCTATACCGGCCGGAGCGGACACGTACAATCCGTCAGGACAGCAGCCAAAACGGTAATACTGGAACAGTCCTTGAGCCGGCGTGACCCAGCCAAAAACTGACGTACCAGGCGGCACTGTCTTCCCGACGATCTGTCCGCCGGCTCAAGGTCCGTTAAAAGGGGTGTCGAGCCAGGCGGACATGACCTCATAGGAGCCTGATACGACCAGTCCCATTACCGTTTTGTCTGCCCACCTGGCCCGCGCCCGATCAATCAGCATTCGACGCAACTGAGGGGCAATTTCCATCTTGGCAAACGAGGCAATCAAAGTCATCGCGGGTATCGACACCCACGCTGACACACATCATGTGGCTGTGATCAACGAACACGGCAAACCCCTCGCGGACAGGGAATTCCTGGCCGTAGGATCCGGATACAGGAAAATCGTGGACTTCATCACCAATTACGGCACTGTCACCGCCGTCGGTGTCGAAGGAACAGGCTCCTACGGCGCCGAGCTCGCCCGAACTCTCCGGGCCGCCGGGCTGACAGTGTTGGAGTGAACCGCCCGAACCGGGCTGCGCGGCGACTGAAGGGCAAGTCCGACCCCTTGGACGCCTACCAGGCTGCAAAGTCGGTGCTCGAGGGACGGGCGACGTCGGTCCCGAAGGCCAAGGACGGGCCCGTTGAATGCCTGCGCATCCTGCGTGCCGGCCGTGCCTCCGCGATCAAGGCCCGCACCGCGGCAATCAACCAGATCAAAGGCCTCCTCGTTTCAGCCCCAGACAAACTCCGGGCGAAATACCGGGCACTGGCCACGTCCGCGCTGATCACTGCCCTGCAGCGCACGAGACCTTCGGGACACACTGCTGAGCCGGAGTACGTGACCCTCCTGACGCTGAAAGCCCTCGCCACGCGCTGCCAGTCCCTGGCCGCAGAGATCGCCGCCGCGGACGCAGCGCTCCAGGAAATCATCGACGCCTACGCCCCGATGCTCTGCGACCTGCCCGGTGTCGGCACGGACGTAGCCAGTCAGCTCCTGGTCACCGTGGGGGACAACCCGGACCGGTTGGGAAACGAGGCCCAGTTCGCTTCGCTAGTCGGCGTCGCTCCCGTGCCGGCATCGTCAGGCAAGACAACCCGCCACCGGCTCAGCCGCGGCGGGGACCGCAACGCCAATCACGCCCTCTATCAAGTGGTCCTGGTCCGGATGGCATCGTGTCAGAGGACCAAGGAGTACGTGGCCAAACGCACCGCGGAGGGGAAGAGTAAACGGGAAATCATGCGCTGCCTCAAACGCTACGCAGCGCGGGAGATTTACCGCCAGATCACCAACCCCCAGCCAGCACCAGACAACTCTGACCTCCGCCAAATGCGCACCACACTCGGTTGCACCATCTCAACGGCAGCTCACGCGCTCGGCCAATGGCCCTCGAAAATTTCCCTCCTGGAACGGGGACTCCTACGCAACGACACACTCGCCAGTAGTTACCGCCAGTGGCTGACCGGACAATCAGGCAAAGTAGACCACTCCGTGGTCGTCGAGCGGGCACATGCGGAGCTGTCAGACTTGCACAACCGAGGCGAGTCGCACGGGCTTGATCTGCCCCTCCCAGGTGGCCGTGAGGATGCCTTCGCCCGAAGGTGTTTCGACGAGGTTAAGTGCCCTGACGACAGACAGCTCCAGGTTTCCTGACCGGATCGTCGTTAGGCCATCCACGATCGCAGGCACCGCGGAGTGGACTGCGGAAGCTGTGCAGCCGGGTAGTTTCTCGCTCTGCAGCTGTACGGACTCAGGGATCACCTCAAGTCGGCCGTCGATCTCGAAGGATTGGGTTGCCTGGGGCTGGCCGTTCAAGATGATCGTGGCCAAGGCCGACGCGTAAACGGGATCACAAGCAGCATCGTAGATCCATCTCGTTCCAAGCATGGAGTGCTCCAAAGTGCCGATCAGGTAAGGGTCGGCACCATGAAGGCGCGAATCTCTATAGGTCAGCGGAACATGAAAGACTCCGCCCCCATCGGCAACCAGGAGTGTTTCGACGCCGACTTCGCCATCGGGGTCATCGAAACGAAAGGAACCTACACGAACAGGGTCATTTCCCGTTTTGCCGGTGTACCACGACTGGTTGGGCAGCCACTGTCGAAGCAGCTCCATTTTCGACGGCGTCAACGTAGCCCTTTGAACAATAGCCATGAAGGCAAGCCTAGAGCCGTAGACTCCTGAGGACGGTTTCAGCCTTGGGTTTGAGACAGCGAGTAGGGAGGAGCCATGGCTCCTTGGCCGCGTCCCGTACGTAAAGCCATTCTTAATTTGACCCCTATAGGAGCATCGTCGTAGACAGAACGGGCCAGAGACGGCGGAGCCCTGCGGAGCCGGCACTGGCCCTTTACAGCCGGCCGCGCCAGCGGACGCCCGATTCCCGTGTGAGCTCTGCGAACACGCATCTCCACCGGGGCAAAACGCACTCACAAAGCAAATGACTCTGGAATGCCTGGTGGATTCGTGGTGTCATTACTCCACGTCATCGCGGGTACGGCAAGGAGTGATCATGGACAACACGGCAAATGGTGCCTTCCTTTCCTTCCGTGATCCCGCAGTGCGGGGTTCGGTAGCTGTGCTCGCAGAGTATGCCGCGGCTCTTGCCTGGGCGTTCTTGCTGTTGGCGTACTTCAGCGTGGGCGCATTCATGAGTCCCGGCGCTGTCGTGCTTCTGATACCCGCTGTTGTGGTGACGGCGGCGGCGATGGCTATCCGTCGCCGAGGTAAGCTTCCGCCCAGGCACAGGTCGGGCGCCGCGCACGCTCGGCGATGAGGGCCTGCCTGAAGGGGGCAACAGCGGTGCTTTCCAGAAATGAGTGATCCTGCCGCACGTGACGGCCGTCCTCACAGGGTCCTGCGGATCCTCGGAGGTGTGTTCGTGCTGGCCGCAGCCGGGTCGCTGGTGCTGGTAGCCGCAGACCCGCTCATCGGCCGCCCTGCCACAGGCGATGTTTTTATCGCCATCCTCAACAGCTTTGTCGCCCTCGTTCTGTGCCGGTGGCGGCGGCTCGCTGAGCAAAACATCCGACGCGACACAGCGTAGATAGACAGGTCCCAGGGGCGGCGGAGCTCTGCGGAGTCGGCACTGGACCCCTTAGCCGGCCGCGCCCGCGGACGCCCTTTTCGTGGTGAGCGCTGCGAACCATCGATCAGCACCCCGGCTCTACTTTTCGGGCTCCGTGACTTCGGCGGCCGCGGCACCCGAGATCGCCTGCAATCAGTGTACGGAATGGCGGTCCGCCGCCGCCAACCCACAGCGTAAGCCAGCCCCGACGGCGGACCGCCCTGGTGACCGCCCCGCAAAGGGGACGGCCACCTGACGGTCTTAACCTGCGAGGAGTTCGGCCAGTTCGGCCGCATCGGACACCAGCACCGCCCCGCCTTCCTTTAGCAGCCGATGGCATCCTGCCGAGTTGGCGCTGTGCACGCTCCCCGGGACGGCCGCGACATGCCGGGCAATGGTCTCGGCGTGGTGGGCTGTGTTCAGTGCCCCCGAGCGCCAGCGGGCTTCCACGACACAGGTCACCCCTGCGAGGGCGGCGATGATGCGGTTCCTCTGGAGGAACCTGTAGCGGGTCGGGGCGGAACCGGGCGGCAGCTCTGAGAGCGTCATGCCGTTGCCGCGGATCGCGGCCGCGAGGTCAGCGTTGCCGGACGGATAGTCCCGGTCAAGGCCTCCGGCCAGCACCGCGAGGGTCGCCGGGCTCTCTCCGGTGCTTCCGGCCAACGCTGCCCGGTGCGCGTGCGCATCAATGCCGTAGGCAAGACCGGAGACGATGCAGATTCCACGTTGGGCCAACCCGTATGCCATGTCGCCTGTCACGGAGGCGCCATAGGTGGTGGAGTCGCGGGAACCAGTCAGGGCCACGCACTGAGACGGTGCCGGGATGCCGTTATCGATGTTGCCCCGGTACCAGAGCCCGTACGGGGCGTCGGGCAGGTCGTCCAGGTCTTCCGGCCAGTGCTCATCCCCCGGGGTGAGGAACCCGCCGCCCAGGCGTTCGATGGTGGCTAGGTCCTTTTCCGGGTCCAGGTCCGGTACCCGGGGTGCCCAGCGCTTCAATGCGGCCGCCAGTTCTTCGGCCGTGACGTCCGGGAGGGTGTGGGCGGGTTGGGCGCCGGTGGCAAGCCGCAGTGCGGCGTACGCGCCGAGCCTGCCCACGAGGGCCCGGCCGATGCGGTCGCCGGGTTCGAAGAGACGGGTCAGGGCTGCGCGTGCAATGCGATCGTTCATGGTTTCTCTCGTCCTTTGCTGAGGATCCGGTGAGTGGGGCGGCTTTGGTGCCCGGCCAGCTTCCCCTCTCACCCGGGCGTTTTTTGCCTGCTGGCGGAGCATCGCGGAGCTGTGCCCGACGGAGCCGGGGCAACCCGAAGGGCAAGCAGGCGATGGGTTGTGGGAGGAAATAAGCGAAGCGCCGACACAAGGCATCGGCTGCGCAGCCGTCCGCAGGACGGTTGAGCCGGTGGAGCGGGCACGTACGATCCGCAGGACAGCAGCAAAAAACAGGAAAACGCTTCTACAGCCCGAGCGAAGCGAGGTCCGTGCAGTAGACCTGGGCGCGCTGGCTAGGCGAGGCCGGCAATCCGGATCTTCAGGAACCGCACGGGGTTTCCGGCCTAGGTGGTGGTGCTCTCGTGTGCAGCGCGGGCTTGCTGGTGGCGGTAGAGCGTTGCGCGGCTCCAGCCAACGAGACGGGCAGCGTCCTCGGCGGTGCGGCCTTTGGCGCGGGCGTCCTGTGCGATTGCGAGTTTGTCCGCGATGACGGCACGGTCGGACAGCGGGCGGCCGAAGCGTGTGCCGTTCTGTCGTGCCGCGGCGATGCCGGCATTGACGCGCTCGACGATGAGCTCGCGTTCATACTCGGCAAGGGTTGCGAGCATGTTCAACATCAGCCGGCCGGTCGAGGTTGCCGGGTCGATGCCATCGGAGATGGACCGGACCTGCACACCGCGGCCGCGCAGCAGGGCCACCGTGTTCAGCACGTCCATCAGTGACCGTCCCAGCCGGTCGACCCGCCACACAACAACGGTGTCCCCCTCCTCGGCGTACTCGAGGAGCCTTTTCATTCCCGGCCGCTCGATTGCCGTCTTGCTACCGGAAGTGACATCGGTGAAGACATCGCGTTTCTGCACGCCAGCCTCCATCAGTGCATCCAGCTGCAGCTGGGCGTCTTGGCTGGAAGTACTCACGCGGGTGTAACCCAGTAGCCTCACAAGGCAATTCTGGCTCGAAAAGCCCCCGATGCACCCGCGGCGAGACGATTTACTGTGAGAGGCATTAACGAGACACGAACACCCGGCCATTCCGCCCGCTCGCGCGGCCGTCGCTGGTCCCACCCGAGGTCGGCGAGAGTGTCTTGAAAAACTGTTGTCTTTCAAGACACTGCCAGGGCGAGCAGCCTCGGGGACGATTTTGGCGCGGCTGGTGCAGCCCTTCCTCGCACTACTCTTTAGGCCGTTTCCCGTTGTTGTTTTGTCGGTTCCTGAAGAAGGTTGCAAGTTCAAAAACGGCCACAAGTGCGGCACTA
The DNA here is from genome assembly GCF_021800405.1 of Arthrobacter sp. FW306-07-I. Classification (NCBI taxonomy): domain Bacteria; kingdom Bacillati; phylum Actinomycetota; class Actinomycetes; order Micrococcales; family Micrococcaceae; genus Arthrobacter; species Arthrobacter sp. FW306-07-I. The sequence goes on along the minus strand of NZ_CP084550.1, from coordinate 3,928,326 downwards.
ACTGCTAGCGCAAATCCGCCGAGCCTAAGGTCATTGTTCTGGGCCGTGGCTCCCAAATAAGCGCCGACCCCGGCGACCACGAGCCATCCTACGATAGCTAGGCGCTTCATGAGCATGCCACAGCAGAGGATCCGGCACCGATACTGAGCGAAGCTAATCTCAACCCAAGCGCAGTGGCTCCCCATATGCTGACAGGAGCCGACACAGGCGCGGTAGCAACAAACAAGAACAGACCAATCAGTAGCCCGACGCGGGAAACGGCACATCCCTCGGAAATAAGACCGGTCGAATCAGTTGCATTTACTGGGTTGCAGCTGACGTAGGCGTAGCGGTTGGATTCTTGCCCTGAGGGGTCGGGTTGGGTGAAGCGTCCGCGGCCGGGGTTGTAGTAGCGGGCGCCAAATTTGATGCGGTTGCTGGTCGTGTCGTTGTAGCCGCCGGCGTAGGTCCAGGGGTTGGTTGCTGCTTGTGTGCCGGTGGTGCTGGTGGGCACGCCCCAGGAGTCGTAGGTGTAGGTCGCAGCTTTTGCCTGGGCGCTGTCGGTGAGCAGGATGGTCGAGCCGAGTGCGTCAATGGTGTAGTAGTAGCTGGCGCCGGCACTGGTGCGCATGCTGATGAGCCTACCGTCGGGGTCTCGGATAAACGAGGTGCTGGCACCTGATTTGGTCTGCTGCGCGACACCGAGGGAGCCGTTGAGGAAGCTGGTGGATCCTGCGGCGAGGCGTTCATCGTTGCGGGTCCCCGCGTAGGTGTAGTTCGTTACCGTCGAGCCGTTGGTGTTGGTGATGAATTGGTTGAAGACGTTGTACGCCTGGGTGGTGCCGGTGGAGCCGGCGAGGGTGGTGTTGCCGTTCGCGTCGTACCCATACATCACGGCCCCTGATGGTGGAGCGGAGCAGGTACCGGGTGTGGTGGCGTGCCAGCAGAGCTGGTCTGCTGCGTTGAACGTGGTGTAGACGGTGGCGGTCCCAGTCTTCGCTTCGGTCAGCCGGTTGCTGTTCGCGTCATAGGTCCACGAATCCGTGACGCCACCGCTAAGAGATGAAGTGAGTCGGTTGAGCTTGTCATAGCCGTAAGTCGTGACCGCTCCGGTGTCGGTGCTCATGGTGGCGCGGAGCGCACCGTCTTTTCCTGCATTGCTGGTGTAGGTGTAGGCGCGTTTGGCCAGGACGGTGTTGCTGGCGTTGCTCGCGGTGATGTCCGTGATCTTGCCTGCCCCGTCGTACGTGGTGGTGTTCTTGACTTCGTTGGGGTACTTCGTGACGGTGCGCCGGTTGGCCTTGTCGTAGTCGAAGCCGGTGCATTTGGTGCTGTTCGGGAACACCAGGACGGCCGGACAGGACCCACCGGGTTCAGCCAGGGCGGTGAGCCGGTTGGCGCCGTCGTACCGGTAGGTCACGGTTCCGAGCGGGTCAGTGTAGGTCAGGATATTCGAGGCCCCGTCGTAGGTGACGGTGGTGGTGACCCCGCCGATGGTTTTACCGGTGGGCCGGTTCTGCGCATCCCAGGTGTAGGTGGTGGTTCCGCCGGCATCGACGCGGGTGGTGAGGTTCCCGGCGTTGTCGTAGGTGTAGGCGACGCAGGTGGCTGGCACGCAGGTTGCGGCGTAACGGATCTGGGTGATCCGGTCGTTGTTGTCGTAGGTGTAGGTCGCGGTCTGGTTCTTGCCGTCTTTCGCCGTCCCGACCCTGCCGACGGCGTCATAGGTGTAGGTGGTGGCTCCAAGCGGGGCGGGCGGGGTCACGGTGGCAACGTTCCCCGCAAGGTCATAGGCGTAGGTCGTTTGGTTGCCGTTGCCGTCGGTGGATCGGCACAGTGATCCGGGCTTGGCGCCACAGCTCGTTCCTGCCGCGTCGCCCTGGTAGTAGCGGCGGGGTGTACCGCCGAGCCCGTCGGGGGTCAGGATCGCTAACGGGTTTTTGGTGTTGGGGTCGTACTGGACGGTGCTTGTGTTGCCCTCACTGGTGGTGGAGGTGTCCGGGCGGTAGTTCAGTAGCGGGTCCCCGATAGTCGTCGGGTAGGTGAAGGACACCTCCCCTGCCGTCCCTGTGGGCCCGGCCAGAGGTGAGGTGATCTTCGTCAGGGAATTACCCGCATTGTAGGCGTAGGTGGTGGCCTGCCCGAGCCCGTTGGTGCTGCTGGTGCGGTTGTCGTGCCCGTCAAACTTTGCCGAGGTGGTGTTGCCGTTCGGGTCCGTGGTGGTGAGGACGCGGGTTTTGCTGGCGTCCAGGGTGTAGGTGGTCTGTTTGCTGTTCGGGTCGGTCAGGTAGGAGAGGCTGCCGTCCGCGTTGTGCGTCTGGGTCCAGGTCGCGGCCGCGGCGGTGCCTTGGCCGTAGGTGATGGTGTTCACCCATCCGTCCGTGGCGTGGGTCAGGGCCGTGGTGTTGGTGCGGCCGTCGGTGTAGGAGGTGAGTTTGCCGTTGGTGTAGGCGAAGGTGGTGACCGTGCCGGTGGCGTCGGTGATCTTTGACATCCGGCCTTCGCCGCCGCCGTATTCGATGTTGACGGTGCGGTTCAGGGAGTTGTCGGTTATCGCGGAGGGCTGGTTCAGGTTCCGGGTGTCGTTGTAGACGTAGGAGATGGTGCGGCCCTGGGTGTCGGTGGTCTGGGTCAGCCGGCCGTTGCTGTAGGTGTAGCTCACGGTGTTCGGGTTGATGGCGTTCGCGTCGACGGAGCGGACCATGGCGAAGTTGGTCCCGTCGTCCTGGTAGACGTTGGTGATTCCGGTGTCGTTGAACCGCAGCCAGTACTCGGTGGTGGAGATCTTGGTCAAAGAGGCGTTCAGTTCCTGGGCCATCGCGTACGCGCCGGCGGTGTTGGCAAAGGTGTACCAGCCGCCGTCCGGGGCGGTGTAGATCATGTTGCCGGTCGGAGGGTCGATCCTCAGTGCCGTTTCCAGCCGGCCCATCGACAGGGTGGGGCGGTGGTCGTACCTGGTGTTGTACCGCCAGGCGACGTTCATGTCCTGCCCGATGCCACGGATGTTGAACAGCCGGCCGGTGAGAACGGCGTTGCCGTTGGTCGGATTGAGTGCGATTTTCGCGGAGTCGGTCAGGGTGTGGGGAACCATCGAGGCCTTGCCCCGGGCCCCTGACTGGGAACCGTCAACGGTGACCGGTGGGAGCAGGTTCGCGTTGTTGAACCAGCCCTGGGAATCGATCACGTAATTGACGGGGCTGGATCCTTCGTTGTAGATCATGATCTTCCCCGTGGTGGCGCTGGGTCGAACGACAACGTTGTTGGACGCCGGATCCGGGGAGTAGTTCACGGTGCTCAGGTTCGGCTCGGGCTCATCCGAGGGCCAGATCCGCAGGAACCCGCCGCCACTGCTCAACGGGGTCACGTTCATCATCACGCCGGCCAGGTTTGTCGAGGCCACGGGCAGGCCGCCGACCCCGGCGATCTGCAGCTCGATCCTGCCGTAAGGCGCGATTGGGGTGTTCGTCAGCCTCGAGTCGTACAGCCGGGACTCAACCGTCGTGAAAGCACTGTTGGAGACCTGCCCGTCAAAATAGCCCTGGATATCAACGATCACGTTCACCCCCGCCGTGGACGCATAGTGCTTGATATCCACGACGCCGGCGGCATTGAGGTTCAGGACCGCCGCGACGGCGGTGATTTCATTGCCGCGGAAGTTCAGTGAGGTGCCCGGGCCTGCCCCGGCGTCGAAGCCGCCGCCGGGAAGGGTCTCGAAAATCGGGTTCGGGGCATCGGTGCTGATAACGGTGATATTGGCAAACACAGCCGTTGCGGTGTCCGGGACCCCGCCCTTGCCCTTCAACGTCAGGCTCTTGATCCCCGTGCCCGTCCAGGCACCGGCCGGGTAACCCGTCCCGTCGCGGGTATCAATCACCCGGGATGTTGGCACCGAAACGAACGCGCCCGGAGCCGGGGTATCCCCACTGGTGAAATAGCCCTGAACATCGACGATGAACTGCTGCGAGGTAGTGGCCAGCAAGGCAAGCTTGCCGTCGGTCCCCACGGCGACAATCGCGGAATTGGACATCGTGTCCCCGGTCCCGGAATACAACACCGTCGTCTCACGCTGCCGGGCGGTGTTCGGCACGACCTGCGCTGCACTGGCACTGGTACTTCCCACAACCGTCAACGACACCAACACCGCATCCACACCAGTGGTCGGGACCCCGCCTGCGCCCAGGATCTGGAACGGGTACCACGTGTTCGGCGTCAGCGGACCGGTAATCCCGCCCTGACCGGTTCTGGTGTCCACCACCCTGCCCTGTACCGGCACAAACACACCGGCCTGCACCGAAGGTGTGGACTGCATCGGAGCCAGGCCCGGCGTCTGGATGGAGGCCGGAGCAGCGGAGACCGAACCGACACTCCCAGGAACGGCGAACGCCGGTGCGCTTAGCCCCGCGATCGTGATGCTCAGGGCAACAACGGTGGTGATCACCGCCCTGATGGCAAGAAAACCGGCTGAGACAGGCCGAAAAATGGCAGAACGAATCGAGCGCTGAACAGTAGACATCCCCCACGAGCTTTCTACGAAAAGATCCGCGGCAATCCCCAGTTACCGAAAGCCCGAACCCCCCAACGAGTGATGCCCTGACGCTAAACCCCCACGCCAAAAATCAGCAACGATTTGATCAAAACCTTGGACAAAACTGCGGAAGTGCCCGCCATCATTTTCGAAAGCCCATCCGTCACTGTCGTGCAGTTGCGCTGGCCGCGTTCTTGGCAATGCCTGGAGGTCCGGACGACCGCCGCCAAGGCTGATCATCCTGGGTGATGTACTTCGTGTGCTCCCATTCCGGGCTAAGGGGCTGCCCCGGCAACGGGTGATGGGACCGGTTCGGCGGTGGCGTAAAGGGTGTTGAGTTGGCGGTAGAGGGTTCGGGCGATGTAGCGCTTGAGGGATCTGCGGATTTCGCGGTAGCTACGGCCTTCTTGAGTGCGTTTGGTGACGTACTCCCGTGTTCCGGGGTCGTGGACCATCCGGGTCATAGTGATGGTGTGCAAGGCTCGGTTTAGGCGTCTATCACCGCCCCGGTTGAGCCTGTGTCGAACAGTGTTACCGCTTGAGGCTGGCAAGGGATTCACCCCTGCCAGTGAGGCGAAGGCAGCTTCGCTGCGAACCCTTCCTGGATGCGACCAGGCTGTCAGGACAGTGGCGATCGTGACAGCCCCGGCACCCACCATCTCCAATAGCGGCGCAGCGGGGCTTTGCTGAATTAGCTCTGTCATGCGCTTCTGGTTCGCACCCAGCTGAGTGGTTACTTCGATAACGCGGCGCGCCAACCGAACTGCTTCCTCGCGCGCGATAGACAGTTCGATCGGCTCCTGTCGCTCCCGCCATCTGGTGATCGTCGCGATCTGGGCGGGAACCAGCGGTTTACGGGCGTCGATTCCGAGATCATGGGCTCGGAGCAAGGCGATGAGTGCATTGACATTCATTGTTCGGTCCCGGGTCAGCTGGTCCCGGGCGGCGCTGAGGATCCTGAGTCCGGCACGGGTTCCTTCATCCCGGCGTGGAGCTCGGAGCTGGGACTCCTCCAAGCCAAGGACAGCGGCTCCGATGGCGGCGGCGTCCAGCGGGTCCGATTTGCCCAGCCCCCGACGGCCTCGGGCGTTCATCCGTGGGGCCTCGGCGACGTCGTAACCGGCGTCCGTTACTGCCCGGGCCAGACGTGCCCCATATGAGCCGATACCCTCAACAGCCCAAAGACACCCCATATCGCCGTCTGTCCGTCGGCCTACCCAGCCAAGTGCGCGGGACACCCCTGCCGGGGTGGTCGGGAACTGCTCGCACGCGATTTGTCGCTTGGTGCTGGCCTCGATGATGGCGTACGTGTGTGTGCGGGCGTGACAGTCCACGCCGATGACGAACGGGCGGGTCTGCGCAACGATGGTCAACGCGGCCACCCTCCTTCCTTTCGAACGGGCAAGACTGGTCGCATCACGACCGGCGCTGAACCTGGGAGGTGTCACTTCGAGGCAAAACTGTGATGAGCCACAACCTCCAGAGGCTGGGCAAGCTTCTGATCAAGCCACCGTCGTGGGACAGGTCAATGCCGGTCGCTCCACCCCGCGCGGACAAATCGGGGGAAACGCACCCTCAAGGGGCAATTGTTTTTTCGAGTCACGCGCCAGGCAGAACGACCGGCATCAACACTGCCAGCTAGTCCCAGACCAACCGCTGCAAGACTCACAGAATCCTTCTATCCCGCGCTGTTGAATCCATGAACTACTGTCAGCGAGCCTTCAAGTTCTTGTCAATGGTCTGGAAAGCCGTCCTCGCCGGGACCGCTCTATCGCCATGATTCAGCCCGCGTAGTGGCTCTCCTGCTTAGGTTGTGTGGTTGGGGTTGTGGTCAGGCGGCAGATGCGAAGGCGTGTTGCTCATCGAATGGGTTCCGGCGTTTTGAGACAGAAATAGAGCTGCCCGAGGAACCGGTTAAAGAGGTTGCGCTGGGCAGCTGCGTGCCAATCGCCAGCTGCGCGGCGCCGTCGGTAGTGTTCGTAAGCACCCGTGGAGCATTTGAGGGAGGCGAAGGCCCATAGAAATCCTGCGTTCATGAGCCGGTCGTTTTTGACGTATCGTCGGCCGACGTAGATCTTCTTCCCTGATGCGCGGGTGATTGGTGCTGATCCGGCATAGGCCTTCAGCGCTCGGGCGTCAACGAATCGCGTGGGATCGTCCCCCACTTCCGCAAGTATTCGTGCGCCGAGTTGGACGCCTAAGCCTGGGAAGCTCAGAAGAATTTGTGCGTCTGGGTGCTGCAGGAAGGCTTCTTCAACGGCTTCGGCGAGTCTGTCTGCCGCTATGCATGCAGCGTCCAGTTGCAGTAGCAGGGATGCTAATTGCATGCCCATGGCGTCCTCGACGGTCTGTGGGTGCTGGGCGTAGTTAGCCCGGAAGATCTCCTTGATTCTGGCCGCTTCAGCCTCGATTCCCCTGCTGCGTCCTGATCGGCGAAGGGCTGCTTGCAGCTGTGTTGTCGTAAGTTTCGCCGCCCGGGCAGGGGTAGGAGCGATGGTAAGGACCACTCGGGCATCTTCCCGGATGAGGCCATTCTGTTTGGCGAGGAACGCCTGGAGGGCTGCAGGGTAGTAGCACCTCAGGAGCGAGCGGACCTGGTTGGCTATTTGCTGCCGCGCCCAGACAGCGTCTTGCTGAGCGCGGGCCAAGACGGTGATTGCTTGGGCCAATTCGCTGTCCTGCGGCAGGGGTCGGTGGGCTGCCATGTCGGTACGCAGGATGTTTGCCAGGACGAGCGCGTCGCCGTGGTCGGATTTCTTGCCGGAGAGTGCGTACCTATCCCGGTACCGGGCGGCTGAGAGTGGGTTCACCGCGTAAATCCGGCGGGTTCCCGTTCGCAAAGTGGCTACCAAAAGCCCATGGCTGGTCTCGATCGCTATGGGGATCGGGGCCTCCGGGCTGTCTCCGTGCGCAGCGAGCAGTTCCAGTAGGCTCTTGTAGCCTGTGGTGTCATCTGTGATGCGTTGCTTGGCGAGAAGCTCGCCCGCGTCGTTGACGAGCGCGATGTCGTGGTGGTTTTCGGCCCAGTCGATGCCGCAGTACACGTTCAATTCCTGCTCCTAACTCTTTTCCCTGTATGGGTGAGCCTGTTCGGGGCACGCGGCGACCTAATTCCAGGACTCTTTGGTCCGCCATCTCACTAGCCGTTCGTGACACCGGCTCATCCAGGGGGCCTCAGTCTTAATCAAGAGCTCGGCGGCTCGGGAATTTAGAGAGAGGTCTCCCCTTGATGGGCTCGCACCACAAAGAGCTTCCCCCTGGCAGTCCTGCCGGGTTCGCAGACACTCCGCGGGAGCTAGGAAACCGCTTAGGACGCGAAAAGGAGGACGGGTAACCTTCTGTGACGGGCTTCGGGACGCCCAGTCGGCCGAGTGGCTGCCGCTCTTTTGCGAGGCCTCAGGGGCCAGGAAATTTATAGGAGTACACCGGCAGCCCAGGTGTCAGGAAACCCGTCACAGTTAGCGGCTTCGAAAGCCCAATTGGAGCCGCTAATACAGAATTAGGAAATCTATGGTGCAGCGTCAGCGCTGCAGTGGTTACGGCTCGTCGAGCCGGTGGTCTTCCTGGGGAAAGTCTACGGGGCCGGTCGGTGGGCCTGCGGTGAGCAGGCGCAGCTCCAGGAAGTCTTCGATCGGGCTGGCGTCGGGGGCGACGGTGTCGTCCTCGGTCATGCGGATCTCGTCGGCCACGGGTTTCCTTGCCTGCTGTAGGACTGATTGCGTCCTTTCACAGTAGTGGCAGTTTCTGCGGGTTGGCTGGAAGTGGCTGCGCCCGCGGCAGCGTCATCGCGGCCGGCGGAGTGCGCTAGCGGGGGAGGCCGCCGCGCACCTGGGGAAGATCCGACGGGAAGGGCCGGACCCCTTGGGTGAACTGGTCCCCAAATGTTGGACCCTTAGATGTGCCGGATCCACTCTAGCGGCCAAAGAATCGCTGTCGTAGAGAAGGTCCTGCCTCGCTTAGGAGAGGACCTTCTCTACAACCTCTCGTTCGCTACTGGCTTGCAAGTTGTTGGACAACGGATGCAAGAAGTATTCCTATGCCAGTTGCTACAAGGGACAGTCCGAAAATTACCAGTCCTGTGCTGCAAAAACGCCTGAGGCCTTCAGATGAGAGATCCTTTGCAAAGCCTCTAAGCCCGTCCATCATTGAACGGGCGAACCAATTCCGGCTCAAGATGATGAGCACACCGGAGACCACGCAGGCGGCAGCAGAATAGAGCGAGGGCGACAAAGTTATTCTCCTTCAAATTGACCGCCTGAGAGGCGGTACACGAGGAGGATCACACCGGCAATAATTCCTAAGGCGGCAAGCGTCCTGTACTGAAGCCGTTGACGCCTGATATACCGGTCAACGTCCTGGCCTGGGTGACTACGTGAGTAGCTTCTCGCCGCGAAGCTTTCCATCAGTCGGCCTAGAACGAGCATAGCCAGCCCACAGCAAACCCAGATTACGCCGACCAGCTCTGGCGTCGACATCAAATCCTCCAGTCCGTAGCTATTGAATATTGTTGCGCATTCACAGATTGGTGGTTAGGTCACGTTGCTTAGGTCCGGGTGGATTCGCGGAGTAGTTGTAGGTGAATGGACTTAGGCCGCCATAGTCTGCGCACGGTACTGGATCGGACTGAGGCCCTTGAGCTTTGTGGAGATTCGTTCAGTGTTGTACCAGTGGATGTATTCGTGCAGCGCTGACACCAGAGCATCGGTGTTGAGGAATCGGACGCGGTGGAAGAGCTCTTCTTTGAGGTGTCCGAAGAAGTTCTCAATGACGGCGTTGTCGTAGCAGTTGGCTTTGCGAGACATCGATTGGACCGCACCGACGTCCGCCAAGAGTGCCCGCCAAGATGGTGATGTTCTCGGTGTCTGGTGTGGGTTCGTTTTGAGGTCCGGTCCCACCTGGTTGGTCGTGGGTGCGGTCGTGTGTGAGTCCCAGAGCCCACCTTCCCCGAGCGGGCGGCGGCTGATCGCCTCAAAGTACCGGTCATCCCCACCGTTACCTGGGTTGGCGTAGTCGTCGTACAGTAACAACCATTATTGTCATTGGAAACCTGACATCGGACCCCGAGCTGCGCTTCACTCCGAGTGGGTCGGCGGTAGCGAACTTCACCATCGCGTCAACGCCCAGGACGTTTCGACCGTCAGTCCAACGAGTGGAAGGACGGGGAGACCCTGTTCCTCCGTGCCAGTGTCTGGCGGGAAGCGGCGGAGAACGTGGCCGAGTCTCTGACCAAGGGCATGCGTGTGATCGTGACCGGCCGGCTGAAGTCCCGTTCCTACGAGACCAAGGAAGGTGAGAAGCGCACCGTTATCGAGCTCGAGGTGGACGAGATTGGCCCCTCACTTCGGTATGCGAATGCCAAGGTCAACCGCACCCAGCGCAGCGCCCAGAGCGGGCAGGGGAACGGCTACCACAATGCCAACAGCCAACCCCAGACCGGGCCCCAGGACGATCCCTGGGCCGTGCCGGCCACCAGCAATGCCGCCGGCGGATGGGGCAACGGACCCGACTCCGAACCCCCGTTCTAAGCAGTACAACTGTCGGGGTCAGCAGATACGCTGGCCCCGACAGGCAGCGCCCTCTAATCCAGACCACGAGTAAAAAGGACCACCCAATGTCGCATGCAGATGACCTCCGCGCCTGGGCGCGAGGCATGTACCCCACCGAGGCAGCAACGGAGCTGCTGCTAAAGGCGTTCGGGGGGAAGTTCGCTGCACCCGGTAATCCGTGGGTGCACACGAGCGGCGAACCCGAGGGGCCCAATCAGGTGAAGGCGTGGATCGACTTCGCCGCCATCCCCGAAGAGGTCGGGCCGCTCTCCGGCGGGGAACGTCGTTTCCTCATCCGGCGCCCGGCAGCGGGCCGCGCCGGATCCGGACAACGCACGACGGCGGCCGCTCCGGCAGGAGGGAGCGCACAGTGACGCTGTCCTTCCAAGCGGCCGTGGCCGGCCGGGGGTTCGACGTGGCCCTGACCGTCCGGCCGGGCGAAACCGTCGCCGTCATGGGACCCAACGGCGCCGGTAAATCGACCCTGCTGTCCAGCATTGCCGGCCTGCTGCGGCCGGACAGCGGCCGGGCCGAACTCAACGGCAGGACGCTCTTCGACCTCGATGGGGCACAGCACACCTGGTCGCCGCCGCACGACCGCGGCACGGCCCTGCTCGCCCAGGAACCCCTGCTCTTTCCCCATTTGAACGTTCTGGAGAATGTCGCTTTCGGGCCCCGGAGTGCCGGCGTATCCAGGCGGGAGGCCAAGGAGCAGGCCCTGCGGCTGCTGGCAGACGTCGAAGCGGACCATCTGGCCGCGCGTCGTCCTGCCGAGCTCTCGGGTGGGCAGGCCCAGCGCGTCGCCGTGGCCCGGGCGCTCGCCGCCGACCCTGCGCTCCTCCTGCTCGACGAGCCGCTGGCCGCCCTGGACATCCACTCCGCGCCGCTGCTGCGCCGCCTGTTCAAGCGCGTCCTGGCCGGGCGGCAGGCCATTATCGTCACCCACGACGTGCTGGATGCGCTGATGCTCGCGGATCGCGTGGTGATCCTGCAGGACGGCAAGATTGCGGAGGAGGGTCTCACCCGGACCGTCCTGGAGCGCCCGCGAAGCTCTTTCGCCGCCGGGCTTGCCGGGCTGAACATCGTTGCCGGCACCCTCGACGGCACCGGGGTCCGGACCGATGGCGGCCTCAGGGTCACCGGCCACGACGACGAACCCGGCCACCTGCACACGCCGGGCGGTTCCGGCGTAGCCGTCTTCCCGCCGTCGGCCGTTTCCGTGTTCCTGACGGACGCACATGGAAGCCCCCGGAACTCGTTGGCTGTCACCATCACCGATCTGGAGCCGCACGGCGACCAGATCCGCGTCCGCGCCGGAAGCCTCGCCGCGGACATCACGCCTGCCGCTTCCGCGGACCTGGGCCTCGTCCCGGGCATGAAGGTGCACTTCGTGGTGAAGGCTGCCGCCGTGTCCGTGTACGGAACCTAAGGGCCCTGAACACAGGGCCGGAGCCGGTTCCCGGGAGGCCCCCGGTTCTTGAAAGGTCCTCGGGCTCTGGACAGCCGTTTCGCCTTGGGCAAACATGGCTAGTGGACCTCCCCGTTCAAAGTTGAGCGTAGTAGACTCAACTTAGTCAACAAGCCCCCGAAAGGAGCTCTCTTTGGACGTCAAATTCACCACCAAGAGCCAGGAGGCTCTTTCCGCCGCGGCAATGAACGCCTCGACGGCCGGGAACCCCCAGGTGGAACCGGCCCACCTCCTCAAGGCCCTGATGGACCAGCGGGAGGGCGTGGCCGTTGCGCTGCTCCGTGCGACCGGGGCCGACCCCGACGCCGTCAGCGTCCAGGCCAGCAGCGCCATCAAGGCCCTGCCCGCAACGTCCGGCGGCTCCAGCCAGCAGGCCCAGCTGTCCCGGCCTGCGCTGCAGGCCATCCAGCACGCCAAGGAGGAGGCTGACCGGCTGGGCGATTCGTTCGTGTCCACCGAAGTGCTCCTGGTGGGCCTGTCCGCCGGCAATGACGCCGCTGCCCGCCTGCTGCGCGACGCCGGCGCTTCCCGCGAAGCCCTGCTCGCCGCGCTGCCCGGCGTCCGTGGCGACCGCAAGGTGGACAGCCCGGACCCGGAAAACACCTTCCAGGCACTTGAGAAGTACGGCACCGACCTGACTGCCATGGCCCGCGCCGGCAAGCTGGACCCCGTGATCGGCCGCGACTCTGAAATCCGGCGCGTGGTCCAGGTCCTGTCCCGGCGCACCAAGAACAACCCGGTGCTCATCGGTGAGCCCGGCGTGGGCAAGACCGCCGTAGTGGAAGGCCTGGCGCAGCGGATGGTGGCCGGGGACGTCCCGGAAAGCCTGCGCGGCAAGACCCTGATCTCCCTGGACCTGGGTTCCATGGTTGCCGGTGCCAAATACCGTGGTGAGTTTGAAGAACGGCTGAAGGCGGTGCTTGAGGAAATCAAGGGCTCCGATGGCCAGATCGTCACCTTCATCGACGAGATCCACACCGTGGTGGGGGCCGGCGCCACCGGCGACTCCTCCATGGACGCCGGCAACATGCTCAAGCCCATGCTGGCCCGTGGCGAACTGCGGCTGATCGGTGCCACCACCCTGGACGAGTACCGCGAAAACATCGAGAAGGATGCGGCTTTGGAGCGCCGCTTCCAGCAGGTGTACGTAGGTGAGCCCAGCGTGGAGGACACCATCGGCATCCTCCGCGGACTGAAGGAACGCTACGAGGCGCACCACAAGGTGTCCATCGCCGACTCCGCGCTGGTGGCGGCGGCCACGCTCTCCAACCGCTACATTTCCGGCCGGCAGCTGCCGGACAAGGCCATCGACCTGGTCGATGAGGCGGCTTCACGCCTCCGCATGGAAATCGACTCCGCCCCGGAGGAAATCGACCAGCTCCGCCGGCAGGTGGACCGCCTCACCATGGAGGAACTGGCCCTGAGCGGCGAATCGGACCCCGCGTCCGTGGAGCGGTTGGCCGCACTCCGTGCCGACAAGGCGGACAAGGAAGAGGAACTCTCCGCGCTGAATGCCCGGTGGGAAGCCGAGAAGGCCGGCCTCAACCGGGTAGGCGACCTGAAGGCCAAGCTGGATGAGCTGCGCTCCGCCGCTGACAAGGCCCAGCGCGAAGGTGACCTGGAGACGGCTTCGCGGATCCTCTACGGCGAAATCCCGGCGCTGGAACGCGAGCTGAACGCCGCCGCGGAGGCCGAGGCTGCCGTCACGGACAAGCCGGCGCAGATGGTGGCGGAGGAAGTGACCGCGGAAGACATCGCGGAGGTCATCTCGGCCTGGACGGGCATCCCCGCCGGCCGGATGCTGCAGGGCGAAAGCCAGAAGCTGCTGCACATGGAGGAGGAGCTGGGCCGGCGCCTGATCGGCCAGGCCAAGGCCGTGAAGGCAGTGTCGGACGCCGTCCGGCGCGCGCGGGCGGGCATCAGCGACCCCAACCGCCCTACCGGTTCGTTCCTGTTCCTGGGCCCCACAGGCGTGGGCAAGACCGAGCTGGCCAAGGCCCTGGCTGACTTCCTGTTCGACGACGAGCGTGCCATGGTGCGCATCGACATGTCCGAGTACAGCGAGAAGCACAGCGTGGCCCGCCTGGTCGGGGCGCCTCCGGGATACGTGGGCTACGAGGAAGGCGGCCAGCTGACCGAGGCCGTCCGCCGCCGCCCGTACTCCGTGGTGCTGCTGGACGAGGTGGAGAAGGCGCACCCCGAGGTGTTCGACATCCTCCTGCAGGTGCTCGACGACGGCCGCCTCACCGATGGGCAGGGCCGCACCGTGGACTTCCGCAACGTGATCCTGGTGCTGACCTCCAACCTGGGCAGCCAGTTCCTGGTGGACCAGTCGTTGAACGCCGAGGCCAAGCGCAACGCCGTGATGGCCACCGTGAACGCGTCCTTCAAGCCGGAGTTCCTGAACCGGCTCGATGAAGTGGTCCTGTTCGACGCCCTTACGGTGGAGGAACTGGCGCACATCGTGGAACTGCATGTGGCGGAACTGGGTCGGCGGCTGCACGAGCGGCGGCTCACCCTCGATGTCACCGACGGCGCCAAGGCATGGCTGGCGTTGTCCGGCTACGACCCCGCCTACGGTGCCCGGCCGCTGCGCCGCCTGGTGCAGCGCGAGATCGGCGACCGGCTGGCCAAGGCCATCCTGGCGGGCGAGATCAGCGACGGCGACACAGTCCTGGTGGACACCGCGCCGGACTTCGGCGAACTCACCGATTCCAGCGTCGACACGCTGACCGGTGCCCCGAGCTCAGGGCTGTCGGTCCGTCGGAAGGACTAGCCTCGCGCTGCGGTTTGGGTGTGCTGCCCCGGCAGGCTCTCTGTCAGGGCAGCACACTTGCGTTGATCACGTTGCCGCCGTCGGCCGCGACGTAGCAGTCCACCCGACGGTCGCCTGATCCCCAGCTGGTGGTGCTGGGGTAACTGCGCTGGTAGTTGAGCGGGAACTGCTTCGCCGCCGGGCTGAGCTTTGCTGCCTGGCAGACCTCCAGCGCTTTTGCCTTGAGCGGGTCCGCACCCGGATACTCGGCGTCCTGCGGGTAGTGCAGGGTGGCCACCAACTGCGCCGAATGGGGCGTGTCACAGGCCACCACCGTGGACGACAGCGCCTGCGGGTCGAAGTCCTTGAAGCAATCACCAACGGCGTACGCGGCGGGTGCCACCCCTTCCCGGGGGAGGGGCTGGGGGCTGGCGGGCGGAGTGACGGCGGTCTGCAGCACACCCGGTGCAGCGGCTTTCGGTGCCTGGGTGCCCGGGGAAGAGCCCAGCCACACGGCAAGCCATACCAGCGATCCCGCAACCGCCAGGATTACGACGACGAGAAGCGCCTTCCAAAAGGCCGGCCGCCTGTTGGCGCGCTTTTCCAGGGCGGGCTCGTGGGGCGTTTGGGACCAGGTGACGGATTCCGGCGCAGGAGCTGACGTACCGTTTCCGTTAGGGATCTTAGGCAGGCCTCCGGTGCGCGGCGGCGAGGACGGTTTTGGCGGGAGGTCCTGCTGGTTCACGGGTGCGCATCCTCCTGGTTTGGTTCCGCGGCTCGCCAACGGCCGGATAATATCGGCAGTTCTTAGGTGACTCTACCGAAGAAAAATGCCGGAATCCCGCGGGTGGGAGTGCGTCATGGTACCCCACCGGGCCGTGCGGGCCTCGAGGCGGCAAGCGGGGCCCGCCGAAAGCATGTAATCTAGGTGTACGACAAATTGACCAAACATTCCGGGGCCTCACCGATCGCCAAGGTGACCACCTCCGGTCCAAGTACAAAAGGGGGTCACGCCATGGGGCGCGGCCGTCAAAAGGCAAAAGCTACCAAGCAGGCTCGGGACATCAAGTACTACTCCCCGAACACTGACTACTCGGCACTTCAGCGTGAGCTGACGGGCCCTGCCAGTCGTTCAACGAGCCGTTACTCGAATGAGCCGGTCGAACCGGACTATTCGGCTTATGTGGATAAGTACGCGGATGATTTGGATGACGATGACGACGAGGTTGACCACCGTCGCATCGGCTAGTTGTCGCAAGCCCGCCGTGGCTCTGGCCCGGCTGCTGTGGCGCTCAAGCACAGACTGATCCCGCAGGAATGCGGACGCAGGTAATGTGCGGGAACTCCTTTTTGATACCCGGTTCGGGTGACCGCTTACAGCGCGAAGCCCGCTGCCACCCCGGATTACCGGTGCGGCAGCGGGCTTTCCGTATTGCTTCACGGACCGGATTGGTAACCTGACCGGATGACTGTTCGGACCACGTACGCCAACGGCGAGCCCTGCTGGGCGGATCTGCAGACCCCGGATGTTGCCGCCGCCAAAGACTTCTACGGCCGTATCTTCGGCTGGACCTACCAGGACTTTCCCACCCCGGATGGCCGCAGCTACGCGCAGGCCTTCGTGGGCGGAGAGCTGGTATCCACGATCGCACCGCAAAACCCCCTCCAGTTGGAGGCCGGCACTGCCGCAAAGTGGAACATCTACTTCTCCGCCAAGGATGCCGCGGACGTGCTGGAAGAAGCACGCCACACCGGTGGCACTGCTTTGTTCGGCCCGGAGCCGGTGGGCGATACGGGAGTGCTTGGCTTCCTGGCCCCTCCCGGCGGTGGAACCACCGGGATCTGGGAGCCCGGAACGCACTACGGAAGCCGCTTGTTCAACGAGCCCGGTGCGCTTGCCTGGGCGGAACTGTTCACGCCCGAGCCTCCGGCCGCCGTCGGCTTCTTCCAGCAGCTGTTCGGGCATGAGGTCACCGAGTATCCCCAGGACGACGGCGGCAGCTACAGCACGCTGCTCATCGACGGCAGCGAAGTGGCCGGCGTCGTTCCTGCCGATGAATGCGAGCAGGCCGACTGGCAGGTCTATTTCGGCGTGGCGGATGTTGCAGGGGCGGCAGCGGCGGCCCAGGCAGCAGGCGGCGAGGTCCTGGTGGAGCCGGACGAATACCCTGTCGACGGTTCACTGGCCACCATAAGGGATCCCCAGGGCGGAGTGCTCAACCTGATCCAAGTCGATTAAAAGCATCGAGTGCTGAGTACTTGTCGTTCCCAGGCGTGAAAACGACAAGTACCCAGCAATGGATGGAGGGTTTTAGGCGTAGGCGTTGACCAGGCGGACAGCTCCGCCGTCCACGCCCTTGGCGCCCTGCACGTAATCGGGGCCGGACTTGTCGATCGAATCGGAGTCCGCGGTGACGGTGCCCATGATCCAGGACGGCAGCCCGCGCTCGTTGA
Organism: Arthrobacter sp. FW306-07-I; assembly: GCF_021800405.1. Lineage (NCBI taxonomy): Bacteria > Bacillati > Actinomycetota > Actinomycetes > Micrococcales > Micrococcaceae > Arthrobacter > Arthrobacter sp. FW306-07-I. Next base: position 3,911,599 of record NZ_CP084550.1, on the reverse strand, counting down.
GGCGGGCCACGGCGGCATCCGCTGCTTGGGGGGACACGATGGCCACCATGCCCACGCCGAGGTTCAGCGTGCGCTCCAGGTCGGCCAGGGGGACGTTGCCCAGTTCGGACACGAGCTTGAAGATGGCCGGCAGTTCCCAGGTGGCGCGGTCAACCGTGGCCACCAGGCCCTGCGGCAGGACACGGGCCAGGTTGGCGGCCAGGCCACCGCCTGTCACGTGGCTGAAGCCGTGCACGGCCGCGCCGGCGCTGACCGGGAAGGTGCGGGCCAGGTCCAGGCAATCGGCCGCGTAGACGCGGGTCGGCTCCAGGAGTTCCTCACCCAGGGTGCGGCCCAGTTCCGAGACCTGGCGGTCCAGCGCCCAGCCGGCATGGTTGATGACGCGGCGGACCAGGGAGTAGCCGTTGGAGTGCAGCCCGGAGGAGGCCATACCGATCACCACGTCCCCGGCGCGGACCCGGTCCGGACCCAGCAGCGCGTCGGCCTCCACTACGCCGGTGGCTGCACCGGCAACGTCGTACTCATGCTCGCCCAGCAGGCCGGGGTGCTCGGCGGTTTCGCCACCCACCAGGGCGGTGCCGGCTACGGAGCAGGCGGAGGCGATGCCGCGGACGATGTCGGCGATGCGCTCCGGGACAACCTTGCCGCAGGCGATGTAGTCGGTCATGTACAGCGGCTCGGCGCCCACCACCACGATGTCGTCCACCACCATGCCCACCAGGTCGAACCCGATGGTGTCGTGGATGTCCATCGCCTGCGCGATGGCCACCTTGGTGCCCACGCCGTCCGTTGAGGTGGCCAGCAGCGGCTTCCTGTAGGTCAGCAGCCTGGAGACGTCGTAGAGGCCCGCGAAGCCGCCCACCCCGCCGATCACCGAGGAGTTGTGGGTCGCCTTGACGGCATCCTTCATGAGCTCGACGGCGCGGTCCCCGGCTTCAACGTCCACGCCGGCGGAGGCGTAGGTGATGCCGGAGTTTTCTGCGGCGGGGCTGGCGGAGGTCATACGGAATCCTTCTTGTCGGCGCTGGTGGCGGCGTGTACGTCGGGCACGAGGTCGGCTTCGGTCAGCAGGTTCTCGAATTCGGAGTCCGGGCCCGGATCGCAACCGGTGGCACCGGACTTTTCCGCGGGATCCTCGGTGGCGTCAACGGCCAGGGCGGCGGTTTCACCGGGGAGCGCGGACGGGGAAGGCTTCAGGCCGCCGAGGTCCGTGCGCTCCAGCAGGTTCTTGCCCAGCTTGTCCGCATCGGGAAGCTTAATGGGGTATTTGCCGGTGAAGCAGGCAGTGCAGAGGCGTTCGCGCGGCTGCCGGGTGGCCCCGATCATGCCGTCCTCTGAGATATAGGCCAGTGAGTCGGCGCCAATGGCCTGGGAGATCTCTTCAATGGTGGCGCCGTTGGCGATCAGCTCGGCCCGGGAGGCGAAGTCGATGCCGTAGAAGCAGGGCCACTGTACCGGCGGGGAGGAAATCTTCACGTGCACGGCGGCAGCTCCGGCTTCCCGGAGCATCCTTACGATGGCCCGCTGGGTGTTGCCGCGGACGATCGAGTCATCCACCACGACAACGCGCTTGCCGCGGATCACCGATTCCAAGGCGTTGAGCTTGAGCCGGATGCCCAGCTGGCGCAGGGTCTGCGACGGCTGGATGAAGGTGCGGCCCACGTAGGAGTTCTTGACGAAGCCGTGGGCGAAAGGGATGCCGGATTCCTCGGCGTAACCGACCGCCGCCGGGGTGCCGGACTCCGGTACGGGGATGACGATATCCGCAACCTGGGTGTTTTCCCGGGCCAGCTGGCGTCCCATCTCCACCCGGGATTCGTACACGGACCGCCCTGCTATGGCGGCGTCCGGGCGCGCAAGGTACACGTACTCAAAAACGCAGCCCGCCGGCGTCGGCTCCGCGAAGCGCTTGGAACGCACCCCGTCCTCGTCAATGGCGATGAACTCACCCGGCTCGATCTCGCGGATGAAGCTGGCACCCACGGTGGCCAGGGCGGACTGTTCGGACGCGACGACCCAGCCGCGCTCCAGCCGGCCCAGGACCAGGGGGCGGATGCCGAAGGTGTCGCGCGCCGCGTAAAGGGTACCTTCATCCATGAAGACGAAGCAGAAGCCGCCTTTGATCTTGGGCAGCAGTTCGGTGGCGGTTTCCTCGAGCGTCTTGCCCGGCTCGCCCTCCAGCAGGGCGGTGACCAACGCGGTGTCCGAGGTGTTGCCCTGCTTCATTTCACCGGTGAGATGACCGCCGTTGCGTTCGGTGATCATGGCGTTGAGTTCCACGGTGTTGGTCAGGTTGCCGTTGTGTGCCAGGGCAACCGTGCCAGTGGCCGTGGCGCCGAGCGTGGGCTGTGCATTGGCCCAGTGGCTGGCGCCGGTGGTGGAGTAGCGGCAGTGGCCCACAGCCAGGTGCCCGGTCAAGGTGTTCAGGGTGGTCTCGTCGAAGACCTGGGAGACGAGGCCCATGTCCTTGTAGACGTTGATCCGTTTGCCGTCGCTGGTCGCTATGCCAGCCGACTCCTGACCGCGGTGCTGCAATGCATACAGCCCGTAATAGGTAAGTTTTGCTACTTCCTCACCCGGTGCCCAGACGCCGAAGACGCCGCAAGCGTCCTGGGGGCCTTTTTCGCCGGGGAGAAGATCATGGGAAAGTTTTCCATCGCCGCGTGCCACTGATCGATTATCGCACGATATGGGGTATGTCTTTTCCGGCCACCGGTTTGTGACCTGCTAGCCCTGGGGATCGGTATCGGGCTCTGAATCCGGAACAGCCTCCACCACGGCCGTCTGCTGCCGTTTCACGCTTCGACGGTCAAGGACCAGCGCCAGGCCAGCACCGAGGATGGCACCGATGGCAGCGAACATGATCAGGAAGAAACCGAAGACGGCTGCGGGGTCGAATGACGCGTCGCCCGGAACCGCATATGCCACCACTGCGGCAGCGATAATTCCCACCACGGCACCCAGGATCAGGAATGGAACGTATTTGGGTGCCCGGCGGACGGTTACTTCGCGCCGCTCGGCAGGGGTTTCTTCAAAAGCCATGCCATCCAGCCTACTGCCGGACATTTGGGCCACATAACAGGACGCCGGGCGGCGGGAGCCCAGGTTTCCTGCCTCGCCAAACTTCGCCCGGAAAGGATCCGTGACCCGCGCCGCAACTGGCCTGCAACTGATATATCTATTGACACGACCTGTAGCCGCTGCCATATTTCCCGTTAGTGCTTTGTGCAACTTGTTGTGTAATCCGCAATCATCCCGCAGGTCGCACTGGCCATGGCGAGACCCCTGGGCCTTGGCACGTCAGCTAGATTGGCACTTGGTGCCGACTCACCGGATCCAGCCGGATCCAGGAAAGGAACACAAGACCATGGTCCACAAAGTCCAAGCAGTTGTGGTTAAGGAAAAGAACGCCCCGGTGTCGCTGGAGACGATCCTGGTGCCGGATCCGGGCCCGGGGGAGGCCTTGGTCGACATCCTGACCTGCGGTGTCTGCCACACCGACCTGCACTACAAGCAGGGCGGTATCGGCGACGACTTCCCGTACCTGCTCGGTCACGAAGCCACTGGCGTGGTTAGCGCTGTCGGCCCTGATGTCACCTCCGTGGCTCCCGGCGACCGGGTCATCCTGAACTGGCGCGCTGTGTGCGGCGAGTGCCGCGCGTGCGCCAAGGGCCAGCCGCAGTACTGCTTCAACACTCATAACGCCACCCAGAAGATGACCCTCGAGGACGGGACCGAGCTTTCCCCGGCCCTGGGCATCGGCGCCTTCGCCGAAAAGACCCTTGTGGCTGCCGGACAATGCACCAAGGTGGACCCCGAGGCGGACGCTGCCGCCGTCGGCCTGCTGGGCTGCGGCATCATGGCCGGCATCGGTGCCGCAATCAACACCGGCGACGTCAAACGCGGCGAGTCCGTGGCAGTGATCGGCTGCGGCGGCGTGGGCATCGCGGCGATCGCCGGCGCCAAGCTGGCGGGCGCGACGACAATCATCGCCGTGGACATCGATGACAACAAGATTGAGATGGCCAAGTCCCTCGGTGCCACCCACGGCGTGAACTCCAAGCAGGAGGACGCGGTGGAAGCCATCCGTGCCCTCACCGGAGGATTTGGCGCGGACGTGGTGATTGACGCCGTCGGCCGTCCTGAAACCTACAAGCAGGCCTTCTACGCCCGCGACCTTGCCGGCCGCGTGGTCCTGGTGGGCGTGCCGACGCCGGAGATGACGCTGGAACTGCCGCTGCTGGACGTCTTCGGGCGCGGCGGCTCGCTGAAGTCCTCCTGGTACGGTGACTGCCTGCCCTCCCGCGACTTCCCCATGCTGGTGTCGCACTACAAGCAGGGCAACCTGGACCTGGACGCCTTCGTCTCCGAACGCATCACCATCAAGCAGGTGGAGGAAGCGTTCGAGAAGATGCACGAGGGTAAGGTCCTGCGCTCGGTGGTGGAGATCTAATGGCAGTCACCATCGAGAACCTGGTCACCTCGGGCACTTTTTCGCTCGACGGCGGCACCTGGGACGTGGACAACAACGTCTGGATCGTGGGCAACGATGAGGAATGCGTCATCATCGATGCGCCCCATGACGCCGCTGCGATCATCAACCAGGTCCGCAGCCGCAAGGTCAAGGCCATCCTGCTCACCCACGCGCATAACGACCACATCGGCGCCGCCCGCGAAGTAGCAGACGCTCTGGGCGCCCCGATCCTCCTGAACTCGGAGGACCTGGTCCTGTGGGAGCAGGTGTACCAGGACGCCAAGCCCGACCAGTACCACGCCGACGGCGATGTGTTCGAAGTTGGCGGGTCCACGCTGCGTGCCATCCACACCCCGGGGCACTCGCCGGGATCCACGTGCTTCTACCTCGAGAGTGAAGGGACGGTCTTCACCGGGGACACGCTGTTCAACGGCGGCCCGGGTGCCACTGGCCGGTCCTACAGCGACTACCCGACCATCCTGACCTCCATCAGGGAGAAGCTGCTGACCCTGCCCGCTGAGACCGTGGTCCGCACAGGCCACGGCGACAACACCACCATCGCCGCGGAACGGGAAACACTGGCCAAGGTGGCGCAGTAGCCAACAAAGAATCGATGCAGTAAGCCCGTGAAGGGCGGAAACAGCGACGGCGACAGTCCGGCAGGTGCCGGTGTCGCCGTCGCTGTTGCATGTTCCCGGTAGTCACGCAGGGTTGTTGCCGTCCGGCCCCCCTCCGGATCCAGGTCCCTGCCGTAGCCGCCGGCGGAAGCCAAGCGCCCGCGAGGTGGCACTTCGCGGCAGTCCAAAGCACTGGGATTGCCGTCAAATGCCAATTCGCGGGCCGTTCCGGGGTGAAAAGTGCGGGTTTATTCGACGCTGCACCTGACACGCAAGGCCTGTTGGCGGCACGCATCGGACGACACATTCCGGGCTTTTCCGTCATATCTGAAATTCATTGACAGCGGGGGTGGCAGGAGTCACACTGTTGCATATGGTGATCGCTGTTGCGTTAGGTGCTTCCAGTTCTCCTCTGGAGTCATCAAGTCTGTTGCTGATGTACCTCCCCACATTGGTGAACAGAACGTCCTGGACAACCCCTGTTGCCCCAGCCGCTCCGTAATCTCCTCAATTTGCTCAAAACCCAGCCCTTTTGGGAGGAAACACATGACTACCTCAGTGAACGCGCCCCTCAGCGCACGCGGAAAGCTCGCTTCAACATTGCCGGCCGAGCAGCTGGCTGAAATTACCGAGTTGTTCGCTCTACGGCGCACCGGCTACTCCCTCGACGCCCCCTTTTACACCGACCCCACCATCTTCAAGCTCGACATGGAGGCCATCTTCGGCCAGCACTGGATCTTTGCCGGCAGCGTTGCCGAGCTGCCGGAGCCGGGCGACTACATCACGGTGGACTACGGCCCCTACTCCCTGATCGTGCTGCGCACCGATGAGGGCGACGTCAACGTCCTGCACAACGTCTGCCGCCACCGGGGTGCGCGGGTCCTGACCGAAGCTGCCGGTTCCACCGGAAACCTGGTCTGTGGCTACCACTCCTGGACTTACTCCCCGGAGGGCAACCTGATCCACGCCTCCGCCCCCGGCGAAGCCAAGTTCGATAAGAACTGCTTTGCCCTCAAGCGCGCCCACAGCCGCGAGGTTGCCGGCCTCATCTTCGTCTGCATCGCTGACGAACCGCCCGCAGACTTCGACGAGACCTCCAAGATCTTTGAGCCCTACCTGGCACCCCACGACCTGTCCAAGACGAAGATTGCCTACCAGCAGAACATCATCGAAGAGGGCAACTGGAAGCTCGTCATGGAGAACAACCGTGAGTGCTACCACTGCGACGGACACCCGGAACTCGCCTGCTCGCTCTTCCCCACATGGGGCCTGACCGAGGGACTGATTCCGGCCCACCTTGAAGAGGTCTGGGACCGCAACAAGGAAGCCCAGTCCTCCCTCGAGGAGCGCTGCCGCCGCTACGGCCTGCCCTACGAGGTGGTTGAGGAACTCGACACCCGCATTGCCGGTATCCGCATCTCACGCGAATCCCTGGACGGCGAAGGCGAATCGTTCTCGGCCGACGGCCGCAGGCTCTCCAAGAAGCTGCTCGGCGACCTGCGGGACTTCCGCCTGGGCCGCTGCTCGATGCACCTGCAGCCCAACAGCTGGTTCCACTTCCTGGGCGACCACGTCATCACGTTCGGCGTCTTCCCCATCAACGAGCACCAGTCCCTGGTCCGCACCACCTGGCTGGTGGCTGACGACGCCGAGGAAGGCGTTGACTACGACCTCGACAAGCTCACCTACACCTGGAAGCAGACCAACATTCAGGACAAGGCGTTCGTGGAACTGTGCCAGCAGGGAGCTGCCAGCCCCGCCTACGAGCCCGGCCCGTACATGAAGAGCGAATACCAGGTGGAGGCCTTCATCAACTGGTACGTCCACCGCGTGCAGGAGCACTTGGCATGATTGACGTCCTCACCCAGACGCAGGTCCAGGAACCACAGCGCATCCGCGGCCTTGAAATGCCGTGGAACCGGGTGATGGGCAGCGTCGAAGGACCGGCCAGCGCAGCCAAGGCCCTGGGCCCGTGGCATCCGCAGGAGTTCATGGCCGAATGCGTCGAAACCATCCCCGAAGCGGGCGGCATGATGACCTTCGTGTTCCGCCGCTCCGATGGTGCACCGCTGGCGTTCCGCCCGGGCCAGTACGTGAACATCGCCTTCCCGGTTAACGGCGAGGACCAGGAACCCGTGGACCGCAGCTACTCGCTGTCCAGTTCGCCCACGGAACCGTGGACCTTCAGCGTTACCGTTAAGCGTGACCCGGGCGGACTGGTTTCCCCTTGGGTGCACCAGAACGTCAGGCCCGGCACCGTCCTGGACATGCTGGGACCTGTGGGCGCATTCCACCTGCCTGACGCCGACCGGCGCGCCCGGTACCTCTTCCTGGCTGCAGGCGCCGGCATCACCCCCATCATGTCGATGCTGCGGACCATCCACTCCCTGCCGGGAACCGCCGACGTGGTGGTGCTCTATCACGGCGCGGAAGCCGGCGGCTTCGCCTTCCACCGGGAGCTGGCCTACATCGCTTCCGTGGACTCGCGCATCAAGGTCTTCTATGCCCTGGGCGACCGCGGCAGGCCCGAGCACTGGGAAGGCTTCAGCGGACGGCTGACCTCAGCCATGATCGATGAGGTGGCGCCCGACGCCAACGGCCGGCAGGTGTACGCCTGTGGACCGGAGGGGTATCTGAACACCGCCACTGAGTTGCTCAGGAAGGTGGGCGTCGACGACACCTCCATCTACATGGAGTTCTTCTCCGGCGACCGGCAAACCCTCCTCGAATACCAGGCCGAGCTCGCCCTGGCGGCGGACATCGCCGAGGAAATCGCTGGGGAAATCGCGGAATCCGCCGAGGACTACTTCGAAGGCCAGCCCGCAGCGTTCGGGATCTACGAGCCCGGCTACGACCAGGACGGAACCCTGCAGGCCACGGGACTGGCGCTGGAAGCTGCCAACCCGGAAGCCCCGGCCCCGGCCGGTGGCACCCCGGCTGTGGCCCCGGATGCGCAGACCCCGGACGCCTCCAGCTTCGACACCGTGGGAACCGGCAGCCTCACCCTGTCCTTCATGCGCACCGGGATCAACGTGCGGATCGACCCCGAGGAGCACATCCTCGAGGTGGCCCAGCGCGCCGGTGTCCGGATCGGCGCCAACTGCAAGGAAGGCATGTGCGGCTCCTGCAAGGTGGTCAAGTTGTCCGGGGAGATCGACATGAACCACCAGGGCGGAATCCGTAAACGTGAAATCGATGCCGGAAAGTTCCTTCCCTGCTGTTCCACCGCGCGCACCGACATGGTGATCGACGCCTAGCCGCGCCCTGGGCCGGCGGGCACCCCGCGGCCCCCAAAGATTCACCGCAAGTGAAAAGTAACACCACACGGAAGGTCTGATGCACCCAGCGTCAGGCCTTCCGTGGCAACCGAACGCCAACCATAGGAGCCATGCCCATGTCAGGTAACAAAGCCGTTGCGTACAAGGAGCCCGGAGTCGTCGAGGTCATCGACACCCCGTATCCCTCGTTTGAGCTGAAAGCCGGCCCCGGCGTCAATCCCGCCAATGTCGGCCGGAAGGTCCCTCACGGGGTCATCCTGCGCACCGTGAGCACCAACATCTGCGGGTCCGACCAGCACATGGTCCGCGGCCGGACCACCGCACCGGCCGGCCTCGTCCTGGGGCACGAGATCACTGGCGAAGTCATCGAGACCGGGCCCGACGTCGAGTTCATCAAGGTCGGGGACATCGTCTCCGTCCCCTTCAACATCTCCTGCGGCCGCTGCCGGAACTGCAAGGAGCGCAAGACCGGGATTTGCCTGAACGTGAACCCCGACCGTCCCGGCTCCGCCTACGGCTACGTGGATATGGGCGGTTGGGTTGGCGGCCAGGCCGAATACGTGCTGGTCCCCTACGCGGACTGGAACCTGCTGCGCTTCCCCGACCGGGACCAGGCACTGGAGAAGATCATGGACCTGACCATGCTCTCCGACATCCTGCCCACCGGTTTCCATGGCGCCGTCACGGCAGGTGTCGGGGTCGGGTCCACCGTGTACGTTGCCGGAGCAGGTCCCGTGGGCCTTGCCGCGGCCGCCAGCGCCCAACTGCTGGGAGCAGCGGTGGTTATCGTGGGCGACCTGAACGAGGATCGCCTGGCCCGGGCCCGGTCCTTTGGCTGTGAAACCGTGAATGTGGCCAACGGCGACCCCGCCGACCAGATCGAGCAGATCCTCGGCGTCCGGGAAGTCGACTCCGGCATCGACGCCGTCGGTTTCGAGGCCCGCGCACACGGCCACGGCGCCCAGGAAGCACCGGCCACCGTCCTTAACTCGCTGATGGACCTCACCACCGCCGGCGGCTCCGTGGGCATCCCCGGTCTCTACGTCACGGGCGATCCCGGAGCAGCGGACGAGGCCGCCCGAAAGGGAAGCCTGTCCCTGTCGCTGGGTACCGGCTGGGCCAAGTCCCTGTCCTTCACCACGGGCCAGTGCCCGGTGATGAAGTACAACCGGCAGTTGATGATGGCCATCCTGCATGACCGAATCCAGATCGCCAAGGCGGTCAACGCCACGGCCATTCCGCTGGAGGATGCCCCGCGCGGGTACGCGGAATTCGATGCCGGAGCCGCGACAAAGTACGTCCTGGACCCGAACGGCTACCTCAACAACTAATGCCTGGTTCCCGTTTATAAAGAGCGGTAAGGCCAAACGGCGGCACCCCGGACTGAGCAGTTCAGTCCGGGGTGCCGCTTGCTGTGGGTGGGGCGGATCAGCCGCGGAGGCGTTCCATGCCCGGGTCAAAGAGCGGTTCGGCGCTGATGGTGGCGGCTACGCGCCGACCGAAGTACTCGATTTCCACGGCGTCCCCTTCGGCCACCGACGAGGGCAGCCAGGCGTAGGCGATGGGCTTGCCGACGGTGAAGCCGTACGCCGCGCTCGTGACGTATCCAGCGGCTTCCCCGCCCACGTACACCGGTTCCTTGCCCAGCACCACTGACGTGCCGTCGTCGACCGTCAGGCAGCGCAGCGTCTTGGCCGCCGGCTGTTCCTTGCGGACCGCCAGGGCCTCGGCACCCACGAACCCGGTCTTGTCCTTGGCCACGGAGAAGCCCAAACCAGCCTGGTAGGGGTTGTGCTCGGAGTTCATGTCCGTGCCCCATAGCCGGTAGCCCTTTTCAAGACGCATGCTGTTGAAGGCGCCGCGGCCGGCAGCGATGATGCCGTGCTCTTGGCCGGCTTCGAACAGCAAGTCCCAGAGCTTCAGCCCGTATTCAGCGGTGGTGTAGAGCTCCCAGCCCAGTTCGCCCACGTAGGAGAGCCGCATGGCCGTGACGGGGATGCCCCCAACGGAGATTTGCTTGGTGCGGAAGTACTTGAGGCCGTCATTGCTCAGGTCGTCCGTGCTGACCTTGCCGATGACCTCGCGGGCCAGCGGGCCCCACAGGCCGATGCAGCAGGTGCTGCCCGTAATGTCGGTGACGTGGACCCACTGCGCGGGATCCGCCGCCGACTGCCGGCGGGCCTCCACCCGGAGGTAGTCGAAGTCAACGTTGCTGTTGACGCCCAGCTGGAACTCCTCCTCCGCGAGCCTTGCCACGGTCACGTCGCTGCGGATGCCGCCGTCGTGCTCCAACAGCAGGCAGTACGTCACGGCACCTGGCTTCTTGGCGATGTTGCCCGTGCTGAGCCGGTGCAGCAGTGCCTGGGCGCCGGGGCCGGTGACGGAGAGGCGCTTCAGCGGCGTCATGTCGAAAAGTCCGACGGCGGTGCGCGTCTTCCACGCTTCGGCGGCGGAGATGGGGGAGTGGAACATGGCGGACCACTCGTCCCTCTCGGGGGCCTGCCATTCTGCGGGCAGCTCTTCGAGGAGCCGGCGGTTGGCTTCGAACCAGTGCGGGCGTTCCCAGGCGGCGGATTCCAGGAAGAAGGCCCCAAGCTCCTTCTGCCGGACGTTGAAGGGGCTGACGCGCAGGTCGCGCGGCGATTCGCGCGGCTGCAGCGGGTGCAGGACGTCGTAGATCTCCACGAAGTTCTGCTGCGAGGTCTCGCTGACGTAGGCGTCGGAGGTCTGCACCTTTTCAAAGCGGGTCAGCTCGCAGCCGTGCAGGTCGGTCTGCGGGTGGCCGTCGATGATCAGCTCCGCCATGGCCTTGGCCACGCCGGCGGAGTGGGTGACCCAGGCGGCCTCGGCCACGAAGAAGCCCTCGAGGTCCGGTGCCTCGCCCATGAGCGGGCCGCCGTCGGGGGTGAAGGAGAAAATGCCGTTGAATCCGTCCTGGATCTCAGTGCTGCGCAGTGCCGGCAGCAGGTCCTGGCTGTCCTCCCACGCGGGAACAAAGTCTTCGAGGGTGAAGTCCAGGCGGGAGGGCATGCGGTGGTCGGACATCTCCTTGGCCGCCACCTTTGGCAGCGCGGACATGTCCACCGGCATCGGGCGGTGGGCGTAGCTGCCGATGCCGATGCGGTCGCCCCATTCGCGGTAGTACAGGTCCTTGTCCTGGTGGCGCAGGATGGGCTTGCTGGCACCCTTCGGAAGCTCGTTGACGCCCTCGAGTTCGGCCAGGGGCGTGGTGACCGCGTACTGGTGGGCCAGCGGCAGCAACGGCACCTCCAGGCCTACCATCTTGCCGAGCTCACGTCCCCAGAACCCGGCGCAGGACACCACGATGTCAGCCGGGATCACGCCGTCGGACGTCTCCACGCCGGTGACCTTGCCGGCTTCCCGGGTGATGCCGGTGACTGTGGTGGAGCCGCGGTAGCTCACGCCGCGCTCGCGCGTGCGCTCGATCAGCAGCTGCACCGCCCGGGCCGCCAGGGCGATTCCGTCGGTGGGGATGAGCAGGCCGCCCAGGACCTCGCGGCCGCCGGAAAGCTTTCCGGTATTCAGCAGCGGGTAGATCTTTTCGCATTCGTCGGCGTCGATGATCCGGCTTTCGACACCCCAGGACGTCATCACGCCCATCTTGCGCTGTAGGTCGGCGAAGCGCTCCGGAGTGGTTGCCAGCTCCAGGCCGCCCACCTGGTTGAAGCAGGACTCGCCGTCCTTGCTCAGGGCGAGGAGCTTGTTCACGGTGTACGTGGCGAATGCCGTCATGGTCCTGGACGGATTGTTCTGGAACACGAGGCCCGGGGCGTGTGACGTGGAGCCGCCTGCCAGTTCCAGCGGGCCCTGCTCGACGACGGTGATGTCGTTCCAGCCGCGGCTTACCAGCTCGTCGGCGAGGTTGGTGCCGACGATGCCGGCTCCGATGATGACGACGCGGGGTGATGCGCTCATGATTTTTGGTTCTCCTGGGTGGTGCTGGAATCCGCCTGACCGGGTGATGGAGTTAGCTTCGCTATGAGCAACGCGCATCACTATATGCAACAGAGTGGCTTAGCTCACATTGGATGTCAAGGATTTCCTGCTTTGTTGCGGGGATCGGCAGCACCGCGTCGAAAGGCAGCAAAGAAGCCCCCGCCGCAGGCACGGCGAGGGCCTCTTGTGCAGTCCCGTGTCAGTGGGAGACGTCTGCTGAGATGTCGGCGAGGGTGCGCCCCTTCGTCTCAGGCGCGAGCCATTGCGAGAGGATTGCCCCGAGTAATGCGACGGCGGCGGCTACGACCATGCTGGGCCCCATGCCGATGTTGCTGATCGCCCACGGCAGGGCGAAGGTGCCGAGCGCGGCTCCAATGCGGCTGAAGGCCGCGGCGAAGCCCATTCCGATGCCGCGCAGATGGCCGGGGAACAGCTCGGCCGGATAGACCTGGGTCAACGTGGTGTAGCCGGCGTTGAAGAAGGAGAAGGCGAGGAACAGGGCGAGCACGAGGATCGCCGGTGCGTCCGCCCAAACTCCGATCACCAGAAGGATGCCTGCGCAGAGCCACTGCCCGGGCACGGTAAGGATTCGGCGGCCGAGCTTGTCAATCAGAAGCACGGTGGTGACAACACCCGCGGTGGCAAGTGCGGACAGCCCGACTCCACCGGCCCAGCCGCCGCCGAAGCCGAACTGGTTGAGCACGTCGTCGGCGAAGGTGGCGATCGCGAAGTACGGAGTGACCGCACAGAACCAAAAACCTGAGGTGAAGAGGGTGGTGCGCCAGTTCTGCCTCGAGAACAGCATTCCGAGGGAGGCGCTCTTGATTTTGGTCCTGCCCTGCGCGGCCTGGGCCTCCTGGATCGCCCTCAGGTCGATCTCTTCGGTGATGCTGTTGTGCATCTGGGGCGATTCGATGTATCTGTGTGCGATCTCGAGTGCTTCCTCACGCCGTCCCTTCGTAATGAGCCAGCTGGGCGATTCGGGGAGCCCGAAGCGGGCGAAGAACAGGACAAATGCGAGGATCGTGCTCGTGCCGATGACGAGGCGCCAGGGGGTGCCGGCATCATGCAGGAGCGTGCCGATGATGAATGCCATCATGAAGCCGACGTACCAGGCGATCAGGGTCAGTCCGAGCAAACGCCCGCGGAGCTTTGGCGGGGAGAACTCTGACAGCAAGGGGCCGCCGATGGAGTATTCACCGCCGATCGCAACGCCCATGAGGAACCGGATGATGGCCAGTTGGATCACGGCTCCGTCTCCGGAAGTTACGAAGAACTGGGCCGCTGAGGCCGCGAGGAACAGGCCCATGTCCACGAGGAACATGGGCTTGCGTCCGAATTTATCGGTAGCCCAGCCGGCCAGCGGGGAGCCGACGAAGATACCAGCCAGCGGGCCTGCCGCAATCATGCCCAGGGACAGTGCGTCGAGCTGGAGCTCTGACCGCATGGGTCCGGTGACGGGGCCGATAATTCCGAGGATGTAACCGTCGAGGAACATTCCGCCGATGAAGACAGCAACAAGCCGCACCATGAAGCGACGTTTGAACGCGGAGCTGGTCTCTTCTGATTTTGAGGTGTCGACGGGGGCCGTCGACCTGGTCGAATTAATCATTGAAATTCGTTCCCTTCGGGCTTCAGCGCAAGCCGCTGACGGCACCGGAGCGCCGTTTTCTGGACTCAGGGACAGACTCCGGTGTCGTCCCCAGGTTCCGGCGCTCTGCACTGCTTTGATCGATGGTGCTGCCATCTTTGATAGTCATCAACAGTTTCCTTTGGTGATTTAGCGGTACCGCCTGGATGCTGACATCGCTGGGCGGGCCGATGGGCGAGGTGCGGATCGGCCAGAATGAATTCGTTCGTCTGTTTCCGAGGCCATCACGGGTGGAGCCGGGGGAAGGGAAGGACATATCCGGGCAAGCTTCGTTCCGTGATGATCAACAAGGTTCGCTTTATGCAACAAAATCGTGCGCTACGTCACACTCAAAGTCAAGACTGTGAACTGTGAAAGTCAGAGTATGTAAGCGCCCTTGCTTCGTTTTCCGGGGCACGCCAAAGGCCCGCTCGTTTACGGCGTCCCGTTTTCCGAAAACGGTGCTTCGATGAGGAATACCTCCCCAGGTCTTAGGCCCATCGAAGCACCTTTCACGGAAAACGCGACTCCCGCTGCGAACGCGGACCTTAGCTTGCCGTTTCCAGGACGTGGTCTCCTGAAACGCCGGCCTGCAGCGGCAGGGGGCACGCTTGCCGCCGTGCGGCCTCCACGGTGTGGAGGAGCAGCAACGCCGTCGTCACGGAGCCGACGCCACCCGGAACAGGGCTGAGCGCAGCTGCAACCCCGCGGACGCTGTTTGCATCCACGTCCCCCACCAGCGAACCGTCGGCCAGGACGTTGGTGCCCACATCGATGACTACGGAGGAGGGAGAGACATGGCTGCCGTTGAGCAGGGCCGTCCTTCCGGCCGCGACCACCACGATGTCAGCCTCAGCCGTGTATCGCTCCAGCGGCCCGGAGCGTGAATGGCATACCGTGACGGCAGCATCCCGTTCCAGGAGCAGGAGGGCCAGCGGCTTTCCCACTACTGCCGAGCGGCCGACAACCACAGCGTTGCGGCCCGCCACCGGGATGCGATAGTGCTCCAGGATCTCGACGACGGACCGGGCGGTGGCAGGCGCGAAGGCCGGTTGTCCTACGGCCAGGCGGCCAAGGCTCAGTGGATTCGCGCCGTCGATGTCCTTTTCCGGCGGTATCAGGCCCACAAGGGCATCGGTGCGGACGCCGGCCGGAAGCGGCGTCTGCAGGATGATGCCGTGCACCGACGGTTCGGCGCCCAGGTCGCGCAGGACGTCGGCCAGCACCTGCTCGGTTGCATCGTGCCCCAAGTCCATGACCCGGCAACCGATCCCGGCCGCCTCGGCGGCCCGCTCGATGGAGCGGACGTACCAGTGGGTCGAGCCGTCGTCGGTGGCGATGACCACGGCCAGTGCAGGGTGGATACCGCCCTGTTCGAGGTCCCGGGCCTGCTCCCGGGCGCGGTGCCGGATGTCCCCGGCCAGTTCCTTTCCGGAAAGCGACTGGGTGCTCATTGAAGGATCCTTTCCCGTACCCGTGCCGTGAGGGCGTCGGCCGAGGCCACGACCTTTTCCTCGATGCCGTCCGTCTGCTCCTTGAGCAGCGACCGCACTGCCGGGTCCTTGATGGCCACGACATTGATGTCGATATTGACCCGTGCCGTGGTGGCGGCGGCACGTGCTGCATCTGCTGCTGCGGCCACATCGCTGATCACGTTCGGATTGGCGACGTCGGCCAGCCCTGTTGCGAGCTCCACCACCGCGCCGGCCAGTTTGACCAGTTGGGCAGGGGTCTGTGCGGCCTGCACCAACGCTGCCTGGATGGCCGACGTCTTGGCAGCCTTGAGCCCCTCGGTGTCAGAGGGAAGCCGGTAGGCGTCAATGACGGCCTGGAAGACCTGTTCATCGGCGTCGGCCAGGCGCAGTGCCTCCGACGCGAGCTCATCGGCCACCTTCGTGGTCCGCTCCACCAGGGCTGCGTGCTCCTCGTACTTGGGGCCGGTGGTGTAGCGGGCCACCATGGCCACCAGGGCTGCCCCTTGGGCGGCGTGGAGTGCGGCCACCGCCCCGCCTCCGGGCGTGGGTTGCCGGGAGGCGAGCCGTAGGAGGTAGCCGCCGATGGTCTCGGTGCCGATCGAGCCCGTGGCGGATGAACCGGTGCCAACCGGGCCAGCCCCGGACGGCGCCGCCGTGTTCACTTGCTGTTCCGTCATGCTCAGCCGCGCAGCCGGGACATGGTGGGGTCGTACAGCGGGTCCTGGGTGACTGTGGCCACGATGCGGCGGCCGAAGTACTCGATCTCCACCGAATCGCCGACCGAAACTTCGGCGGGCAGGTAGGAGTAGGCGATGGGCTTGCGGACGGAGTAGCCGTAGGCGGCGCTGGTCACGTAGCCAACTGCCTGGTCCTTGTAGAACACCGGTTCCTTGCCCAGCACCAGGCTGCGGCCGTCGTCGACCGTGAGGCAGCGCAGGCGCCGCCCGGAGTTCTCCTCGGTGCGGCCCTCCAAGGCTGCCTTGCCCACGAAGTTGTCCTTGGCCATCTTCACCGCGAAGCCGAGGCCGGCCTCAAAGGGGTCGTGCTCGGTAGTCATGTCGGATCCCCAGGAACGGTAGCCCTTCTCCAGGCGGAGCGAGCTGAATGCAGCGCGGCCTGCGGCGATGATGCCGAAGGGCTGGCCGGCCTTCCACAGCGCGTCCCAAAGGCGCTGGCCGTTGTCAGCGCTGGTGTACAGTTCCCAGCCGAGCTCACCGACATAGGACAGCCGCATCGCGGTGACGGGGACGCCGCCGATGACGACCTGCTTGGACCTGAAGTACTTCAGGCCGTCGTTGGAGAAGTCGTCGCTGCTGACCGCGCCGACCACCTCGCGGGCGAGCGGGCCCCAGAGGCCGATGCAGCAGGTTCCGCCGGTGGTGTCGCGCACCTGGACCCAGTCTCCGGCGCTGCCGCTTTCGGTTTGGTGCCGGGCTGCCCGCTCGAAGTAGGCGGTGTCGATGTTGCCGTTGGCGCCGAGCTGGAAGGTGTCCTCGCTCAGGCGTGCAACGGTGATGTCGCTTCGGACCCCACCCTTGTCATCCAGCAGGAGCGTGTAGGTGACGGCGCCCGGCTTCTTGTTCATTTCCGCGGTGGTCAGTTCCTGCAGCAGCTTCAGTGCCCCGGGTCCGGAGATTTCCAGGCGCTTGAGCGGGGTCATGTCGTACATGGCGACGGCGGTACGCGTCTTCCATGCCTCGGCGGCGGCAATGGGGGAGCTGAACATGCCGGACCAGGAATCGCGGGCCGGCGGCTGCCAGTCGGCGGGCAGTTCCTTGAGCAGGTCAGCGTTCGCCTCGAACCAGTAGGGACGTTCCCAGCCGGCGCCTTCGAGGAAGTACCCGCCCAGTTCCCTGTGCCGGGCGTGGAAGGGGGATACACGCAGGTTGCGCGGGGAGAGCTTGGGCTGCAGCGGGTGCATAACGTCGTAGATCTCCACGAAGTTCTGCTGGGAGGTTTCGCTGACGTATTCGGGGGTCAGCTGCACTTCCTCGAAGCGGTGGATGTCGCAGTCGCCCAGGTCGATGGAGGACTTGCCGTCCACCAGGAGTTCGGCCACGGCCCGGGCGATACCGGCGGAGTGGGTGACCCATACTGCTTCGGCCACGAAGAAGCCGTCCAGTTCCTTCGACTCGCCGACAAGGGAGCCGCCGTCGGGGGTGAAGGAGAAGATGCCGTTGAAGCCGTCCTCGATCTCGCTCTCGCGCAGGGCGGGCAGGATCTGCTTGGTGGCTTCCCAGGCCGGGAGGAAATCCTCCAGGGTGAAGTCCAGTCGGGAGGGCATGTTGTGTTCGCTGATCTCGTTCGGCTTGAAGCTGCCGAGCTCGTCCAGGTCCACCGGCATGGGCTTATGGGCGTAGGAGCCGATGCCGTAGCGGTCGCCGTGTTCGCGATAGTAGAGGTCCTGGTCCTGGTGGCGGAGGATGGGCAGACGCGCACCGTTGGGCAGCTCGTTCTTGCCCTGCTGTGCCGGAACCGGCGTGGTCTTGACGTACTGGTGTGCAAGGGGCAGCAGCGGCACGGACATGCCGATCAGTTCGCCGACCTTTGCGCCCCAGAAGCCGGCACAGGAGACGACGATGTCTGCCGGGATCACGCCGTCGGGCGTTTGGACGCCGGTAACGCGGCGGCCGGATTGCTCGATGCCGGTCACTTGGGTGTTGCCGATGTACTTCACGCCGGCCGCTTCAGTGCGCTTGATCAGCAGCTGGACCGCGCGGGCGGCCAGCGCCAGACCGTCGCTGGGAACGTGAAGGCCGCCGAGGATGTCCTCTTCGTTAATAAGGGGGTACAGCTCCTTGCACTCGGCGGGGGAGAGGATGGAGCCCTCAATGCCCCATGACGAGGCGTAGCCAAGCTTGCGCTTCAGGTCCGTAAGCCGGGTTTCGGTGGTGGCGACTTCCAGTCCGCCCACCTGGTTGAAGCAGCTGACGCCGTCCTCGGTGAGGGACAGCAGCTTCTCCACCGTGTACTTCGCGAACAGCGCCATGGACTTGGAGGGGTTGGTCTGGAAGACCAGGCCGGGGGCGTGGGACGTGGAGCCGCCCGGCATGTTGAGCGGGCCCTGGTCCAGGACCGTGATGTTGTTCCAGCCCCGGGTGACGAGTTCATCCGCCAGGTTGGTGCCGACGATTCCGGCTCCGATGATGACGATGCGTGGCGACGATTCCATAAAAGGTCTCTCCTGCTGCTTTAAGTATTGTGTCTGCGAAACGGGCGGGCGGTTACCGGAACACCACGGTGCTGGTCTGGTCCAGCAGTACCCGGTGCTGGCAGTGCCAGCGGACGGCGCGGGACAGTGCGAGTGCCTCGGCATCCTGCCCGACGGTGGACAGCTGGGCCGGGCCGTAGGTGTGGTCCACCCGGATGACTTCCTGCTCGATGATCGGCCCCTCATCCAGGTCAGTAGTGACGTAGTGCGCCGTGGCAC
The DNA here is from genome assembly GCF_021800405.1 of Arthrobacter sp. FW306-07-I. Taxonomy (NCBI): domain Bacteria; kingdom Bacillati; phylum Actinomycetota; class Actinomycetes; order Micrococcales; family Micrococcaceae; genus Arthrobacter; species Arthrobacter sp. FW306-07-I. The sequence goes on along the minus strand of NZ_CP084550.1, from coordinate 3,892,738 downwards.
CGACCAGCTTTACGCCGCGGTCGTAGGCCTGGTGGTAAGGGCGCGCGCCCTTGAAACCGGGAAGGAACGAGTGGTGGATGTTAATGGCCCGGCCTTCCAGCGCCCGGCAGAGGTTGTCAGAAAGCACCTGCATGTAGCGGGCCAGCACCACCAGGTCGGCGTCATACTCATCCACCAACTCCAGGAGCCGGCGCTCGGCGTCGGCCTTGGTGTCCGGGGTGACCGGGAGGTAAATGAAGGGCAGGCCGGCGGCTTCGGCCATTGCACGGTGGGTCTCGTGGTTGGAAACGACCGCTACCAGTTCCCCACCGAGGCTGCCGCCGCGCCAGCGGAAGATGAGGTCGTTCAGGCAGTGGCCGAACTTGGAGACCATGACCAGGACGCGCTGCTTGGTCTGGCCGTGGAAGCTGAACTTCATGGCGAACCGGCCCGCAATGGACGCAAATTCTTCTTCGAGCATGGCTGGCGTGTAGTTGGGGGAGCCCGAGAACGCCGTGCGCAGGTGCAGGGTTTCGCGGAGGCTGTCGTCGAACTGCTGGTGTTCGTCGATGTTGAAGCCACGCTCGAAGAGGAACGTGGTCACGGCCTGGACGATCCCTGCCTGCTCCCGGCACGACAGGGTCAGCACGAACTTCTGCGCCTGCTCTTCCTTGAGCGCGGGCAGGGTGGTGGTTGCTGAGGCTGTTTCGATGAGGGTCATGTCCCTCCTCCTTCTAGATATATTCCAAAGCACTGAACTGATATATTAGATTGGGTGCCAGCGTATACTGGTCCACAGACGAGGTCAATAGATTTTTTGTGGATTGCGAAGAAGGGGGCCCGGCATGGCATTTGAGGCTTTGGCGGTGGCGGACGACGCCGGCAGGAAGTCGCTGGCCGACGTCGCCTACGAAAGCATCCGGGACCGGTTGCTGACGCTGGAAATCAAGCCCGGAGAACTGCTCAATGACGAGCTCCTTGCCAGGAACCTGGGCGTGGGGAGAACCCCGGTGCGTGAAGCGCTCAAGCGGCTGGAGCTGGACCGGCTGGTGAAGACTTACCCCAGGCGGGGGACGTTCGCCACCCGGGTGGACGTCACCGACCTTTCCTTCATCTCCGAGATCAGGGCACAGCTGGAGCCCCTTGCCGCCGCACGTGCAGCGAGGGTTGCCTCGCCTGCGGCCCGCGCGGAGCTGTCTGCCACCCTCGAGGAGGTGGAGGCGTTTGACGTGGCTGCGGCAACGGTGACAGAGACCCTGCGGCTGGATGCCCGGGTGCACCAGGGGATTTACGCCGCTGCGGCCAACCCTCACCTGGAGGACATCCTGATCCGCTACGACAACCTGGCCACTCGGATCTGGTGCATGGTCATTGACCGGCTGCCGGACCTCCATCACCATGTGCGCGAACACCTCGATCTGCTCCGGGCGGTCATTGACGGGGATGAAGATCGCGCCGCGGAGCTGGCCAAAGCCCACGTGAGTGGATTCGAGCATGCGGTGCGCGAGGCCCTTTTCAACGCCTAGCCCATCCCGGCCCTCAGGACCGTCGTTGACTCGGAGTGTGACCTGCGCCATACTCGTGCCCGGCCGGAGTGTTGAGGTGTGGCTACTGGGGGAGCATGTGGCCACCGGGGTGGTGGACCAAGCCGCGGAGGACGGATCGGTCCTCTGGATAGCCGCCGAAGGCATCAGCACGCGGCGCATTTTCGACAAGTCATCGGGCTATCAGATCTGGGCTTAATCGCCCTGCCGCCCGCAGCGCTGCCAGTTTTTAGCGCAGCCCGCAGCTGTGTCTGGACCTAACCCGCAGTTCCGGCCCCTTGGCTGGTCTGCATAGCCATAACGACGATGGCCCCGACGCAGCCGCCGGGGCCATTGCAATGCCGGTGCTCCTACAACCGGTGGGCTGCCTTCTGCGCGTCCGTACTTGCCCCTGGGCACGGACTGCCCTTTGCGCACGCTTCTGAGCACTCGTGCTTGGTCACAAGTTCAAATTGGACGCCGCGGTGCTGCTCGACCCCCGTGCGGATGGCCCGCTCCACCACCGAGTCCGCCAGCCGGCGGTGCAGGGAGAGCGGGTCCCGCCGCAGATCCTTGGTGATGGCAAAGCAGAGCAGCAGCATAACGATGATGAAGGGCAGGGCCGCCACGATGGTGATCCGCTGAAGGCCGGACAGTGCTTCCGAGGGCTGGTCGCCGCCGGCCAGGAGCATGACGGCCGCCACGGCACCGGTCAGGGCACCCCAGAAGATGACCAGGGCACGCTTAGGTTCAGAGCTGCCGTTGGAGCTCAGTGAAGCCATGATCAGGGATGCGGAATCGGCGCCGGTGATGAAGAAGATTGCCACCAGAACCATGGCGAGGACGATCACGGCCGCGGTCAGCCAGGCGGGCAGCGGGAGGTTCTTGACCAGGTTGAACAGGGCACCATCGAAATCGATGGTGGCCTTGCCGTCGACCCTGGTCATGAGCCCCGGCGAACCGGTTTTGTCCGCTTCCTGCTGGATGCGGAAGGCGGTGCCGCCGAAGATGCCAAACCAGACCACGCTGACAATGCTGGGGACGAGCAGGACGCCGGTGACAAACTGCCGGATGGTGCGGCCACGGCTGATGCGGGCGATGAACATTCCCACAAAGGGTGTCCAGGAAATCCACCAGGCCCAGTAGAAGATGGTCCAGCCCGACATCCAGGTGCGCAATGCTTCGTCGCCGACGGCCTCAGTGCGGGAAGACATTGCGGCCAGGTCCCGGATGTAGTCACCCAGAGCGGAGGGAATGAGGTTGAGGATGAAAAGGGTCGGCCCTGCCACAAAGACGATCATGGCCAGCACGACGGCGAGGACCATGTTGATATTGGACAGCCACTGGATGCCCCGGCTGATGCCGGAAACTGCGGAGGCAACGAAGCATGCCGTCAGGATGGCGACGATCCCGACCAGCACGGGGGTTCCGATTTCGCCGGCCCAGCCGTTGGAAGTGAAGCCGCTGCCGATCTGCAGGGCGCCCAAGCCCAGGGAAGCTGCGGTGCCGAAGAGCGTGGCGAAGATGGCCAGGATGTTGATGACCTTGCCCACCGGTCCTTCAACGGTCCTGATCCCGAACAGGGAGGTGAAGGCGGCGGAGATCAGCTGCTTGCGGCCCAGTCGGTACGTGCCGTAGGCCATTGCTATTCCCACGACGGCGTACATGGCCCAGGGGTGAAGCGTCCAGTGGAAGATCGAGGTGGCCATGGCCGTTTGGATGGCGGCCGGAGTGCGGCCATCGACGGTTCCCGGCGGCGGAGAGATGAAGTGGTACAGCGGCTCGGCGACGCCGTAGAACATCAGGCCGATGCCCATACCGGCGGCGAACATCATCGCGATCCAGGAGACCGTGCGGAATTCAGGCTTTTCACCGTCCTTGCCCAGTGGAATGTTGCCGAACTTGCTCATTGCCAGCCACAGCACGAAGACGACGAAGAGTGAGGCGAGGACCATGAACAGCCAGCCCGTGTACTCCATTACCCAGTCAAGGGCGTCTTTTGACGTGGCGGCGAGACCGTCCTTGTCGAGGAATCCCCAGGCAATGAAGGCCAAGGCTATGGCGCCCGTGATCCCGAACGTCGCCTTGTCCAGCGTCAACTTCCGGTTGCGGCGCTGGGAGACTTCCTGCTCCCGCCTGCCCAGCCGCAGCTCTTCGAGGATCTGTTCATGATCGTTAGGGGCAGCCGGGGCCGCTTCTTCCCGTGGATCGTCAAGGCTTGCAGGGGCGGCGTCCCCTGACGGAGGCACTTTGGGCTTGGGGGTAGTCAAATCACTATTGATGGCCATGAAAGCGGGTCCTTTGGCTAGTCCATGGGCTTGCGAGTGTGCTTGGCCTGTAGTTGCAGGAGCCCTAACGGCAACCGGAAACCGCGGCCATGCGGGGGAAGGGTCATTAGCCCTGTGGGGGAGGTGTTCCGCAAAGATCAACAGAGTTCGCGCTAAGCAACAAGAGTGCTGTACGTCACTTTGAAAGTCAAGGGAGGCTGCACAGGCCGTGTCCCCGCTTAAAGCAAAATGACCCCCGGCCAGCCGGGGGTCATTTTGTTGTTATCGGACCGTGTAGCCCATGTTGGCGCTGACCTTGAGTCCGGCTTCCTTGAGTGTTTCCAGCAGCCCCGGGATCTGCTCAGGGTCGAAACGGAATGCGGGTCCCGAGATGCTGAGGGCGCCAATCACGGTGCCCTGGTGGTTGTAGACGGGCACCGCCACCGCGTTCAGGCCGATTTCGAACTCCTCGCGGACCACGGCGTACCCCTTGGCGGCCACCTCGAGCAGCTCCGCGTCCAGTTTCTTCCGGTTTGTGACAGTCCGGGCCGTTCGGGCTTCCAATCCCGTCTCCTTGAGGATCCGGTCCCGTTCATCGGCCCCCAGTGCTGCCAGGAGCACCTTTCCGCTGGAGGTCGCATGCAAGGGCGTGAGGCTTCCCACCCAGTCGTAGGTGGCCAGCGTGGAAGGGCCCATGGCTTGGTCCACGTTGACTGCATAGTTGGAACGCAGGACGGCGAGGTTGACGGTTTCCTTGAACTCCTCCGCCAGGCTTTCCAGCACAGGCCGTGCCTCGTGCACCAGGCTCAGCCTGCCGGGAATGGAACTGGCCAGGCGCAGGATGCCGAAGCCGAGCTGGTACTTTCCGCGCTCGCTGTTCTGGTGGACCATTTCGCGGGTTACCAGGGAACCCATCAGCCGGGAGACGGTGGACTTGTGGATCCCCATCTCCTCGGCGATCTCGCTCACGCCGGCGTGCCCTTCCCTGGCCAGGATCTCCAGGACGGTCAGAGCACGCTCCACGGACTGCACTCCGCCTGACTGGCCGCCTTCGGTGTCGGTATCTGATTCCGGTTCATTTTTAGGAGCCATACTTCCTGATCCTATGCGGGAACTGTGACGGCCGTGACATTGGATCAACCTGGGCGGCGTCCGGCCGCCCTGGATTTCCGCTAGCTCCCGCGGTAGGTGGAGTATGCGAACGGGCTCAGGAGCAGCGGCACGTGGTAGTGCTCGGGGCCGGTGACCTCGAACACCAGGTCCACTTCGGGGAAGAAGGTCTGCGTCCGCAGGCCTGCGTAGTACTTGCCCGTGGCGAAGTTCAGCTTGTAGTGTCCCGGTTCCAGCTGCTCCGGCCCCAGGTCCTTCGCCCGGCCGTCCGCGTCGGTGCTGGACGCTGCCAGCTCGCGCCAGGTGCCGCCGTCGTTCTTTGAAAGGACGACGGCGACCCCCGCCGCCGGGCGCCCGGCGCCGGTGTCGAGGATGTGGGTAGTGACGTGGGAAACGCTCATTCGCTGATCAGTCCTTCGAGCCGCAGTACGGCGATTTCGCGCAGCTGCTGCGCCACGATGCTGTCTTCTTCTTCCGGAGAGTTGGAGAGCCGCTGGTTCAGGGCCGCCAGGATTTCCGGGGCGGTGCGTCCGGCTGCCCGGATCAGGAAGACCCGGCCGAACTTCTCCTCGTACTCACGGTTCCCGCGCGCCAGGGACCCGGCGGCTTCAGCGTCCGCAGGGTCCACCCCGGCCTGCTCGGAACGGGACATTGACGCCTCGGTGCTGGCCGCCGTCGGGCGTTCCCCGATCCTGGGGTGGTGGGCCATGGCGGCTTCAACCTCGGCGGGAGTGAAAGGGTTGGCAGCCTGGGCGGCGAACTCCAGGAGCTCGATACGGCCGGCGAACGGGCGTGCGCCGGCCACCGCCTCCACCCAGCGGCTGATGTCGATGCAGGGCCGGAGGATGGCCTGGGCCGCGGTAGGATCCGCGCTGTTGAATTCGGCAAGCTTCATGCTGGTCGTATTCCTTGGTGTCATGCTGGCATCCACGGTGACGGCTATGCGGACGCCGGAGTGCCCGGCACCTGCGCACAAAGGCAGGCTTCCGCATCATGGAACTGTTATTTCAGCATACGCAATATTCAAGAGCAGGCGAGGGTCACTGTCAAGCGGCGCGCCAGATTCCTAGTCTCCTGAGGACGTCCTGGAAAGCACCCACGTGTTGGTTCCGTCCTGGCGCTCGAATGTCACCGTGGTGACCAGCGCCTCGATCAAGGCCAGGCCGCGCCCCGACTCGGCGTCGTCGTCCGGGGTGGAGGCCTCCATGGGACCGAACGGCGCCTTGGCGTAATAGGCGCTGACCCGGGCCTGCAGCAGCGCGGGCTGCACCGTGGTCTCCACGCCCAGCTCCACCTCGCGGTCCCCGGCCGGCTGCGCATGCTGGACGATGTTGGACGCGGATTCGATGACGGCGGTGGTGAACGTCATCTGGTCCATGTCGTTCACGAACGGGACGTCCAGCCACAGGCTGTCGAGGTCGTTGTGGATCTCTTCTATGGCCTCTTCGGCGGCCGGTCCGCGGAAGCTGCGCGATGCCAGTACCTCAGTCATTGCTGAACGCCTCCTCGGCCGTGGGGTAGGCGGTGAGGACCTTGTCCATGCTGGTCAACTTCAGGACCATGTTCACTTGCGGCTGCACGGCAGCGATGCGCAGGTCGCCGCCGGCCTGGCGGGCGGCCTTGAGGCAGCCGATCAGCGCGCCAAGGCCGGAGGAATCCATGAACGCAGTGTTTTCCAGGTTGACCACGATCCGGTTGGATCCGCCGGCGATGACGTCCGTGACGAACTCGCGCAGTTTGGGCGCGGAGACCATGTTGAGCCGGCCGTCCGCCTTGACCTCCGCGTACGAATCTTTGACCTCGTAACTGAACTCCATCAGGATTCCTCTCTGTTTGCAGGTTCTGCGGCCGGTTCGTACCCCTTGTAGAGCACGGCGCGGACCAGGATGCTCGTGACCACCAGGTCAAAGACCACCCAGACAACGTTGACCAGGGTGCCCAGCGGCTCGGCCAGGCCGGTGGCCAGGCGGATGATGCCGACGACGGCGGCGACGGCCAGCAGGATGGACACCACGATCTGGGGCCGGATGAGGCTCCAGCTGGGTCCGCCGCTTTGGCGCGCCTTTGGGGTGACGGCAAACCCAAGGGGACGGCCGAACCAGACGTTGCGGGCCGCCGTCGTGCATGCCCTGATCCAGGTGGGGAACAGCGCAAGGCTGTACTGCTGGCCGCGCCAGGTGGGAATGCCCCGGCCTGCCACGGCGAACAGCAGCTGGTTGACCACCATGAACGGGATGAACCGGATGAAGAAGTCCCAGCTCAGGCTGCTGACCGGCAGGATGCCCAGCAGCAGGTAGATGATGGGGGCGGCGAAGTAGATGACCGCGGCGAACCCGCTCAGGTACGTCCACATGGTGGCGAAATACATCAGGCGCTGGCCGAGCTTGAGGCCCTTCTGCACCAAAGGGTTCTCGCGGAGCAACACCTGGATGGTGCCCTGGGCCCACCGGAGGCGCTGGGTGAGCATGGTCTTGAGGTCTTCCGGCGCCAGGCCGTAGGCCAGGATCTCGTGGTGGTAGACGCTCTCCCAGCCCATGGCGTGCATGCGCATGGCGGTGGCCATGTCCTCGGTCACCGAGATGGTGGCCAGAGGCATCACCGGCTGGGCCTCGTTGCTGCGCTCCACGGTGAGGGCATCCAGGACGGCCTGGACGGACTCCAGGGCGCCCAGCGGGGACCAGTCGCGGGCGGACATGCGCTGGACGGCGTCATCAGCCACCACTGGGACACCGGACTCGCCCACGTGGGCCAGCTCCATGGCGGCGATTTCCTCGAGGTCTGCCTGCAGTGCTGCGACGTCGGCCTGGACCAGGGTCTGGACGGCGGCGTCCACGCGGCGGCGGACCCGGTAGGTCACTTCGCTGAGGGGGCGGCCGGTGTCCACTTCCGCCTGGGCTTCGCGGGTCGCCGCCTCCACCTCGTCCAGGACCTCCGCCACCAGGGGTGACTCGACATCGGCAGATTTCCGGGCCTGCTTGATGGCTGCCCGGGAGGCGGCCAGGGCCCGGCGGATGCTCTTCTCGGTTTCCTTGACGTAGCCCACCAGGCCCAGCTGCATCAGGGCCTCCCGGCGCAGGATGGCGTTGGAGCCGCAGAAGAAGGCCGCGTTCCAGCCGTCCTTGCCCTGCTGGATGGGGCCGTAGAACAGCGGTGCCTGGCTGCCGAGCGGATCGTCGGCCGGGACATTGCTGAAGTACTGGGGCGTCTGGACCAGGGCCACGCGCCGGTTGTTGAAGTAGCCCAGGGTCTTTTCCAGGATGTCCGGCTCGGGGATCTGGTCCGCGTCCAGGATCAGCAGGAATTCGCCGTGGGTGACCATGAGGGCGTTGTTGAGGTTGCCGGCCTTGGCGTGCCGCGGCAGGTCCTTGGTCCAGTCCCCGCTGCGGGTGACGTAGCCCAGGCCATGCTGTTCCGCCAAGGCCTTGAGCTCGGGGCGGGCGCCGTCGTCCAGGATCCAGGTGCTGTGCGGGTGCCGGATCTTCTGCGCCGCCAGCGCGGTGGTGAGGACCATGTCCAGGTCCTCGTTGTAGGTGGTGATGAAGACGTCCACGGTGGCGTCTTGCGGCGGCGGCGGGGCGCCTTTGCGGATCTTCAGCTTCCACACGGTCATGCCGAAGAGCATGACGTCGATCAGGCTGTAGGTTTCGGCGACCACCAGGGGGAGGGCAATCCACCAGGCATCCCAGTTGAGGGACGCCGCCCAGCGCCAGGCGATGTAGTTCAGGCCGGTCAGGACGGTGAGCACCACCACCAGCCGGGTCCAGAAGCGGGTCATGCTGCCACCTCCCCGGGGAGCCGGCGGACCACAACCACCGTGACGTCGTCTTCGGCGGTCTCCGCCGGGGCGAGGGCCATGATGGAGCTGCTGGCTTCATGGGCCGAACCTGCAGCCTGCGTTGCCTGCTGCACGGCGTCCGTGAAATCCTCCACGGACTCGAACACATCCAGCACGCCATCGCTGACCACAACCAGGGAATCGCCCGGGGCCAGCTCCAGCTCTGCCTGCGGCCACTGCCTTCCGGGCCAGGCCCCCACTGGAGGCCCTCCGGTGGGGAGGCGGTCCGCCGGACCCGCAGGTTGGACGTGCAGCGCAAGTCCGTGGCCGGCCGTCGACGTAGCTGACCTTGCCGGACGCCGCGTCCAGCCGGGCATGGAAGAGGGTGACGAAGGAGTTGGAGGAGTCAAGGTCGCTGGCGATTGCCTTGCTGGCAGAGGCGAACCCCGCGTCCAGGTCCTGCCGCAGGCCGGTGGAGCGCATCACTGCACGGACCGTTGCCGCGATCAGCGCCGCGCCCATGCCCTTGCCCATGGCATCGGCGAAGGTCAGGTGGAGCCCGTCGGGCGTCTGGTACCAGTCGTAGAAGTCGCCGCCCACGCTGCGGGAGGGGCGAAAAAGGCCCGAAACGTCGTAGCCGTCCACCCGGATGTCCTCCTTGGGCAGAAGGCTTTGCTGCACCTCCGTGGCGCGTTCCAGTTCACTCCGGGCGGCGGACGCCGCCGCTTGGGAGGGGCGGCGGCGGAACAGGGCGTTGATCCGTGACTGGAGTTCCCGGGGGCTGAACGGCTTGCTGATGTATTCATCGGCGCCGTTGTCCAGCCCGGTGAGCTTGTCCAGTTCGTCCGCGCGGGCAGTGAGCATCACGATGAACGCGTCCGAGAATTCGCGCAGGAGCTTGCATACCTCCAGCCCGTCAAGGTCCGGCAGGTTCAGGTCCAGCGTCACCAGGTCCGGTTTGGTCCGCCGGACTTCCTCCACTCCGGGGAGGCCGGCGCCCGCCTGGGTGACGTCAAAGCCCTGCTTCACCAGGACGCGGACCAGCAGGCCGCGGATGTCCGGGTCATCTTCGATGACTACCGCACGGCGAGTTTCGGAGGGAGAGACCATTCTCTACTTCTACCGTATTAAGCCGCACAGGGCATGTCTTAGGCTTCACAGTTTCCGGTGACTTGCCTGACAGGAGGCGATACCCACCCTTTTCGGTCCTGCGCAGGGGCACCGCTCAGCAGATCTTGTGGAAATCTTGGCATCTGCTTGCCGGGACGTTGAGGTGCGGCGCTCACACTCGAAGGAACGCAGCAGCTTCCAGGAAACAGCGTACGACGACGACACCGCGCGGAGGCTGTACGGCTTGCGGAAGGCGGGGAAGCCACATGGAACAAGTTAAGAGGAAGGGCGCGGACAAGGCCAAAGCATGGCTTCGCGTCTACTTCCACTCACGCAAAGTACGGGCGGCATCGCGGGAACTGGAGCACGCGCTCGCCGAATCGCGGGAAGTGTCCAGCTGGCCGGGGGACCGGCTTCCGGTGGGGGAGGAGATGTCCCGGCACGTAGAGAAGCTGACCCGGCGGCTGAAGCTGGAGACCGAGGCGCACCGCAGGCTCGAAGTCCTTTTCAAAACTGCGGGTGGAGGGCATTCCGTAGCGGCGCTTTAGGTGCCACACTTAGCAGCAATCGATTGGCTGGGGGATAGTCAGGAGATTGCTGTGAGTTTGTTGCTCGGCTGGTCGTACCTAATGGCAGGACTCATGACCATGGACGCGCTGCTCCTGGCGCTATGGGCCATGGAGGTTGACTGGGGCAAATACTGGCGCCGGAAGTAGCTCTGGGGGAGCCGCCGAAGCCCGTGCTTATGTGAGTTCCAGCCGCATCAGCACGCGCGGAAAACCGTTCAGGACCGACGTCGTGTCCGCCGCCTTGGTGAAGCCTGCGTCCTCGAACAGCTTGCGGGTTCCCACATATGCCATGGTGAGGTCCACTTTGCTGCCGCCGTTGTCCACCGGATAGCCCTCCACGACGGGCGCCCCATAGGACCGTGCCATCCCGACGGCACCTTCCAGCAGGTGGTGCGAGATCCCCTTTCCGCGGTGGCCGGGGCGTACCCGGAGGCACCAGACCGACCAGGCGTCCCGGTCGTCAACGTGCGGGATCTTCCTGTTGCGGGCGAAGCTGGTGTCCGCGCGCGGGTGGACCGCTGCCCACCTAACGGGTTCGCCGCCGTCGTACGCTATGACTCCGGGTGGCGGATCCTGGGTGACCAGCCGCCTGACCAGTTCCCCCCGTTCCTCGCCCCGCAGCGAAACGTTTTGCTTGGAGGGGATCCGGTAGCTCAGGCACCAGCAGACCGTGGCGTCCGGCCGCTTGGGCCCTACCAGTGCTTTGACGTCCTCGAAGTTTGTTGCCGGACGCACCTCGATCACCATGCGATCATCCTAGTCACCGGGAATCCGGCCAATACTCCACGCCGCCACCCTGCGGACGTCAACACGGGTTGCCTGCAGCGGCACCCTGACTCCTCCTGAGAGAAGGACAGGCCCCAGGAAGTGGATGTACTGCGGCTGGGCGCCGTTGCCGGATTCATCCGTCGCGGATTCCCAGGCGTCGAGGACCCCGGCGACAGCCCAGCTGCCAATCCGCACCTGGTCATTCTGCCGCTGCGTCCAGGCCTGCTCCGACACCACCGATCCGGACAGGACCGCACCGTCGACCACTACGGTTAGTTCCATGGTGGCGTCCTGACTTGACCCGAAGACCGAGGCGAGCACCAGTGCCAGGCGCGGGTCCTTCCCGTTCGCCGGCGCTTCCTTATCCGTCCCGTTGTGCATGGCGTCCCCTTCCTGAATTTGGGGTAGAGCTGAATCCCCTTCAGGCCAGTTTCCACCCTGTTGGCGGTCCTTGCGCGTCACTACACTGGGACGCATGACCCAGCAGGAACCGGGCAACGCCGCTGCGGATCCAGAAACAATCCACCGCTCCCTGCGTACCCCGGCCCAGCGCTCCCGAACCTTTGCCGGCATCCTGGTCAACACCGCCCTGGCGAATATCACCACCAGCTACCTGTGGTTCGCGCTGACTTTCTGGCTGTACCTGGAGACGCGCAACGTGATTGCCACCGGCGTGGTGGGCGGCGCCTACATGCTGCTGATCGCCCTGTCCAGCATCAGCTTTGGCACTTTCGTGGACCGTTACCGCAAGCTGGCCGTCATGCGCTTCGCCGCCGGCTTCAGCCTGGTCATGTTCGTGCTGTCGGGGGTGATGTTCCTGCTGACGCCCTCGGCATCGCTGCTGGACCTGGGGCAGCCGTGGTTCTGGATCTTCAGTGTGATCATCCTGGTCGGCGCCGTGGTGGAGAACCTGCGGAACATCGCCCTGTCCACAACCGTCACCATCCTCATCGAGCCTGAACGCCGCGCCAATGCCAACGGGCTGGTGGGTATGGTGCAGGGGCTAATGTTCATCGTCACCTCCCTGCTGTCCGGACTCTCCGTCGGGTTGCTCGGCATGGGCTGGACCATCGCGGTCGCACTGGTGCTTACGGCGCTCGCCGCCGCGCACCTGCTGACCCTGCGGATGCCCGAGGAAGTGCGCGCGGCGGCAACGGACGCCCAAGGCGGCTTTGATCTTCGGGGTTCTTTGGCCGCGGTGCTGGCCATCTCCGGGCTGTTTGCGCTGGTCCTGTTTTCCACGTTCAACAACTTCATCGGGGGCGTCTACATGGCGCTGATGGACCCCTACGGGCTGGAGATGTTCTCGGTGGAGATGTGGGGCGCCGTGTTCGCAGTTGGATCCACGGGGTTCATTATCGGCGGTGCCCTGATCGGCAAATTCGGGCTGGGAGCCAACCCGTTGCGCACCCTGCTGATGGCAGTGGCAGTCATGGGGGTTCTCGGCGCGGTCTTCACCCTGCGGGAGTGGGCGTGGCTCTACATCCTGGGAATCTGGCTCTACCTGCTGCTGGTCCCGTTCGTGGAGGCGGCCGAACAAACCGTCATCCAGCGGGTGGTGCCGTTGGAGCGGCAAGGCCGCGTCTTCGGCTTCGCTATGGCGTTTGAGTCCGCCGCGGCCCCTGTCACCGCTTTCCTCATCGCCCCCATCGCCCAGTTCTGGATCATCCCTTATGCGCGGTCGGCGGACGGCGCCGCCGCCCTGGCGCCGCTGCTGGGTGAGGGCACGTCCCGCGGGATCGCCTTGGTGTTCCTGGTGGCGGGCATCATCATGATCGCGGCGGCGCTGCTGGCCTTCCTTACGCCGGTCTACCGCAGGGTTTCGGCGTCCTATGCGCAGGTTGCAGCAGAGGTGAAGGCAGAAGGTTAAACGCCGGACGCCCCAGCAGTATGTACTGGGGCGTCCGGAGATGCAGAGAGAGCTTAGACTCCCAGGGCTTCCTTGAGGCGGGTGACGTGGCCGTCGGCCTGGACCTGGTACTGGGCCAGGGTGACGTTTCCTTGGGGATCCACTACAACCGTGGAGCGGACGATCCCCTCGTGGATTTCGCCGTTGACCAGCTTTTCGCCCCAGGCGCCGTAGGCCAGGGCAACCGCGTGGTCGGGGTCGGAGAGCAGCGGGAAGGTCAGGGAGAAGTCGCCGCTGAAACCGGCAAGCGCTTCCGGGGCGTCGGGGGAGACACCGAGAACTTCATAGCCCTTGCCCTGCAGGGAGGCAAGGCTGTCGCGGAAGTCGCAGGCCTCGGTGGTGCAGCCGGGGGTGGCGGCCTTGGGGTAGAAGTACACGATGACGTTCTTGCCACGGTAATCGGCCAAGGAGGTTTCCCGGCCCTGGGCGTCCCGGAGGGTGAAATCAGGAGCCGGGGTGCCGGGCTGAAGCTTGGTGGTCAGGGTGGGGCTCATGGCGTTCCTTTGTAAGACTCGGTCAGTGATGGCCAAACATCCAGTGAAGCGGGTTGCCGCTTACTGATACAAACCCGCGCGTCATATGCAGTATTCCGCAGGACCCCGAACCGCGGCGTGCGGGCCGGGAACAAACTGGTAGCCGCCGCCGCGCACCGTGGCCACGGCGTGGCGGGCGTTGCCCAGTTTCTTGCGGATCCTGCCCACGTATACGTCGATGGAGCGGGCGGTGGCGCCGGGGAAATCCAGCGATTCCAGGAACTCCTGCAGCTCCTCGCGGCCCACTGTGCGGGACAGGTGGGTCACCAGATACCGGAGCACCTTGTACTCGACGCCGGTCAGCGCCACCGGACGGCCGTCCAGCAGGACGGTGTCCGCGGCAAGGTCCACGGCGACGCGGCTGACGGGGCCGGCCGACGGCGGCAGGCGGGTGCCGCCGTCGGCCCTTGAAAGTGCCGGGCTGGGTGCCTCCGCCGCGGAGGAAGCGCGGGAGGAGTCATCTTTTGCTTCCTCCGCGGCGGACGTGGGGGCTCCGGCGGCAGGCCAGTGGACTTCCGCCTCCGGAGCAGTTTCGAGGGCCCTCGCGAGGACCATTTGGGCGGCATGGTGCAGGAGTTCCGGGCTGGTTCCTTCAGCCGGGACCACCCACAGGGCCAGTCCGTGGGCCGTGGCCCGCCGGGCCGGAACCGGATACGGCACCTGGTGCGGGGCCGCCGTCCGTGGATGATGGGCTTCCACTGCCATGGCGCGCCCCTATACGCCGCCGCGGCGGATCAGCTTGCCCGTAGGGGTCTGGCCGTCCACTACGGCGCCGCGGAGGTAGGTTTTGCGGACGACGCCGGACAGGGCTTTGCCGTCGTAAGGGGTGATGGGGTTCTTGTGCTTGAGCTTGGAGACGTCCACAACGAAGGCTTCGTCCGGGGCGAAGACGGAGAAGTCGGCGTCGTAGCCCAGGGCCAGCTGTCCCTTGTTGGTCAGCCGGGCCAGGTTGGCGGGCTTCTCTGCCATCCAGGACACCACCTGCTCCAGCGGGATGCCGCGGTGCCGCGCTTCGGTCCAGATCAGGGACAGGCCCAGCTGCAGCGACGAGACGCCGCCCCAGGCCACGGCGAAGTCGCCATTTTCCAGGTCCTTGAGGTCCAGGGTGGAAGGGGAGTGGTCCGAGACGATGCAGTCGATGGTGCCGTCCTGCAGGCCCTGCCACAGCAGCTCCCGGTTGGAGGCCTCGCGGATGGGCGGGCAGCACTTGTAGGCGGTGGCACCGTCCGGGATTTCCTCCGCCATCAGCGTGAGGTAGTGCGGGCAGGTCTCCACGGTGAGCCTGACCCCGTCACGCTTGGCGCTGGCGATCATGGGCAGCGCGTCCGACGACGACAGGTGCAGGATGTGCGCGCGCACACCGGTCCAGCGGGCCCGTTCGATGACCTCGGCGATGGCCTTGTTCTCGGCGCCGCGGGGTCGGGAAGCCAGGAAGGTTTGGTAGTGGTCGCCGCCCGGGTGGGGTGCGCGGTCGATGGCGTGCGAGTCTTCGGCGTGGACGATCATGAGCGAGTCAAAGGACTTCAGCTCGGCCATGTCCTCTTCCATCTCGTCCGCGTCCAGGTGCGGGAACTCGTCCACACCGGAGTGCAGGAGGAAGCACTTGAAGCCGAAGACGCCCTCGTCGTGCAGGGGGCGCAGGTCGGCCTTGTTGCCGGGGATGGCCCCGCCCCAGAATCCGACGTCGATGAACGCCTGGTCCTCGGCCACCTCGCGCTTGAGCTTGAGGTTCTCCACCGTGGTGGTGGGCGGGACGGAGTTCAGCGGCATGTCGATAATGGTGGTGACGCCGCCCGCTGCCGCAGCGCGGGTGGCGGAGGCGAAGCCCTCCCACTCGGTGCGGCCAGGCTCGTTGACGTGGACGTGGGTGTCCACCAGGCCGGGGAGCAGGGTTTCGTCGTCGGCCAGTTCGATGACTTCGGCGCCGGCCAGGCCGTTGCCCAGCGGTTCGATGGCCACGATCTTGCCGTTGCGGACACCTACCTCGCGCGGCGCGATGCCGGCGGTGGTCAGGATGCGCTGGCCCCGGATGACGAGGTCAAAACGTTCTTCAGACACGGAGGTCCTCCTTGGTACTTGCGGCGGCGGGCCTGTTGGCCGCCAGCCCCGCACTGATTTGGGTGCCCAGCTGCTCCAGCAGCGGCCCAGCCTCTGCTATGCACCTGTTTACATCGGTTTCGAGCGCCGTCAAAGCGTAGACGTCCTCGAATCCGGCCGCTGCCGCCTGGCCCTGGTCCAGGGTGGTCCGGCCGCAGACGGCGATGACCGGAACGCCCTGGGCCGCGGCGGCCCGCGCAACGCCCATGGGGGTTTTGCCCAGCAGGCTTTGCTCGTCCAGGCTGCCTTCGCCGGTGATCACCAGGTCTGCACCCGCCAGGCGGTCCGCCAGCCCGGTGAATTCCAGGACGACGTCGATGCCCGGCCGCCGCGACGCGGCCAGGACGGCGATGGCGGCGTAGCCCACGCCGCCGGCTGCCCCGGCTCCGGGAGCCTCAGCAGCCTTGACGGCGCGGAATCCGATTTCCCTGGCCAGGACTTCGACAAACCTGGCCAGGGCGGCGTCGAGCATGCCGACGTCTTGGGGCGTGGCGCCCTTCTGCGGACCGAACACCGCTGCGGCGCCTTGGGCGCCCAGCAGCGGGTTGTCCACATCGGAGGCCAGCACAAACCGTGTGTCCACCAGTCGGGGCTCGAAATCGGTGAAGTCGATGCTGTGCAGGTTTGCCAGCGCAGCCCCGCCCGGTGGAAGTTCGTTGTTCCTGTTGTCCAGGAACCTGGCGCCGAGCCCCTGCAGGAGCCCCGCGCCGCCGTCGGTGTTGGCACTGCCGCCCACGCCGAGCACGATCCGCCGGCAGCCGGCGTCGAGCGCTGCCCGGATGAGCTGGCCGGTGCCCAGGCTGCTGGCCGTGGCGGCAGACGTTGAGTCCGGGCGGCCGCCATTCCGGACGCTTGGCACCAGGGCCAGCCCGGACGCCGTCGCCATTTCAATGACTGCCTCATGCCCGCGGACCGCGAAGTCCGCCTGCACCGGCTGTCCGGTTGGCCCGGCGACCGTTGCCGTGCGGCGGGTGAATCCGGAGCCGACGGCGGCGTCGAGGGTGCCCTCCCCGCCGTCGGCCACCGGAATCCGGACCACGTCAAGGTTGCCGCCGGCCCCGCGCTGCAGGCCCTTTTCCAGGTGGCTGCACACCTCCGGGGCTGACAGCGATCCCTTGAACTTGTCCGGGGCGATCACGATGCGCATGGTTAGGCCTGCAGTGCCAGGATGGCGGTGGGAGCGTCGGCGGCGGATTCCGCCAGTTCCTCGAACTCGTTCACGGCGTTGATTTCCACGCCCATGGAGATGTTGGTGACCTTCTCCAGGATCACTTCCACCACCACGGGAACCCGGAACTCACCCATCAGGGCCTTGGCCTTGTCGAACGCGGCAGCGAGGTCGCTGGGGTCCTCCACGCGGACGGCCTTGCAGCCCAGGCCTTCGGCCACCTTCAGGTGGTCCACGCCGTAGCCGCGGGTGTCCTCGGACAGGTGGGAGCTGTTGATGTTTTCGAACGCCAGGGACACGTTCTGTTCCATGTTGAAGCCGCGCTGGGACTGGCGGATCAGGCCCAGGTAGGAGTTGTTCACCACCACGTGGATGTACGGCAGGTTGAACTGCGCGCCCACGGCCAGTTCCTCGATCATGAACTGGAAGTCGTAGTCGCCGGAGAGGGCCACCACGGTCTGGTCCGGGTTGGAGCGGGCGACGCCGAGGGCAGCCGGGGCGGTCCAGCCCAGCGGGCCTGCCTGGCCGGCGTTGATCCACTTGCGCGGGCCGAAGACGTGCAGCATCTGCGCGCCGGCGATCTGGGACAGGCCGATGGTGGACACGTAGGTGGTGTCGCGGCCGAAGGACTTGTTCATCTCCTCGTACACGCGCTGCGGCTTGATGGGGATGTTCTCGAAGTGCGTCTTGCGGTGCAGGGAGGCCTTCCGGTCCTGGCACTCTGCACCCCAGGCGCTGTAGTCCGGCAGGGACCCTGCCGCTGCCCGCTCCTTGGCGAGCTCAACCAGCCCCGCCAGCGCCGCGCCGGCGTCGGACGCGATGCCCAGGTCCGGTGAGAACACGCGGCCGATCTGGGTGGGCTCGATGTCGATGTGCACGAACTTGCGGCCTGCCGTGTAGGTTTCCAGGCCGCCGGTGTGGCGGTTGGCCCAGCGGTTGCCGATGCCGATCACGAAGTCGCTCCGCAGGTAGTTCTCGTTGCCGTAGCGGTGGCTGGTCTGCAGGCCCACCATTCCGGCCATGAGCTGGTGGTCATCCGGGATGGTGCCCCAGCCCATCAGGGTGGGGATGACCGGAACGTTCAGGGTTTCGGCCAGCTCCACCAGTTGCGCGGAGGCGCCGGCGTTGATGATGCCGCCCCCGGCCACGATCAGCGGGTGCTTGGCGGCGAGCAGCATGTCCAGGGCCTTTTCCAGCTGCTTGCGGGAGGCCTTGGGTTTCTCAACGGGGAGTGGCTCGTAGGTGTCGATGTCGAATTCGATTTCTGCCATCTGCACGTCGATGGGCAGGTCCAGCAGCACCGGCCCGGGGCGGCCGGAGCGCATCAGCTGGAAGGCCTTCTGGAAGGCGCCGGGAACCTGGCCCGGTTCCAGGATGGTCATGGCCATCTTGGTGACGGGCTTGGCGATGGACTCGATGTCCACGGCCTGGAAGTCCTCCTTGTGCAGCTTGGCCACGGGGGCCTGGCCGGTGATGCAAAGCATGGGGATCGAGTCTGCCCAGGCTGCGTAGAGGCCGGTGATCATGTCGGTGCCGGCGGGCCCCGAGGTGCCGACGCAGATGCCGATGTTGCCGTCCTTGGCGCGGCTGAAGCCATCGGCCATGTGGCTGGCGCCTTCGACGTGGCGGGCCAGGGTGTGGCGGATGCCGCCGTGGGCGCGCATTGCGGAGTAGAAGGGGTTGATGGCGGCGCCTGGCAGGCCGAACGCCTCGATGGCGCCTTCCTTTTCCAGGATGGCCACCGCTGCATCAACGGTACGCATCTTGCTCATGGGGTGCTCCTTGTTGTGCCCCTTTGGGGCGAAGTCTGGGTGTTTTTGGGTATGGTGAGGGAACCGCCGTCGTTTTATGTCCGACGGCGGGTGCCCTGCTGGTGTTTCTTAGGCGCCTGTAGCGCTGGTGCTTATTTCCTGCCGCTGAGCTGGAGGACCTGCTTGAAGAGTCCGGAGTGGTCCAGTGCGCCGTCGCCCTGGTTGACGGTGGCGGCGACGAGCTGGGCGACGATAGCGCCGAGCGGGATGGTGACGTTGGCTTCGCGGGCGGCCGAGGTGACGATGCCCAAATCCTTGTGGTGGAGGGCCAGGCGGAAGCCGGGGTCGAAGTTGCGGTCCAGCATCTTCTGGCCCTTCTGGTCCAGGACCTTGGAGCCGGCCAAGCCGCCGCCGAGGACCTTGAGGGCGGCGTCCGTGTCCACGTTGTAGGCCTCAAGGAAAGCGATGGCCTCGCCGAGGACCTCGATGTTGACGGCGACGATCAGCTGGTTTGCAGCCTTGACGGTCTGGCCTGAGCCGGAGGGGCCCACATGGACGATGGTCTTGCCGACGGCGTTCAGGACATCCTGGGCGTCCTCGAAGTCGGCCTTCTCACCGCCGACCATGATGGAGAGGACGGCGTCGATGGCGCCCTGTTCGCCGCCGGAGACCGGGGCGTCGAGGGGGCGGATGCCTGCTTCGCGGGCCTCGTCGGACAGGCGCTTGGCGACGTCGGGGCGGATGCTGGAGGCGTCGATCCACAGGGTGCCCTGCTTCGCGTTGGCGAAGACGCCATCCTTGCCGCTGACTACGCCCTCAACGTCGGGGGAGTCCGGCACCATGGTGATGACGACGTCGGCATCCTTGACGGCGTCAGCGATGCTCGAGGCACCCTTGCCGCCCTCGGAGACCAGCTTGTCGATCTTGTCCTGGCTGCGGTTGAAGCCGGTGACGGTTTGGCCGGCCTTGACCAGGTTGATTGCCATGGGCAGGCCCATGATTCCGAGTCCGATGACTGCAACGTTGCTCATGATGGTTCTCTTTCTGAAGTCTGTATGTGTTCCCAACTGACTCGCATTTGTTGTCGTTTTGAGGGCTCATAACGACAACTACTGCGAGTCAGTTGGGCGGGAGGGGTCAGTTGGATACGCGCTCGCGGATGGCCCAGCTGAAGGCCGTTTCCTGCGGTTCCTTGTACTCGAGGCCGATGTAGCCTTCGTAGCCGAGTTCGCGGCTGCGGGCGATCCACTCGCCGAGCGGGAGTGTTCCGCTACCGGGTGCGCCGCGTCCCGGGTTGTCGGCGATCTGGATGTGGCCGAAGTCCTTGGCGTGGTTTTCGATGACGGCCGGGACGTCATCGCCATTGACTGCCAGGTGGTAGAAGTCAGCGAGGAGCTTGATGTTGTCGACGCCGGCCTCCTCCTTCACGCGGGCGATGACCTTGAGTGCGTCGTCGGCGGTGAGGAGCGGGTACTTGGGTGCGCCGCTGACGGGTTCCAGGAGGACGGTGCCGCCGATGCGGGCCACGCCCTGGGCTGCTGCCGCCAGGTTCTTGACGGCGAGTTCGTCCTGCTCTTCGGCGGTGAATTCGTCCTGCCGGTTGCCGTAGAGGGCGTTGAAGGCCTTGCAGCCCAGGCGCTCACCGATGCCGGCCACCACGTCGATGTTGTCCTTGAACTCGGAGCAGCGTCCCTTCCAGGAGACCAGGCCGCGGTCGCCGCCGGGCATGTTGCCGGCGTTGAAGTTCAGGCCCGTGAGCTGGACGCCGGCGTCCGTGATGGCGTTCTCGAACTTGGTGACCTCGCTGTCCGCCGGGACGGAGGTTTCGAAGGGCCACCAGAATTCGACGGCGTCGAAGCCTGCTGCCTTGGCGGCGGCGGGGCGCTCGAGCAGGGGCAGCTCCGTGAGGAGGATGGAGCAGTTCACTGTGTACGTCATCGTAGGTCCTTCCAAGGAGGGCTTTGATCTATTTTCCCTTGCGTCCGGCTTCCTCACCGTTTCCGCTTTGTGGAATTTAGATTCTGCTTTATGAAAAGTGTAGGGAAGGTGGGGTGGGGTAGTCAAGACCGGCCCCGGGCAGCAGACTGGGATGACGTAAGTCCGTTCTGCGGAAACGAATTGGAGCGATCATGACCGGCGCCCGCCTCCGTCTTCTGGCCTGGCTCGTTGCCGTGGCCGGATTCCTTTCCGGCTGCACGACGGTGGCGGATCTCCGGGAGGCGTCGAGTGCTCCCGCCTCACCGGCTGCTGCATCTGCGGATGCTTCTACGGAGTCCTCTGCCGGTCCCGATGCATCCGCAGCCAGTACCGCCCTGGCACCTCCGCCGGCCCCCATCCCGGCAGCGCCTGCAGAACCGGCTCCGAGTCCGGCAGCCCCTCCAGCTCCAGCTCCAGCCCCGGCTCCAGCTCCAGCCGCGGCGCCGCAGCCGTTCGCCCTCAACCTGTACCGGGAGGGGGATTTCGTGCCGCAGTACACCTTCGACTGGTGTGTGGCCGCGAGCATTCAGATGGCGCACAACCTCATCGACGACACCGGCGGCGGAACCTGGGCTGACCGGGCACAGCAGAACGAGCTGTGGGAAATGGCGCGTGCCCGTTCGTCCGATTCGTTCAACGGTGCCAACCCGTTCGGCTGGGCGCAGGTCCTGACGTTGTCAGGAATGGGGCCGTACGGCGTCGTAAGCATTCCCGACTACCAGGAAGCACTGCGGACGGCGGCCCGTGCCATCACCGAAACGGGGCGGCCTGTTGGGCTGGTGATGTGGAGCGGCCGGCATGCCTGGGTGATGAGCGGTTTCGAGTCGGTGGGGGACCCCCGGCAGTTCGCGGACTTCTCGGTAACCGGTGTCCACGTCCTTGATCCGCTGTACCCCTACGGGAGCGGCCAGTGGGGACCGTCGCCCGCGCCCAATGCTCTGCTGAGCCCCGAACAACTTGCTACCCAGTTTGTGGTCCGTGAGCCCCGGCGGTGGAGCAGCGCCCTGCCCGCCGGCTACCTGCTGGTGCTGCCGCAGGCCTGACCTTTGTGCTTGCCTTCCCGGGCATCAGGGACGTCAGGGCCGATACCCTAGAGCCCAAAAGGTGGGTGGGACACAGGTGAGCAGCAGGACAATCGGCATCAGGGACGTGGCAGTGGCCGCAGGCGTGTCCGTCACCACGGTTTCCCATGTCCTGAACGACGTGCCGTACGCCAGGGTCAGTCCGGAAACCCGCAAGAAGGTGCGGTCCGCGGCGGAGCAGTTGGGGTATGGGCCAAACCGGCTGGCCCAGGCCCTGCGGACCCAGCGGACCGGCATGCTGGGTCTGGTCTGCGAGGACATGGCCAGCACGCCCCACACAGGCAGGATCATCGTGGGGGCGGAGGAGGCCGCCAAGGCCCGGGGGTACAACCTTCTGATCATCAACGCGTCAGGTGCGGCCAACCTTGAATCCCGACAGGCCGACGTCGGCGCGCTCCTGAACCGCCGCGTGGATGGCATCCTTTACGCCACCGCTGATTACCGAAAGGTGGAGTTCCCGGCGAACTTGGGCAGCGTGCCCGCCGTCCTGGTCGGCTGCGAGATGGGGGAACCAAAAGTCCCCGCGGTGGTGCCGGATGCGGAAGGTGGTGTACGCCGCGCCCTGCACGCTCTTGTTGGCGCGGGCCACACGCGCGTGGCCTTCATCCACAACGCCGGTGATGTTCCCTCAACCCGCCGACTGGTGCAGTCCTTCCGGGCCGCGCTTGACGAAGCAGGGCTCGACGGCGGCACGGCACCTGTGGAGTCAGGGGTCCCCAACGTGCAGGGCGGCTACTTCGCGGCCCGGCGCATCCTGTCAGGTGAAGACCGCGCCGATATGCCAACGGCACTGTTTTGCCACAACGACCTGATGGCGATGGGCGCCTACCGTGGGGCCGCCGAGTTGGGACTTTCCATTCCCGGTGACCTTTCCGTCATTGGCTTCGCTGACCAGGGGTTGGTCGCGGACAGCCTCTATCCGGCCCTGACCACTGTGGAAACGCCCCATCACGGAATGGCTGCCTTGGCAGCCAGGCTCCTGATTGACGCCGTTGAGGCGAAGAGCGACCTTTCCTTGCTTGCAGCGCAACCGGCCATGGTGGACTGCACACTGATGGCCCGGGATTCCGTCGCAGCCCCTCCAAGTCAAACAACCTAGCTCCTCCCGTCCAGGACCGCGAAGGCGTCCCCGACTACTCCGGCACCGGTTCCCATGCCCTCACGGCGTTAGGTGCATGGTTCCTGGGTACTTTCCTTTCATGCTTATCCCCAACGTCGCAGACGGTGTCCACCTGATAACCCACGCCAACGTCAACTGCTATGTGATTGAGGACGACCACGGCGTGACCCTGGTGGATGCCGGGCTGCCCAGCATGTGGCCCATGCTCACGCAGCTCCTGGAGGAACGGAACCGGCGCCCGCAGGACGTCAAGGCGCTGGTCCTCACCCACGGGCACTTCGACCACGTTGGCTTTGCCCTGCGGGCACACAAGCAATGGGGGATCCCGGTCCTGGTCCACGCGGAGGACGCCCGCCTGGCGGCGCACCCCTACCGCTATAAGCCGCAGCGCAACCGCTTCCTCTACCCCTTCACCCATCCCAAGTCGCTGCCGGCACTTAGCCGGATGGCGGCAGCCGGAGCCCTGGCCGTCAAAGGCATCTCCGATACCAAGCCGCTGGGCACCGGGGTGGCTGACGCTGTCACCGGCCGTCCTGACGTCGTCCATACTCCCGGGCACACCGACGGACACTGCATCCTGCACCTGCCGGACCGGGGCGTCCTGCTGACCGGCGACGCCCTGGTGACGCTCGACCCCTACACCGGCCAGGCCGGCCCGCAGATTGTGGCATCGGCCGCCACCAAGGACACGGGGCAGGCGCTGGCATCGTTGGAGGCCATTGCGGCAACGGGAGCAACCACGCTGCTGCCCGGCCACGGTATGCCCTGGAAAGAGGGAGCGGAAGCGGCGGTCCGTGAGGCACGCCGGATCGGCGCGCACTGACCGGAGCCGGGTCCCAGGCGGGAACGAAAAGGTCCCCGGCGCAGCCACACGCGCCGGGGACCGTTCGACTACCAAACCTAGTGCGTCAGGTCCTTGCCCTTGGTCTCGGGGATGGTGAAGACGAACGCCGCGCTGACCACGAGCAGCAGCACTGCGTACACGTTGAACACCTGCGGCGCGCCCAGCGAGGAGCCGAGCCACTGCTGCAGGTACGGGGCCGTCCCGCCGAACAGCGCCACGCAGATGGAGTAGGGAACGCCCACACCCACGGTACGGATCGACGTCGGGAACAGCTCGGCGTAAACGGCCGGGACGATGGCTGCGCACGCGGCGATGAACACCAGCATCACGGACATGCTCACGGCCAGCTGCCAGGCTGAGTCCTTCAGCAGCCAGGTCATGGGGAAGTGCAGTACCGCCGAGCCGATGGCGCCGGCCCAGAGGACTTTCTTGCGGCCGATCCGGTCAGACAGCTTGCCCCAGACCGGCAGGGCGGCGATGAACACGATGTTGGCCACGACGCTGGCCCACAATGCTTCGCCCCGGTCGATCTTCAGTGCGGTGGTGGCGTAGCTCGGTGCCACCACGCCCCAGATGTAGTAGATCACCGTGAGGCCCACCGTCAGCCCGATGACCTGCAGGGCCTGCTTGCGGTAGCGGACAACCTGCGGCCAGATCGCGGCGCGCTTCTCGGTGGCAGCCTCACCCTGGAAGGCCTCGGTTTCGTGCAGCCGCGACCGCATGATCAGCGCGTACAAGCCCATCGCGGCGCCGATCAGGGACGGAATGCGCCAGCCCCAGGCGTTCATCGCCTCGGTGCTCAGTGCCATGTTGAGCACGGCCCCCAGCAGCGTGCCGAACAGGATGCCCACCGTCCCTGAGGTGTAAATAAGGGTGGCCCAAAAGCCGCGGTGCTCCCTGGGTGCCATCTCCGACAGGTACGTCTGCGACGACGGCAGCTCACCACCGTGCGCCAGGCCCTGGACCAGCCGGGCTGCCAGCAGCATCAGGGAGGCGAACGCGCCGACGCTGGCGAAGGTGGGTGCGATGCCGATCATCAGGCTGCCCAGCGAGGCGAGGCCCACGGCGAGGGTCATTGAGGACTTGCGGCCGATCCGGTCGCCGATCCAGCCAAAGAGGAAGCCGCCAAACGGCCGGGCCACAAAGCCGACGGCGAAGATCGCCAGGGTGGACAGCACCGCCGACGCCGGGTCTTCCTTGCTGAAGAGTTGGCTGGCGATGAACGGGGTGAAGGTGGCGTAGATGGCCCAGTCGTACCACTCGACGGCGTTGCCGATGCCGGTGCCGACGACGGTCTTGGCGGTGGACATGCGGCCGGTCCTGGACTTGGTTGCTGCAACTGACATGGTGTTCTTCCTGGTCGGTTGGTCTGGAGGGGCAGCGGCGCTGCTGCCGATTTCTTGGGGTGCTGGGTTCTTTAGGGGGCTCTTTAGGAGGCGTTGGCGAGGGCGGCCAGGCGTGAGATGGCGAGTTCCGCATAGAGTGCGGCCCCGTCAGCCAGCACGCCGTCGTCGAACGTTGCGTACGGTGAGTGGTTGAACGGCGAGGCGTCGTGGTCGTCGCCGGGTGCGACGGCGCTGAGCCCCACGAAGGTGCCGGGCACCTCGGCCAGTACCCGGGAGAAGTCCTCCGAGCCGCTGAGCGGGGTGGCCCAGCGGGAGAGGCGGCGCTCGCCGAAGAGTTCGGTGATCACCTTCTCTGCGGTGTGGGTTTCGTCCTCGCTGGTGATGGTGAGGGGGTACTCCTGCAGGTAGTCGACGGCGACCTCCACCCCGTGCGCGGCGGCGATCCCCTTGAGCAGGCGCGGGACCGCGTCCATCATCTTCAGGCGCGAGGCCTCTGAGAACGTCCGGATAGTGGCCTCGATGCGGGCCGACTCCGGGATGACGTTCCGCTTGGTGCCGGCGTGCAGTACGCCCACGGACAGGACCACGGGATCGAACATGTTGAACTGCCGGGTGACCATCACCTGCAGGGCCGTCACCATCTCCGCGGCAACGGTGACCGGGTCCTTCGCGGAGTGCGGGGCGGAGCCGTGGCCGCCGGCGCCGAGCACCGTGACTTCCAGGCCGTCGGAGGCGCTGAGCATGACGCCGGGCTTTGTGCAGAATGTGCCGTGCGGCTCGAGTGAGGAGAACACGTGCATGCCGTAGGCCGCGCTGACCCGGGTGCCGGCGGCATCCAAAACGCCTTCGCGGAGCATGTAGCTGGCGCCGTCGAAGCCTTCCTCGCCGGGCTGGAACATCAGGACGACGTCGCCGTTGAGTTGGTGCCTCTTCTCGGCCAGGAGGGTGGCGGCCCCGGCGAGCATTGAGGTGTGCAGGTCGTGGCCGCAGGCATGCATGGCGCCGTCAGCCTGTGAAGTGAAGTCCACTCCGCTTTTCTCCTGGACGGGCAACCCGTCCATGTCGGCGCGGAGGAGGACGGCAGGGCGGGGCTTTGCGTCCTCGCCCGAAGTGGAACCGGCGCCTCCGCGCAGCACTGCCGTGACCGACGTCGTCTCCTTGCCCAGGGTGATCTCGTACGGGAGCCCCTCCAGCGCCTCAAGGACCTTCTCCTGGGTGCGGGGGAGGTGGAGCCCGATTTCCGGCTGCCGGTGAAGGTCGTGGCGCAGGCGGGTCAGGTCTCCCTGTAGGTCTTGGGCGTCATCTCTAATGGGCACGGGTCACTCCTCGGCGGTCGGCATCAGGGCTTGTGGACTATTGTGAAGTGGCGTGGTTCACACTTGTGGAAACCGCTGGAATTATCCTCCTGCCTGCTCTTCCTGGCAGGATTCGTGCAAACCCTAGGAGGGCCTGGTGGAGCTCAGCGAGGACGATCTTGCCCTGATCCAGGTCCTGCAGGCCTCACCGAGGCTGGGCTGGGCCGATGCCGCGAAGGTCCTCGGCGTGCACGCCACCACGCTGGCCGCCCGCTGGGACCGCCTGACCTCAAACGGTGCCGCATGGGTGACGGCACACCTGGCGGGCGACCCGAAGCAGATGCTCCTGGCTTATGTGGCAGTGGACTGTGAGATGAACCTGCGGGACAGCGTCACCGCGGAGCTGGCGGCCGTCCCCGAGATCGTCACGGTGGAGGAGTCAGCCAGCAACCGCGACCTGATGCTGACCGTCATCACCCGCTCGCTGGAGGAGTTCAGCGCCAAAATCATCACCCGCCTGAAGGCTGTTGAGGGACTCACCAAGTACCAGGTGGCGCTGTGTACCCGGCTGCATAGCAGCGGGGACGACTGGCGGCTGAACGTCCTGAGCCGTGCCCAGCTTGCCACCCTGCGGACGCTTGCTTCCCCGCCTGCGCCGGACTCCACGCAGGCCGCCCAGCTTCCGCAGAACCACCTTGACCTGCTGCCGTTCCTGGCGAGGGACGGCCGGGCCACCGCGGCGGACATCGCCCGCTCCCTGGGCCGCCATCCGGCCACCGTCCAGCGGCAGTTGAACCGGGTGCTGGCCAGCGGCATCCTGTCCTTCCGCTGTGAGATCGCACAGGCCTACTCATCGTTTCCGGTGACCTGCCAGTGGTTCGTCAACGTCCCTGCCGGCCAGCATGACGCCGCTGCGGCCCAGATCCGGACCATCAGCAATGTCCGGTTGAGCGCCTCCACCACCGGGCCCACCAACTTTGTGATCATCATGTGGCTGCAGACCCTGGCCGACGTGATGTCTGCCGAACTGGCGTTGCAGCAGAAGGTGCCTGGCATCGACATCGTAGAGAGCGCCGTGATGTTGCGAACGGTCAAACGGGTGGGCTGGATGCTGAAGGAAGACACGACGGCGAGTGGCGCCGTCGTCCATGCCGGGAACCTGGGTGCCGCGGACTGAAACGGGGCGACAAAGTGGGGAACCAGGAGCCTAACCCCTGGTTCCCCACTGTGGACCTGGAAGGTCTATTTGCCGCCGTGCACTTCCACTACGGCGCTCTTCTCCCATGGGGTCCAGTCCGACCAATGGCCGCCGTGGTTCTCCACCCGGAATGAGACGAGTTGGTAGACCTTTTCGCCCTTGCGGTCGTGGTTGCGAACATCGACAAAGTAGTGAACGGTCCTCGCGTCGTCATGGCGGCCAAATTCCTCCGTGAACTGTCGTTTGACGAGGAGGTCACCGTGGTGGCTCTCGTCTTCATAGATCCTCTGGCGGATCTCGACGGTCTTTTGGCCGTTGCAATCCACTGTGATCCTGAAGTCGACGTCGTCCCCGCGGAGATCCTTTGGATCCAAGGGGTTGACCGTACAGCCGTTGCGGCTTGTCTCCGCGTTAGCGGGGGCGGCCATTGCCAGGGAAACCCCGAGCAGGCCCAGTGAAACCAACGGAACCAGGGCCGTCCGTGCCTTGGTTTGGCGGTTTGTTCCAGTGTTGGACATTTTTCGTTGCTCCTCAAAGGGGGGTGATTCACCTTTGCGGGCAGCCTTCAGAACCGTCGCGACTAATGAGTATGTTGTAAAACCGGTGTGGCGGCCCCGTGCCTGCCCGTCCCATTTCAGACAGCCCGCCCGCCGAAGCGGGTGGCTTCGACTCCGGATCCTTCCGCTTGATGTTTGACGCGGTTATCCGGTCGTTTAATCTTCCGCCCGCGCTTAGGGGCGTACTAGGGGAGCACCTACCCTGCTTGTGGGGGTTTTCCCGTGGGTAGGCGGAACGGCCCGCCGATTGTCGCGGCCGTGCCGCACACTGTTTCCATGACATTTGCGAATGTGGGAACCCTTGGTACCAAGCCGGGGCAGCGCGATGCCCTCGTTGCCATCCTGCTTCGGCCCAAGCCGGAGATGCGGGAAGCCGGTTGCTTGCTCTATGAGGTGGGCATCAACGATGACGTGCCGGACACGGTGTTCGTTTCCGAACTCTGGGAGTCCGCAGAGGCGCACCAGGCCTCACTGCAACTCGACAGCACCCGCGCGGCGATAGCTGAGTCCATGCCGCTTCTGTCCGGGGAGATGGGCGGCCATCGGTTCACTGTCCTGGGATCGCCGCTGCGGTAAGTTTGCCTCGAGCAGCGACCCTTGGGCTTTGCCAAAACAGGGTGTTCCGTGATGAGTGGACCGGCCTGATCGGGGTAAGGGACGTCACATGAAACCGTTGCCTGCACTTGAGCTTGTCACCCGCCTTGAGGACGCCGAATGGCTTGACCCGCTGGCCAAGAGCGTCAGGAAGGCCGTCAAAAAGGTCATCAAACCCCAGTGGGCCCGCGACATCCTGCATGGCGTTCCCATCGGACACCCCGTGCATCCCCTTGCCGTCCAGGTCCCGCTCGGTGCCTGGGTGTCAGCCGGTGTCCTCGACGCGGTTCCAGGGGCTGAAAAAGCGGCCAGGCTGTTGATCGGAGTGGGAACTGCCAGCGTGCTTCCGTCT
Source organism: Arthrobacter sp. FW306-07-I (assembly GCF_021800405.1). Lineage (NCBI taxonomy): Bacteria > Bacillati > Actinomycetota > Actinomycetes > Micrococcales > Micrococcaceae > Arthrobacter > Arthrobacter sp. FW306-07-I. The sequence continues at coordinate 3,863,814 of NZ_CP084550.1, read as the reverse complement.
GCGCTCGCAGGGTTCACGGACTGGTCCCAGCTGCACCCACAACAGCAACGGGTTGGACTGGTGCATGCAGCGGCCAATGTGGCGGCAACGAGCCTTTACATCGCATCACTCATCCAACGGGCCAGGGGCAGCCAGGGCAGCGGCAAGGTTCTTGCCTATCTTGGGCTTGCCACTGTGGGCGCCGGCGGTTTCCTTGGCGGCCACCTTTCCTACCGCCAGGCCGCCGGCGTGAACCACAGTGAGGACGTCCCGCACCGTTTCCCCTCCGGCTGGCACCCGTTGGCGCCGTTGGCGGAGCTGCCTGAGGGTGGCCTGCACAAGCGCGAGGTGGCCGGCATCCCGCTGTTGGTACACCGCGAGGGCGACACCGTCAACGTACTGTCCGACGTCTGCAGCCATCTTTCCGGACCGCTTCACGAAGGAAAGATCAAGGACGACGACGGCGACCCGTGCGTCGTCTGCCCATGGCACCGGAGCACTTTCTCGCTGCGCACCGGAGAGGTGAAGGCGGGGCCGGCAACTTCCCGGCAGCCTCTTTTCGAGACGCGCGTCAGTGGAGAGCTTGTGGAGGTGTGCCTGCCCGGGGCGGACGGCTAGAAAGGCCGTTCGGCCCTACTGGGCAAGATAGGGCGGCGGAAAACTGGGTGCATGCGAGGTCCAGTGGTGCAACTGTCCGACCGGTCACCGCTGCGGTGCAAGGGCGAATCTTGTGCATGTCGATCTTTCGCGCGCCTGTGCTCCACCCGTCCCCTTATTTCCAGCGGTGTGATGCCACGGTGATGCGGGTTTCGGAACCGCGGGAGATTGCCTCCGGCGTGGTGCTCATGACCGCCGGTACGGGGCCTAGGTGTACTACCCAGGGACGTTGGTTGGGTGAATGTGATGACTCGCTGGAGTCGTTGACCCAAAGGTGAGGACCTCCGGTTGCACAGTGGAGTTGCTTAGACAACCGCTGCAGCGACCAGGAGGTCCTCATGTCCCACGCTAATGCCGCTTTGACTCCGCGCCAACGTTTGCGCGTCGCGCGTCTGATCGTGGACCACGGCTGGCCAGTATCCCGGGCTGCCGAGCAGTTCAACTGCTCCTGGCCGACCGCGAAACGGTGGGCGGCCCGTTACGCCGCGATGGGTGAGGCCGGTATGGCTGAGAGGTCCTCCCGCCCGTACCGGGTGGCCAACCGGACGCCGCAGCAGCTGGTGCGCAAAGTCGTGCACCTGCGCTGGAAGCAACGGCTGGGACCGGTCGCGATCGGGGCGAAGCTGGCCATGCCGGCCTCGACCGTGCACGCGGTCCTGGTCCGGTGCCGGCTGAACCGCCTTCATCACGTGGACAAGCGCACCGGAGAAGTCATCCGCCGCTACGAACACGAGACTCCCGGAGCGATGATCCACGTCGATGTGAAGAAGCTCGGCAACATCCCCGACGGCGGCGGCTGGCGCTACGTCGGCCGGCAGCAAGGCAAACAGAACCGTGCTGCGACTCCCTCAAAGCCCCGCAGCAAACACCGCAACCCGCTGATCGGGACCGCCTACGTGCACACGGTCATCGACGACCATTCCAGGGTCGCCTACGCCGAGATCCACGGCGATGAAACGGCAGCCACCGCAGTAGCAGTCCTGCAAAGGGCTGTGTCCTGGTTCGCTGCCCGCGGCGTCACCGTGGAACGGGTTCTCTCTGACAACGGGGCGGCCTACAAATCACATCTCTGGCGCGACGCCTGCCGGGAGCTGGACATCAGGGCAAAGAAGACCCGACCCTACCGGCCGCAGACCAACGGCAAGATTGAACGTTTCCACCGAACCCTTGCCGACGGGTGGGCATTCAAACGCTTCTACGCTACGGAATCAGCCCGCAGAAACGCCCTCCCGGCATGGCTGCACCACTACAATCACCACAGGCCCCACACCGCAATCGGAGGCCACCCGCCCATCAGCCGCTTAACCAACCTGCCTGGGCAGTACACCTAGGGCCGCAAACCTCTACCTTGTCCGTTCGGGTTCCGGCTGGGTAATGGTTGACTGCGGGTGGGCCGGCAGTGCAAGAGCCGTTCTCGGTGCTGTGGAGAAGATGCTCGGAGCCGGGAACGCGCCGGCTGCCATTTTCCTGACGCATATCCACCCGGACCACTCAGGTGCCGCCGGTGCACTGGCGCGCTCTTGGAACATCCCGGTGTACGTCCATCAGGCTGAGCTGCCAATGGCTGCCGGACGCTACATTCCCGAATTCTCGATGCCGCTGGACCGCTGGCTGGTTGCCCCGTTCCTGTGGTCATTGCCGACTCGTGCCCGCCGACGCATGGAAGCGGCAAACGACATCTCCGACGTGGTGCAAGGACTTCCGCGCAGTGGGGAAGTTCCCGGTCTGCCAGATTGGGCTGCCGTTCCGACCCCTGGTCACACACCCGGACATGTCGCCTACTGGCGCTCCAGGGACGGCCTCCTGATGACTGGAGATGCGGTGGTGACGGTGAATTTGAACTCGCTGCGCGGAGTCCTGCTGGCATCACCCGACTTGTCCGGCCCGCCCTGGTACACCACCTGGAACTGGAAGATGTCCTTGGAATCAGTCTCGCGATTGGCGGAGTTGGGCCCCCGCTTGCTGGCGCCCGGTCACGGGCAGCCCCTTGCCATGGGGGTCGTTCCCCGGCTCCGCGCCATGGCCACGAAGGAGCAGGCACAACGGCTGGTACGCCGACGCCGCACCGGCGGAGCGCCCAAAGCTGCATGAACCGGAGCTCAAAGCTGACTAAACCGTAGCGCCCCAAAGCTGACTAAACCGTAGCGCCCCAAAGCTGACTAAACCGTAGCGCCCCAAAGCTGCCTAATGGGAAGTCCCGTGGGGATTGCCGCGGCTCAATTTGGCTTGGAGGCATTAGGACTTCCGCTCAGGGGTATGCCGGCTTCATGCTGTGCAGGGCAGCATCATTTGGGCAGGCTGCATCACGTGGACAGAGCGAAGGGCGATGCAAGGAGTTCGGCCCACAACGGATCATCCGGTGCGAGATCATCGGGGTCTATGAGTGAGTCGTCGTCGGGTTCCCACGGGGGGAGGTCTTCCGGGCTGGCATCCACACACCTGGCATTGGCATTTGCACACCTGGCATCGAGGCACTGGTATTCGGTGGGCGTGAGCCATTGCGGCCAGTGGGTGGGTTCTGGGTGGGGGTGTTCGGGTTTGTAGTGGCGGCCGGTGGGTGAGGTCCAGCCGGGTGATCTGTCTTCTGTTGCCGGCTCTGGTGTCCATTGGGTGTGGTGTTTGAGCCGGTGGTGTTTCGGGCAGAGCTGTGCCAGATTGCTGGCCCCGGTGGTTCCGCCGTGTTCCCAGGCCTGAAGGTGGTCGGTGTCGTTGTCCGGGGTGCCGTTGGTGCAGCCGGGGAAGGTGCATTTGCCGTCGCGCATCCTGATCCAGCGTTTGATGGTTTCGGTGAGCCGGTAGTTCTTCCGGCCGATCTCCAAGGGTGCCCCGTCTCTCGGGTCCACCAGGACCCGGTAGAAGGAGTCCGCCCCGTCGGCGACCAGTTTCCGGGCCATGGATGCCGGGATGGGCCCTAACCCGTCCAGCGTTGCGGGCTCATCCGTGAGTCCGAGGAGGGAGAACACCGGCACCGTGACCAGGACGTCGGCCCGCGGGGTGGGGACCTTGCCGGGTTCGCTTGCTGATCCAAGGAGCAGGGATGCTGCGATGTCGGGGCGGAGTTGGGTGATGGTGCGTGGTTCGTTGGGGCCTTGGAGGCCGCGGGCGGTGGCGGTGGTGCGGTTCCAGATGGCGCAGGCGGTGTCGCCGGGGAGGTAGAGCGAGACCCAGGCCATCCCGTCCCGGTCCGGGGTGTATTCCATCCGCCGGTCAGTAACCCCTTTGGCGTGGCGTTTCTGCAGTGTCTCGGGGTGGTGGCGTTCGCGCCAGGCACGGACCTTGGCCCTAAACCGGGAGGGGACGAGTTCGCCAGGGGCTGCGCCGCGGGCGGGGTGGGGTGCGTCGGGGTCGAAGAAGTGCGCCACCAGCGCCGCAGCGCCCGCCTGATCGAGGCCCTCGGTTTCGTCCGCAACGATGCGGGCGTGCTGCCAGGACATGGCACCGGCGGACAGGGCCTGGAACACCGGTGGGAGGGAGCAGATTTTCCGGGACTGTTCCACCAGAGCACCTGCGGCGGCGGAGCTGACGGTCAGGACCCCTGCGATCTCCTCCACCACGGACATCTCGGCGTAGGTGCGGTCCTGCACCGACGCGTCAGGGGGAGTCATGGCCTGCTGGAACCCGACCGCCTCCGCTGCATCCCGCGCCTTCATCGCCGCGAGCTGCGCCTCCAGACGGGCCGCCAGTTCCAGCCGCTCCAGCCGGATCTCGTACCGCCGCCGCAACACATCAACACCCGAACCAACAGCAGCACCCGAGGCCAGCAAAGCGTCCTCCTGGTCCAGCGCACCAAGGGCAGTGAGCGCATCAAGGGCAGCCACAGAGGCTTGAACACCCTGCACACCTGCCCCAACACCGCTGCTGCTTGCCATAGAAGAATCATCCAACAGGGGTCCGACAATTTGGGTTGCGAGGCAATGAGGGAGGACAGCTACGAGGAAGCTCACTCAGTTCACCCGATCGGATGCACCCACTCACCCCCACGCAGCACCCCAGCCACCTGCAGATCCTGGCCAAGCATCACGATGTCCGCGGGCATCCCGGGGCGGAGGTCTCCTGCTTTTGCCGAAAGGCCCAGCACGGATGCCGGGACAGCGGAAGCGGACGTCACGGCATCCTGAAGGGGGACACCTGCGGCGACGGTAGCCCGGACTACGTCCATTAGGGTGGCGGTACCGCCGGCGATGGCACCCGAACCATCCACACGCGCCACCCCGCCGCTCACGGTTACCGGGAGCGACCCCAACCGATACTGCCCATCCTCCAAGCCGGTTGCGGCCATGGCATCGGTCACCAGGGCAATATTGCCCGCTCCAACAAGGTCGAACACCAGCTTCACCGTCTCTGGTGCCAGGTGCACGCCGTCGGCGATAAGCTCCAAGACTGCTTTGCCGGCCCTTGCCAAGCTGAGGCTGGCCGAGACGGGGCCGGGAGCGCGGTGGTGCAGCGGGGGCATCGCATTGAAAAGGTGTGTCACGGTGGGCCGGATCCTGCCGTGACTGTCAGCCGCAGAACGTAACCCGGCGCCCGCGCGCTCAAGGAAAGCAGCCGCCGTCGTATGGTCAGCAGCGGTGTGGCCCAGGGACGGGACAACGCCGCGGGTACTGAGCTGGTCGACCAAGCCGGAGGCACCCGGGAGTTCTGCTGCCAGCGTCATGGATGTGAGTGAGGACCCTGCCGCTGCCAGCAGTTGGATCAGCAAAGCAGGATCCGGGTCCGTCAACAGGTCAGGGTCGTGGGCGCCGCACTGCTGGGTAGAGAGGAAAGGACCTTCCAGATGGGAGCCTGCAACCAAGCCCTGCTCGCTCAGCTCCCTCAGCACGCGCAGGTTGCGGATCAGGTCCTGGGGTTTCCCGGTAACAAGACTGGCGAGCAGGGTGGTGGTGCCGCGGCTGTGCAGGTAGCGGGCTGCCCGGGATGCACCGTCCAGGTCGCCCTCTGAGAAGTCCGAACCATAGGCCCCGTGGCAGTGCAGGTCCACCAGGCCCGGCACGAGAACCCGGCCGCCAGGCCCGTTTTCTGGAAGAACCCCGGAAAATTCCGATGCTGGCCCCGCGAAGGCAACCAGGCCGCCGTCGACCGCTACAACCCCGTCCGGTATGTCCAAGGCGGCGGTGACAATCCGCCCGCGGAGGGTCAATTCGCTGCTCATGGTGCACCCGCCTCCCGCCACGGATTATGTCACAGGGCCCGAACGCGCACTCGGGCAAAAATCGCGCCCCGTTATTTCGCCCTCCCAATGGGAACATCTACAGTGGAAGTACTAAGCATGCTGTCTATTTCGGAGGTTGAACCTAATGCGAAAAGTTTCTGCGCTTGGAGTGGTTGCTGCTGCGATGCTGGCGTTGGCCGGCTGCTCGGGAGGAGGCGGCGGTACCGCCAGCCCCTCGGGCACGGCAAGCACGTCGGCTTCGGCGTCGGCGTCTGCCAGCAAGACGGCCGAGGCCAAGGTCTATTCGGAAGATCAGCTCCGTGACCTCATCTCCGGCATGAAGGACGCGGACGGCAACGAGCTCAAGCTGTACTCCAAGGAACAGGTGAACCAGGGTGGCAATATCGCCAATCTGCTCATGAGCACGGCGACCATTGATCCCAAGGAGTGCAAGGATATTGCCACCGCGGGCCTGCTGGACAAGGTGGAAAACGGTGACGTAGCCGTGGCGCTTTCCGAAGGCAACCAGCCGCGAACGCTGTCCGCCCAGTCCGGCAGCAACGGCCCGGATGCTGTCAAGACACTGACTGACATCAGCGACAAGATGGACCAGTGCGCCAAGTTCTCGGTCTCCGCGTTGGGACAGAAGTACGACGTTTCCAGCGAGAAACTGCAGGCGGATACGGACGCGGAGAAGACCTTCGCCACTGTCAGCACCCGCAGCGGTGACAACCAGCAGAAGCTGATGCAGGTGTCCGCTGCCCAGGGCCGGCTGTTGGTGGTTGCCACCAAGAGCGGCTCTGACCTGGGTGACAAGGACCAGAAGGAACTTGAGGGCCTCATCAACGACGTGCTGAAGAAGGCCGAGAGCGGCGGCGCAACATCCAGCGCCACCTCCACCTCCACCAGCTCGTCCGGTTCGGGAAGCATGTCCTCGCCGAGCAGCTCAGCCTCGTCGACGGCCTCGCCGACCTCTTCGTCGACGATGTCATCCGGCAGCGGCGCCTCGTCGTCGGCCTCCCCGACTGCTTCGCGGTAGCAGCACCTTCTCAGTACCAGCGTGTGCGGGTCGGGACCCCCTGGTCCTGGCCCGCACGTTCTGTATCCGCATTTTTTCTAGGCTGGCCAACGGCCAAACAGCCGTAAGAAGACCAACCGCGCGTCCAAGTCGGCCGCAACCTCGTCCGCCGTACGTGACGCGTCGATCTGCACAAAGCCCGCGAACTCCGGCAGTTCGCGGTACCCGCTGCGGAAAGCTGCGAGGTCATCAAGGGTCTCGGAATCCGTTCCGCGGGCAGTGATTCGGCGGTGTGCTTCGGCATTGTCAAGATCCAAGTGAAGAATGGCGTTTGGCTGCGGCAGCCGGGCCAACAGCCAGGGAAGGAACCGTCCCCGGGGCAACCCTTTCGCGCGGCGCAGTGCCAGTTGGCAGTGAAGATGCCGGTCCATGACCACCAATCCATCGAACCGGCTGGCGCGCAGGTGCGAGAGCAGCACGTTGCCCACCCGGAGGACGGTTTCGACGGCGTCAACCAGCTGATCGGGCAGCCGCACTCCCAGCTTGGCCGCGGCCAAAGACATGACGCGGCGTCCAGCATGGTTGCTCACCAGCATGGCCCGGCCGCCACCGGCGCGCACGGCTGCAACCAAGGCGCGTGCCGCCGTCGACTTCCCCGACCCGTCGATGCCCGTCAGCACTATGATCATCCGGCCTCCTCCCGCTGTTCCGTTCAACGCTGGAGGCGGCCGGAGAGTCCCCCACGGGATGCATCTCACAGCCGGGGGACGCGGGCGCTCAATAGGACTGGGGCGGACGAAGGAATACCTTCAGCCCGTAGGCTGGAGTCCGGACAGGGGTCCTCCCCGGTCCGGAACAGCAGTTCCGGAACAGCAGTTCCACAACAGGCAGTTCCCAGGTGAAAGGCAGGACCATGACCGTTTCCAGCGACGATCCCCAGAACACCGCAGACCTCCGCGGCCCAGGCGACCCGGACGAGGCCAAGGACCAGGCCACAAAGGCACCCGTGTCGGGCCAGCACCTGGAACAGGCGGGTGCGGAAAACATCCGGGAGGAACAGCAGACCCATGCCGCCGGAACCGTTCCGGCATCCTATGTTGGCGGCGAAGAAGCGGCGCGGGAACCCGAGCCGGAGGACGCCCTCAAGGACCAGGGAACCTGGGACCAGGGAACCTGGGACGACGAAGTCTAGGCATGATCAGCCACGCCGATATAGAGCAGGCGGCACGCCGGACAGCGGGCCTGATCCGCAGGACACCCGTGCTGCAGGCAGACCCCGGAGTGTTCAAGGGCGAGGTCTGGTTCAAGTGCGAGTTCATGCAGCACACCGGCACGTTCAAGGCCCGCGGTGCGATCAACCGAATCCTGGCCAGCAAGGAGCGCGGGGAACTGCGCGCGGATGTGGGAATTGTGGTGGCCTCCGGCGGAAACGCCGGACTGGCCAACGCCTATGCGGCGAAACAACTCGGGGTGCCGGCCACCGTGTTCGTTCCCGAAGCCGCGCCGGCCGTCAAAGTGGCCAAACTGAGGGCCATCGGAGCCAGCGTGGTCCAGGGCGGCGCCGAGTACGCCGCCGCCTACCAGGCCGCCGTGGCCCATGCAGAGGAAACCGGCGCCGTCTACTGCCACGCGTATGACCAGCCCGAAATAGCTGCCGGCGCCGGAACCGTGGGCTCCGAGCTGCTGGAACAGTTGCCGGACATCGATACAGTCCTGGTGGCCGCGGGCGGTGGCGGGCTGATGGCGGGAGTGGCGGCCGCCGTCGAAGGGTCCGCCAAAGTGGTGGCGGTGGAACCGGAAAGTGCGCCCACCCTGCACGCCGCCCTCGCGGCCGGCCAACCGGTGGACGTGGCTGTTTCGGGCATTGCCGCGGACTCCCTGGGAGCCCGGCGGGTAGGGGACATCGGATTCTCCGTCGCGGTCCGCTGCGGTGTCGTAAGCGTCCTGGTAACGGACGAACAAATTGTCGCCGCACGTTCAGCGCTGTGGAACGACTACCGCATCGTGGTGGAACATGGAGCGGCGGCCGCCTTCGCGGCGCTGGCGTCCGGAGCGTACGTGCCGGCGGAGGATGAACGCGTCGCCGTCATCCTGTGCGGCGCCAACACGGACCCCGCCACGCTCTAGGGCCATCAACAAAAAGGACCGGCCACCTGGACAGGTGGCCGGTCCTTTCGTCCAAGCTCTTAGCCGCCCGCCTGGCCGCAGAACTTGCTGTAGGTTGCGCCGGCTTCCTGGTAGCCGGACTGGAGATCGGCCAGCTTGTCCTTGTCCGGGTTCTCCTTGGCCTGTTCGTCCGTGTACGCCAGGATCGAGGCGAGGGCGGGCTTGAGGTCGTCGGAGGCCACCGCGTGGATGGGGCGGATCTGGTTCGCGAGGTTGTTCATGCCCGTCTTGCCTGCGTTGTTGGCGGGGTTCGACACAACGGCCTGGATCCGCTCGCAGGTTTCAGCGGTGGTCAGTTGGTGGGTGGCGGTGCAGGCCGTGGCAGAAGCAACGAGGCCGGCGGCAAACAGGGCTGTGGCGAATTTCTTCATGGGTCCCTCGGTAGTGGTCAGAGGGTTCGATTGTAAGCAGATTGGGTACCCCGATGCCTTCGCGGGCCCAATACCCGAGCTTAAAATGGCAGCACCAATCGTGCGGAGCTCGCCGCAGATGGGCCCCGTGCGCATCAGCCGAGACTAAGGAACCAGCATGCGCCGAACAGTACGCCGACGCGCCGCAGCCGGCCTCATTGCCACTGTTTCATTGCTCCTTCCCACGGCCCTTCCGGGCTTGGCGGCGCCGCCTTCAGGGGAGATAGTGCTCGACGGCGCCACCTCCGCCGAGGGTATCGCGGCAGGGGAGGGCAAGACTTTTTACGCGGGGGAACTCACTACCGGTGACATTTTCCGCGGCGATATCCGCGACAGCACCGCCACCCGCTTCATCGACGCACCCGCGGGGCGCGCCGCCGCCGGGATGAAGGCTGATCCCTGCCACAACCTGCTGTTCGTGGCGGGCGCCGAAACCGGGAAGGCCTTCGTCTACAACACCGACACCGGTAGGTCCGTTGCCGATATCGACCTGGCCAAGGGATTCATCAACGACGTCACGCTGACCGATGAAGGCGCCTGGTTTACCAACTCGGCCGCAGCGGAACTCTACTTCCTGCCCGTCGGAGAGGACGGCAAACTGGGCAAGGCTAAGACCCTCAAGCTGAGCGGCCCGGCCGCGGACCTCAAGCAGGGGTTCAACCTTAACGGCATTGCCGCAGCCCGGGAGGGCCGAGTGCTGATCGTGGCGCACACTGTTGACGGCGCCCTTTACACAGTCAACCCAAAGACGGGCGCGAGTGCGGCCATCAAAGGGGTCAACGTTCCGTTCGTGGACGGCATCCTGGTACGAGGCCATACCCTCTGGGCGGTCCAGAACCAGCTCAACCAGATAGTGCGCGTGGACCTTTCCGGTGACCTGTCCTCCGGCGTTGTTGAGGACACCATCAAGAGCGATGCGTTCAATGTCCCCACCACCGTGGCGCTGTTCGGAAGCACGCTTGCCGCTGTCAACGCGCAGTTCAATCAGCCGCCCAGCCCGTTCGAGGTGGTGCTGGTTCGGGCCCGGAGGTAGCAGGTGAAAGAAAACTGGCTGGCAGTGGGAACTGCCAGCCAGTTTTTGTATGCGACAAATCAGATGGTTCGAGGGGCCTTGGCCAGGTTGTCCTTCAGTTGCGTGGCGTTCTGCCGTGCCACATAGGCCGGGCGGTCGCGCTCCACGCGCCAGCTCTCGGAAAGCGGGCCGACGTTGACGGTGTCGAAACCGAATTCGTCGTAGAGGCGGGTCACCAGTTCAGCGGCTTCCGGGTAATCACTGGCGGTGGCAAGGGCGCGGCGGTTCTCCGTGCCGGCCGGAGTCCCGTCGGTGGTGATGTCCTTGGCCATGATGTGGTTGAAGCCCTTGGCCACCTTGGACTGGAGGAGGTGTTCCTGCAGCATCCCGGAGGTGGTGGCCTCGCCGTTGTCCAGGGCGGGAATGCGGCCGTCCCGCTCCCAGTAGTAATTGTTCGTGTCGATCACAATCTTGCCGGCCAGCGGTTCCACCGGGACGTCCTTGTAGTTCTTCAGCGGCACCGTGACCACGGCGAAGTCGCCGGCCGCTGCCGCTTCAGCTGAGGTGGCTGCCCGGGCCTTCGGGCCAAGCTCAGCCACCAGGTCCTGGAGGGTTTCCGGGCCCCGTGAGTTGCTGATGACCACGTCGTAGCCCAGCTCCACGGCCTTCCGTGCAACCTGGCTTCCAATATGTCCTGCACCGATGATTCCGATTGTTGTCATATGGGCGGCAACACCGCCCCCCGCCGAGATATTTCAGCCGGTCCAGGGGAATAAAAGGGCTGGTCCCTGCCTACTTTCGGGTGCCTACTTTCCCAGATAGCGCCCCGGCCGGTGGTTCAGCGCGAGAATAAGGTTCAAGAGGGTGGCGCCTGCAGCGGACAGCAGCACCATCAGCGGTGGAACGAGCACGAGCGACGCCACCACGATGGCCACGTCCAGCACCATCTGCACATACCCGGCCCGCCATTTCAGCTTCTCCTGCAGCAGCAGGGCCAGGATGTTGAAGCCGCCCAGGCTTGACTGGTGCCGGAACAGGATCAGCAGTCCGACTCCGGCCAGCAGGTTTCCGCCCAGCACGCCATACAGGGGGTCGATGTGCAGCGACCCCAGGGCCGCCGGGTGCAGGCTGGCCATCAGGGACACCAGGGCAATTGCCGCGCCGGTGCGGAGGGCGAAGTTCCAGCCTTTCTTCCACACCGCCAGCACGAAGAACGGCAGGTTGACCGAGAAGAAGATGACGCCGAACGGCAGCGCCACCGAGTAGCTCAGCAGCAGCGCCAGCCCGGCGGTGCCGCCGGTGACGGCACCGCTGGACTTGAGCAGGAACAGCCCCAGCGATGCGGCGAACGTGCCCGTCAGGATGCCCAGGACATCCTCAACCACGGAGTGGCGGGCGGCCGACGGCGGCGCGGAACCTGCCGTCGTCGGCTCTTCCACCTGCCGGGCCGGGGCAGCGACGGTTGCGTCAGCGGGAAGTCTCGTGGAGGTGCTCACCGGGACACAAACCTCTCGCGGTCGGCCAGGACCGCCAGCACGCGGTCATTGGTGGCCGCGTCGGCCAGAGTGATCCGCACGCCGTCGACGGCATAACCGCGGGCAAGGATGTCGGCCCCGGACAGTGCATCCAGGAGCCGTTCCCGCAGTTCGTCGGAGACGCGGATCCAGTAGAAGTTGGCCTGGCTGTCCGGCACGTCCCAGCCGTAGCCGCGGAGGGCCTGGATGACCCGGGTTCGTTCCTGCGCCACGGCCCCGGTCCGCTCCAGGATCTCGTCCGCGGCAGCGAGTGAGGCAACCGCGGCGGCCTGCGCCATCCGGTTCACGCCGAACGGAACGGCCGTGCGGCGGAGGCCTTCGGCGATACCGGGACGGGCAATGGCGTAGCCGATCCGCAGCCCGGCCAGCCCGTACGCTTTGGAGAAGGTCCGCAGGATGCAGAGGTTTGGGTAGCGGCGGTAGAAGTCCAGTGAGTCCACGCCGGGGCCGCGCTGAAACTCGACGTACGCCTCGTCCAGCACTACCAGCACCCGCGGGGGCACGGACTGCAGGAACTCTTCCAGTGCCTCCGGGTTGATGGACACGCCGGTGGGATTGTTCGGCGAGCACAGGATCACCAGGCGGGTGCGATCGGTGATGGCAGCCGCCATGGCCGGAAGGTCGTGGTGTTCGCTTGCCAGCAGCGGTACGGGCACCGAAACGGCTCCGGCCACCGCCACCAGGATGGGATACGCCTCGAAGGACCGCCAGGCGTAAACCACCTCGTCACCGTGCCCGCAGACGGCCGAGATGATCTGCTGCAGTACACCCGAGCTTCCCGGGCCGGCCGCAATTTCCTCAGGGCTGACGCCGAAGTGCCCGGCAATGGCTTCACGGGCCTCCACCGCACCCATGCTGGGGTACCGGTGGATACGGTCTGCCTCGGCGGAAATCGCCGTGATGACGGACGGCAGGGGAGGAAAGTGGCTTTCATTCGAGGCAAGGGCGGCGGTCAGGTCGGACTGCGCGCTCTTGCCGGCCACGTAGGCGGGGAGTTGGGCGACGGCGGCGCGGACCTCGGGTGCCGCGGCTTCGGAAAGGGTGCTGGTCATGGACAGCATGGTGCGGGAGTTCGGGAAGTTTGCGCAACAGGGGTGTATTGGGCAGGACAGATCCAGTAGTTGAGCTGCGCTTGAGTGGCAAAATGCTCAGTATGCACCTCATTGACGCGCTGGACGCAGAGATCCTCCTCACACTGGACAGTGACCCGCACGCGACGGTCCTGTCCCTCTCCAGAACACTGGGGGTGGCACGCAATACTGTCCACGCCCGGCTCCGCCGCCTGGCCAGCGACGGCAGCTTGGCCCCCTTCAGCCAACGGGTCCGGACAGCAGCGTTGGGCCTGCCGCTCATCGCGTTCATCTCCATTTCCATCAGCCAGTCCTCAAGTGACATCGCCGTCGCGGCGCTGCAGACCATCCCGGAAATCATCGAGATGCATGCCACCACCGGGGATGCAGACCTGCTCGCCAAGGTGGCCGCGAGGGACCCGGCCGACCTGCATCGGATCACCAACGCGATGCTGGCGATTGACGGCGTCGTACGCACCAGTACCGCCATGTCCCTGGTCGAAGTAATGCCCACCCGGACTGTGCCGCTGCTGCAGGCTGCCGCGGAGAAGGGGCATGTGCAGAAGCAACCCTAAAAGAACATATTCTCCCAATCACTTTCGGTCAAACCCCTTGACCGGGTTTGTCAGACGCTGATAGACCTAGAGGGCAGAAAGCGCTTCCTCGTAGTCCGCACCCCTCCAAACCACTCGCGATGGGTCAATAACGCTCTATGAATGAAACGTTTCAAAAAGACAGTGGCGGACTCAGCCGCCGCTGCATCAAAGGAGATGTTCTTTTGGCAAACCCCTCAATTCATTCCCCAAAAACTCTGGCGGGCAGGGCTTGGAAGGCGGCGCCGGCAGCGGCGGCTACCCTTACCGCGGCTGTTCTGGCCTTCACCGGTGTCCCGCTTGCCGCCGCTGATCCAGGCGCAGGAAACCCTGCCTCTCCCGCTGCCCCCGCAGGTCCAGGCCTCACCCGGCAGGTGGAAAACCTCGACCGTGCCCCGGTTGCCGTCCTGACCGGTCAGGGTGTTTCGCTGGGCTGGCGCATGCTGGGCCTGGACAAGGACAGCGTTGGGTTCCAAGTGATCCGTGACGGTGCCATCATTACCGACGAGCCGATCCGGGACACCACCACGTACCTGGATCCGGACGGCAAGGCCGACTCCAAGTACGTCATCAAGACCGTGGGCAATGGCAACGGGCAGGACAAACTCAGCGCCGAATTCACCCCGCTGGCCCAGAACTACCTGCCCATCAAGCTGGATAAGCCGGCCGATGGCGTCAGCAAGGATGGAAAGCCGTACACCTACAGCGCCAACGACTCCAGCGTGGCGGATCTGGACGGCGACGGTGCCTACGAAATCATCCAGCTCTGGAACCCTTCCAACGCGCAGGACAACTCCAAGTCCGGCCACACGGGCAACGTCTACGTGGACGCGTACAAGATGGACGGCACCAGGCTGTGGCGGATCGACCTGGGCCGCAACATCCGCGCCGGCGCCCACTACACCCAGATGCTCGCCTACGACTTTGACGGGGACGGCAAGGCCGAAGTGGCCTTCAAGACTGCGGACGGCACCACTGACAACGCCGGTACGGTCATCGGCGACCCCGCGGCCGATTACCGCAACAGCGCCGGCTACGTCCTGTCCGGGCCCGAGTTCCTCACGGTATTCAACGGCGCCGCCGGCACCATCATGGACACCGTTCCGTACGACCCGCCGCGCGGCAGCGTTGCGGCCTGGGGGGACAACTACGGCAACCGCGTGGACCGTTTCCTCGCTGGAGTGGCATACCTGGACGGCGAACACCCGTCCATGATGTTCAGCCGCGGCTACTACACCCGCACCGTGCTGGTTACCTATGACCTGGTGAACGGCAAGCTGGTCAAGCGCTGGAAGTTCGACTCCGACGTGGCGGGTGCCGAGTACAAGGGCCAGGGCAACCACAACCTGTCCGTGGCGGACGTGGACCAGGACGGCAAGGACGAGTTCGTCTTCGGCTCCATGACCATCGACGACGACGGGACGCCGCTGTACAACACCGAGCTCGGGCATGGCGACGCCATCCATACCGGCGACCTGGACCCCTCGCGGCCCGGCCTGGAAACCTTTGCTGTGCACGAGAGCATGAGCGCCAGCGGCAACCGGGGCGCCACTTTCCGCGACGCCGCCACTGGTGAAGTCCTCTGGAGCATCCCCGCTGTCAAGGACACGGGCCGCGGCGCCACCGGAGATATTGACCCCCGGTTCCCCGGCTCTGAAAGCTGGGCAGTGGGCGGCGACGCCGCCTGGAACTCACCCGTCGGATTCCTGATGTCGGCCAAGGGGGAGCGGATTTCGGACAAGATCCCCGCCGCCAACTTCATGGCGTGGTGGGACGGCGACCTGCTGCGCGAGATCGTTGACCATGACTTCGACGCCAACGCGGGCATGGGCGTACCCACCATCTCCAAGTGGAACTGGGAAACTGAAACCAGCGAACGGCTGCTGACCGCCGCCGGCGCCCGCACCAACAACCACACCAAGGGTAACCCGTCGCTACAGGCGGACCTGCTGGGGGATTGGCGCGAGGAGCTGGTGTACCCATCGGCGGACAGCAGCGAACTGCGGATTTACACCACAACTTCGCCCACCGAGGTCCGGCTCCGCACCCTGATGCATGACCCCATGTACCGCACCGGCGTGGCGCGCGAAACGGTCGGCTACAACCAGCCGCCGCACCCGAGCTTCTTCATCGGCGAGGGAATGCAGGCCCCGGCCGCACCGGCTGTCTTCTACGCAGGCAAGACGAAGTAAACCTTCCCGGACGCAAGAGCGCCGCCCGCCTCGGGGGAAGGCGGGCGGCGCTTGCTTTTGGGCTGGATCAGCGACCGGGCGGGTCGGAGATCCGGCGGGGTCAGTGACCGCCGAGGTTGCCGCCGACAGGCGGCAAGCCGCCTTCGGTGCCGCGATCACCTTCGCGCCGTTCGCCGGCGCTCAGGTTCTCGCCTTCGAGTGTCTCGTCCGACTCGCCGGTAGTATCCACCAGGCCGTTGGTCTGGTCGAACGTATGCCCGATCCGGCTGTCATCCAGATCGGCGACGGAACCGGAGGAACCGGCAGCCGCCGTCGTGCCCGCCGCGGGAACTCCGGTGCCCGCGTCCGCTGCGCCGGCCGTGGCGCCGGTGGTGAGCGGCTCAGCCGGAACAACCGGTTCCGCCGGAACCACGGGGGTGGTCTCGGTAACGGTCACGTCGGCAGTCTCGGTCTTGTCCTTGTTGCCGCTGGCCGCCATGGCTGCCGCTGCACCCGCGGCCGCCGCCAGGCCTACGCCGGCCGCAACCTTGCCGGAGACGCCCGCCTTGCCGGAATCACCGCGGGAGGCGCCGGCGTGTTCAACACCGGGGGTGCCCACAGCGGAACCGGCGTTGACGGATCCACGCCAGGCACCGCTCGCGTATCCCTCGTCCTCGATGAATTCCTTGAACTTCTGCAGGTCCGATTCGGCCTGGCGGTCGACGACGTTGAGCTTGTCGCCCACCTTCTCGATCACGCCTTCGGGCTCGTATTCGAGGGTCAGCTGGATGGAGGTCTGGCCGCCTCCCACGTCCTCGAAGTCCACTGCGCCGGCGTTCGTGGCGCCTTCGGTGGCGGCCCAGGCAACCCTGCGGTCCGGGACCTGCTCAAGGATCCTGGCTTCCCACTGCCGGCGGACGCCGCCGATCTCGGCCACCCACTCCAGCCTCTCGTCGCTGAGTTGCGTAACGCTCTTGACGCCGCCCATAAAGTGGGGGAACTCCTCGAACTGGGTCCACTGGTTATAAGCCGTGCTCACCGGTACGTTCACCAGAATGCGTTTTTCCACCTTCGTGCTCATAACGTCTCCTTCGCTTTGTTACCGGGAACTGATGATTTGGTAAAAATCATCAGCATGCTTACCAACATACCTTTTGGTTGCTTCGGTTTCCAGAGCGGGTGGTGCAAAAGGTGAAACCCCGGCGGGGCTTGCCCTACCTAGGGCGCCACCACGACGCCATACGAGCCCTCGTTGAGGTTGCTGGGTGTGGAGGAAGGGGCCACCACGCCGAGGTCGTAGCCCTTGGCCCGGATTGCGTCAATGGTTCTGGCCAGGTAGTCCCATTGCGAGGCGGGGCAGGACAGGACGTCGTTGCCGTCGTGGAGCAGGATGATCGCACCGGGGGCAACCTCATCCATCACGTACTTCTGGACTCCGGCTGCGCCGGGGCACTCGTAATCGCCCGGTTCGCCGACCTCCCAGTGCCATTGGATTCCGCCGCTCATGCCAATGCTCCTGATGTAGTTCAGGGAGTATGGGGTGCTGTTGCCGAACGGGAAGCGCATGAGTTTGGGTGTCGTACCGGTGATGGACTTGATGGCGGCGTTGGTGCGGTCAACCTCCTGCTTTTGGCTGGTTTGGTTCAGGTCGGGGAAGTTTGGGTGGTTCCACGAGTGGTTGCCGATCACATGTCCCTCGGCTTTGATCCGCCGGACGAGGTCGGGATACTGCTGGACGTGGGAGCCCTGGAGGAAAAATGTTGCCTTGACGCCCTTTTGTTTGAGGACATCGAGGACAAAGGCGGTGCGTTGGGGCGAAGGACCGTCGTCAAAGGTCAGGCCAATCAGTGGCTTGTCGGCGGCTTGGGCTGATGCGGCTGGACCCCCGGCCAGCAAGGCCAGGATCAAGCTCAGGGCGGCCAAGGCCATGACCGCAATCTTGCTCTTCATGGTGCTCTTTCCCTTCCCAAGGTCGCTTTCAACCTTGTTTAGGTGCAGCACCCTATGGCGGGCTTAAAGCGGGTGTAAACAGGTGGCAGGCGTCGAGTGCGTAACTTCTGTGGGCGCCCCAAAAGGGCGTTATGCGGCCGTTATCTTCCTCCGCGCGAGGCGGGTAAAACGGACGACGGCGGCACCTGGCCTTCCTTGGAATCAAAGCCGGGTGCCGCCGTCGTTGGTTTCTGGCTGGGAACGTTGCGTCAGTCCAGGTGGTCGCCCACCAGGGCCAGGTTCTGGATGACCGCAAGCCCGAACTGCGCGGTGTCATTGGTGGAAACGGTGGGCGCCTCATCCACAGGCAACAGCACGTGCGGCGGCTCGATCTTCCGCAGCGTGAACGCGGATTCGTGGTTCAGGTGCTCCCCGCCCTCGGCGAAGCTCTCCCAGGTCCTGGCCGCAAGGTCACGGTCCTGCAACCGCGCGGCGGCATAAGCCGTGAGCCGGCTGTGCGCCTGCGTGAGGTAGATGCCCTCAAGCGGTTGGCCCACGGCTTCCACCTGCTCCTCCTTGGTGGCCAGGAACAGGCGGCAGTACTGCAGCCAGGCCCGCTCGAACTCCGGATCGTCCACCAGGTCCACCAGTTCGCTGCAGATCTCCACCAGCCCGAACACGGCACTGAGGTGCGACACTGACATCTGCTCGCGGCCGGTATCGAACCGGCCCTTGTCCAGGTCGTACAGTGCTTCGCCTGTGAGGAAGCCGTACTTGAGCGCGCCGATGTCCGCCATGGTGCCCAGCAACCGGTCGCGGGAGCGCGGATTGCCGGTGCGTTCCCAGTCCGTCAGCCAGGTGGCCGCAAGTGAGCCCCAGTCCGTGCCGAGCCCCACGCCCAATGCCCGGCGGTCGGGCCGGTAGGTGGCGGCGTCCGGGCGGACCTTGCGGACCGGGTCCAGGCCCAGGAAGTTCTGGTCGCTGTCCACCAGTTCCGTCAGCAGGTCCCCGGTGCGCTCGTCGGCGGTCAGGTAGTAGTAGAAACGGCGGTAGGCGGGGGTGCTGATCCGCAGCTGCTTGGCGCTGCAGCCCCAGTGCTGGACGTTGTGCCGCGACCCCAGGCCCTTCCAGGGGCCGAGATGGTAGACGTCCACCTCGCCCGTATGCCGGGTCATGGCCTCGGCGAAGCGGAAGATGTCCGCCCGGCCCGAGCGCAGGTAGGAGTACCAGAGCCAGAGATCGGGGGAGAGTTCGGAATTGTCCCAGGCGTAGCCGCCGATGTCGTAGCGCCATACGTGACGGTCGAAGTCGTAGGTGTGCATCACGTCGCCGTAGTTCCAGAAGCCGTACCACCGCCGCTGCTCTACCTGACCGGCGTAGAAGTTGAACAGGAAGTCCAGGTGGTCCTCCAGGCGGGCCCGGGCCGGGGTGCTCCGGTCCACTGGCATCCAGTCGCCGAACACCCCCACCGAGTGCAGGTATTCCGGCGTGGCCTGCAGGAGAGCGGGGGTGGAAGCGGAGGCAGCATCTGCGGCCAGGCCTTCGGTGGACGGGGTGGCTTCATAGGCGAACAGGGTTAACTCATGCGTGCGGGCAATGCCCTTAGGGTTGCCGAAGCCCGGTTCGTAGTCCTCATACGTAATCTCGAGGCCCTCCAGCTGTTCGGCGAACGTGTCCTGGCCCAGGCCGTCGTGGTAGAACCGCAGGTCCATCGGCTGCGCTTCGGGCGAGTAGAGCCAGGCCGTAAGCGTTGCTTCGCCGGTGGCGGCGCCGCGGATGTCCAGCTGCCCTGGATGGGACTGCCAGAAGTCCTTGATCCCCACGCCCAGGCCACCCTGGGAGTCGCTCAGGGAGCAGAATCCCGCCGAGCGGGTTCCGCCGAAGATGCCCACCCAGCCGTGGCCGGCGGCAGTGCGCTTGCGCAGTTCGAAGCCGTCCGCACTGAGTTGGCTGAGGGTGTAGTCGCCCCAGGTGGGGATCAGGTGCAGGCGGGCCGAGACTTCCGGGTTCCAGGTGTCCAACGGGGGAGTGGGGCGGCCGGCGACCTGCGCCTCCCGCACCTCCGTGCCGGGGTCACGGCGGAGTCCGGTGAGGCCGCGGACCGCTTCGGTGAGGAACCCGCCGTCGGCGCCCGCAATGCGGATATGGCGGTTGTGCGGGTCGTCCTCCAGCGGCACCGTAAAGCGCACGCCGAGTCCGGCCAGGAAGTCCCGATCCGCGTCCCCGTCCCAAACAAAGGAGTGCACCATCCGAACGCTGCGGGCGCCGGCATAGAAGTAGAACCGCACCACGAACGGCAGCCACTCCCGTCGGCCGCTTTCCGGTTCGTCCGGGCGATGGGTGCCTTCCAGCCGGACCACGGCGCGGACGGGGCCGCTTTGTTCGAGGACGACGGCGGTGACCTCACCGGTGAAGGCATGGCGGCCCAACGTACCCGCACCTTCCGGAACGCCGTCCTGCAGGAGGCTGACGAGCTTGGCGTCCCCGGCAACTTCCCGGCCGTCCCGGACCAGGCTGCTGAAGAGAGTGGAGCCGCTGCGGTTGAGCACCATCGTCAGGAGGCCTGTGTGCACGGTCAAAGTGCCGGCACCTTCGGTGACCGTGACTGAAGCGGCGTCCGACGGCGGCTGGCCGGCCGCGATGGTTGTGCCGCCGTCGGCCGTCACGTGGTAAGTCTTCGACGGCGCGTCTGTTGCCGCCAATGCGATGCCTGCCCACTTCAAGGATCCGTCCGGCCAGGTGGCCAGCGGCCACGCCTGGCTGGGAATGGGCGTGCCGGTGGCGTCGGATACTGTCAGCGCCTCCGTGCCCGGCACGAGGCCACGTACGAACGGCATGCCCCATGTGGTTCCGCCGCTGATTTCTGTTGGGCCCTGCCCGTCGATCCACCTGATGAGGGTGCTGTCCGTCATGTCATCCAATTCCGCTGCTGATTGCCGCGCGTCTACGTCCCAACCAGGTGGGAAAGCGCTTTCTGGGGTTGGGTTACAACGTAGTAGACAAGTGCCAGGCAGGCAAGGGGTTTTTGCCAGGCGGGACAGTCCCGCGGAGTTGAAGCGGGCAGCCGTGGGGCTGGTAGACCGGAGAGGTACTACTTCTTGGCCGCGTCCCCTTCGTCGTCTGCGCCTTCGGCGGGATCCTGGGGGTGGACGCGCAGGTCGCTGGGGTCGGCGTTGGGGTCGCCTTCGGAGGGGGCCTGGTTGTGGACCCGGTCGTCGTCATCCTTGGCTCGGTTCTCAGTCATGGCTGCTCCTGTCATGGGTAGAGCTGGGGATTGTGGATTGGGCCATCCCTCATTCAGCGCTTCGCTTCCGGACCTGTCAAGGACCATCCACGCACTCTGGCCGGGCCTTGCCTTGTGTGCTGGACTGGGGGAGCAGTTGGCACCACCGCCGTCCCTTTGGTCTTCCCCGGGGAGAACGGCACCATTTCCAGCCAAACTCAGCCAGCCGGCGTGGACCGGCTGTTGGAAAGGATCACTCATGGCGACATACAAGATCGGATATTTCGTGGGCAGCCTGGCGAGCGGCTCCATCAACCGGACCCTGGCAAAGGCCTTGATCAAACTGGCCCCCGAAGAACTCGAATTCACCGAGATCCCCATCAAAGACCTCCCGCTGTACAGCTACGACTACGATGCCGATTTCCCGCCCGAAGGCCGCGCCCTCAAGGAAGCCATCGAGGCTGCCGACGGCATCCTGTTCGTGTCTCCCGAATACAACCGGTCCATCCCCGGCGCGCTCAAGAACGCCATTGACTGGGGCTCGCGTCCTTGGGGGACCAACTCATTTGCCCGCAAGCCCACGGGCATCATCGGCGCCTCTCCCGGCAGCATCGGCACCGCTGTGATGCAGTCGTCCATGCGCAGCGTCCTGAGCTTCCTTGATGCGCCCCAGCTGAACGCGCCGGAAGCGTATATCACGTACAAGGCAGAAGTTTTTGGCGACGACGGGGAGGTCAAGGACGAGTCCACAGCCAAGTTCCTGGGGCACTACATGGACGAGTACGCCGCTTTCGTTGCGCGGGTCCTGGCAGCCAACGCGCCCGGCCACATCGGCGACCTGGAGCCTGACTCCGCCAAGCTCTCCCGGTAGTTCCGGTAGTTCCTGCAGTTCATGGGCCGGGGCATTCCTGGGGCGTACGGATGCCCGCCGTCCCAGCGACGGCGGGCATCCGTATCTGTGAGTCCTTGACGGTCCGCGAGTCCGGTTAGTCCAGCGGCAGCGTGACCGTGACGCTGGTGCCCCGGCCGGGGCTGGAGGTAATTTCCACCGTTCCGCCCGCTTCCTGGACGGCCACTGACATGAGCCGGAGCCCGTAGCCGTGGTGCCGCCCGGTGGTGGCGAGGTTGCTGTCAAAGCCTGTGCCGTCGTCGGACACTGCCAGGCGGATGCCGTGGTCAACCGCGGCAAGCTGGATGGCGAGCGTGTGCGCCGAGGAGTATTTGAACGCGTTGCTCAGTAACTCGCGGGCGGACTGGTACAGCAGGGATGCGGAGTCCGCAGGGATCTCGAGGCCCCAATGGGGAGTGTCCCATTGGACCACCGTCCCCTGCTGCCGCAGGGGTGCCGTGAGCCGGTCGATGCACCCGGCCACCCCCAGGGTGTGGAAGTCCAGCGGCTGCCGGTCTGTCAGTACGCCGCCCACGGTTGTGACTTCGTTGTCCAACGTTGTTTTGCTTCCCATGACTTCCTGCTCCCCAAAAAGCTGGCTTTGCCGATGCCTCCAGCGTGGACCCGCAATGTCTAGGGATGGCAAGCTTTGCCTCAAGATCCCATCAATTTTGCGCGGCGGGGGAGGATGGCAGCCGCCTTTTTGCAGTGGCTGTGACATGGCGCGCTGCCAGCCCCATTGTTTTATCCCCGTTGGACTGGGGACGGAGGGCATATGCCTACTTGGTTGACTTCGATCGTATGGGGCACCGGCGCCGGAGCTGCGCTGGTCCTGGGAGCCGCTGTGTCCTGGCGGTGGGCGATACCACCGAAAGTTGTCTCCACGGTCATGGCCTTCGGCGCGGGGGTGCTGATCTCCGCCCTTGCCTTTGACCTGGTGGACGAGGCCGTCCAAGGCGGCGGTCTGTGGCCGACAGCGGGAGGCTTCCTGGCTGGTGCGGTAGTGTACGTCGGCGCGAACATGCTCCTGGCCCGGGTTGGCGCCAAGCACCGCAAGAGGTCCGGCGGCCAGCAACCCTCCGAGCAGGACGCGCCCGGCAGCGGCACGGCCATTGCTGTCGGAGCGTTGCTGGACGGGCTGCCGGAATCGGTGGTCCTGGGCGTCGGCCTGCTGGCTGGGGGAGGGATGAGCCCTGCCATGCTGGTGGCGGTCTTCATCTCCAATTTTCCTGAAGGGCTATCGGGTACCGCGGGCATGAAGAAGGCTGGCCGGAGCAAGGCTTACGTCTTTGGGCTCTGGGGCGGCATCGCGGGCCAGCCGGGAAGTGGCGCGGCTGGTCAAGGAAGGTGTGATCCGGCTACTCGATCTGCTCGTCATCGCAAAAAACGAGGAGGGCTTGGTCGAGGTGGTCGAGCTGACCGACCCGGGTGGTCAGGCGAAAGAGTTTTCATACTTGGAGGGGGTGCAGTCAGGCCTTCTCGGTGAAGAAGACATTGGGGAGGCGGCTGGCGCTGTTCTCCCGGGAAGCCTGGCGGTGCTGATCGTGTACGAGAACATTTGGGCGGCGCCTTTCGTAGCGGCCGTGCGCGACGCCGGGGGCGAGCTCGTCGCGAGTACGCGGATCCCCGCGCCCGATGTGATGGCAGCATTTGAAGCCCTCGGCGCAGCACCGCCCGTTTCCTGACCGATACGACCGGATTGAAGAGGAGAAGAGAGACGATGGGACTGCTTCGAGGCGTGGTGCGTACCGCTGTCGTTGCCGGGACGGCTTCGGCGGTCAGCGGCAGGGTCCAGCGCTGGCAGGCTGAGAAATTCGCGGACAAGGATGCCGGGATCGCTGCCAAACAGCAGGCGATGTATGAGGCCCAGATGGCATCGGCCCAGCCCGCCGCCGCTGCTGCAACCGGAATTTCCACTGAAGCTCTCGAGCGACTCAAGGAGCTCGGGGCACTGAAGGAGCAGGGCATCCTCAGCGAACAGGAGTTCGAGGCGCAGAAGGCAAAGATCCTGGGGAGCTGACGCTGCGCCACATCAGGTGGCGGTATCTCGTGTAGCGTGCAGGGAGATCACCAGCCTGAGGGGGCAGCGCTTGACCATCCTGACCGTTCAAAGACCAGCACCACCGTTGACTTTGTTCTGGAAGCTCACCATCACCCTTGCCGCGATTGTCGGCACTGGCACCTGCGTGGTCCTGGGGTTCATCTACGTACACTTCTTCGTCGGAGTCCCCGGGACCGTCGAAGTGCTCGAGCGGCAATTGACCAAGCAGGATGCGGTCCACGCCATCCAGGACGACGAAGGGGATGCCGAAATTCGGGAGAGCAGGTTCCTTGCCTCTTACGAGTCGACGTCCTACTACGCAGCGCCTGGCATCGACCCTGGCGTAGCGTGCCTGGTGGTGACGTCTCCTTGGGACGACGAAAGGTCCTACTGGGAAATGTGCCATGAGGTCCGTGACGGCCGGGACGTCCTGGTGGGGATTCAGGATCCCGACAGCAGGGACGTCCTCTTCGTGCCTGACCAGTTCGACCACGCACCGCTGGAACGGGACGGGTGGATGACGCTGCACCGCAACCTTTTGATCCGACCCCTGGCCGAAGTACCGCAACCAGCGGAACCACCGACCAGCAGCGCTGTACAGCAGGAGACCGGGCAGGGACACGCAATCCTTATCTGAACCGGAAGCCTTCTGGTGGCTGGCACCCAGCCCACGTGGAGGCTCCCCTTCGGGCAAAATCACTCTCCCACCGGGACCGGGACCGGCACCGTGAGCCTGCCGTCCCGCATGGTGGCCACAACGTCGGTCAGCGGCACGAACTCGGTGTCATGGGTGACCATTACCGTCGCCACCGAAAACTCCGTGGTCACGTCCTGCAGGAGGGCGATGATCGAAGCACTGCGCTCATGGTCCAGCGCGGCCGTCGGCTCATCCACCAGCAGCACCTTCGGACTGCCCATGAGTGCCCGGGCGATGTTCACGCGCTGGCGCTGGCCGCCGGAGAGCTGGTGCGGCAGCTTCCGGGCGCTGGCGGATAGCCCGACGACGTCCAGCAGTTCGGCCGCCCGGACCCTGGCCGCTTTGGCGGGCCTTCCGCGAAGGTGGTCGCTGATGATGAGCTGTTCGACGGCGGTGAGCGAGGGCAGCAGGTTGGGTTGCTGGAAGATGATGCCCACCTTTCCCCGCCGCAGGGCCGTAAGCTCCTTGTCCTTGAGCCCGGAAGTATCGGTGCCGTCGATGATGACCTGGCCGCTGGTGGGGCGCACCAGGGTGGCGGCGGTGGCCAGGAGGCTGGACTTCCCGGAACCCGAGGGGCCCACGAGTGCAACGAACTGCCCGGCTTCCGCGGTGAGACCCACCCGGTCCAGGGCGGTGGTGGTGCCGCCGCCATCGGGATATTCGAGGGTGACGTTGGCCAGGGTGAGGGGAACAGGAGTGGTCATGACGGGTTCCTTTCGGGGAGTGATGGGGTTAGTTGCCGCCGAGCGCCAGGAGCGCATCGACCTTGGTGACGCTGCGGACGGCCAGTGCGGCGGCGGCCAGGCCCAGGGCAACGATCCCGACGACGGGAAGCACCGTGGTGCCCGCGTTCAGTTGGAACGGGGCGGCCTGCGCGGCAAAGAAGCCGCCGGCAACGCCAACAGCTCCGCCGACGGCTGCACCCGCCACCAGGACGATGGCGGCCTGGGTCATGGCGTCCCGGAGGATGTAGGAGCTGGGCGCGCCCATGGCTTTCAGGACGGCGATGTCACGGGTCCGCTGGATGGTCCAGACGGTCAGGAAGGCCACGATCACCAGAGCGGAGATTCCATAAAGGAAGGCCTGCATCAGGGTGAGGGAACCGTTTTCGCTCTTGAAGGAGCCCAGTGCCTGGAAGGATCCGGTGCGGGACTGACTCACCGTGTGAGCCGCGGCGTTCCCGGCGGCCTCATCCACTGTGGCCCCGTCCGCATAGGTGATGGCGACAACGGTAGCCGGCTGGCCGCCGTCGGACACGTGCGCCGCCTTGGCCCACGCCGGCAGCGCCGTCCATACGACGCTGGTGTGCGCGTACCACTGGTCCGGCACCACGGCGGCCACGGAAAGCTCCACGCCGCCCAGGGACACCTTGTCCCCCTGGCCCACCGACAGCGCCTCCGCTACCGAGGCACCCACAGCGGCCGTCCCGGCGGACACCTCCACGGGCGCCAGCGGACTGCCGGGCGATACGCCGAACACCGCCACGTTCGCAGTGCCTGACGCGTCCGCCGACTGCGCCCGGGTCTGGGTGATGCCCAGCGGCTCGGCGGACTTGACGCCGGGCTGGTCCTTCCAGCTGTCCACCTGGGCAGCCGTCACGGAGCTTTCCGTATAGGACGCGGTCGGTGAGCCGGAACCCGGGGCGCCAAAGGCGATGGCGTCCACCGGCTTGGCGGCTGATGCGCCAAGCTGCCCGATGGCGGACGTCGACTGCTCGGCGAGCCCCGCGGTCAGCCCGGACAGCATGACCAGCAGGAGGGTGATCAGGGCTACGACGCCGCCCATCATGGCGAACCGGCCTTTTGCGAAGCGGATATCGCGGATTGCCAGGAACACGTTGTTTCTTCTCTCAGCAGGGGTGGTTTGTTCTGTCCTTCCACTCTCCCGGGGGCACCCCGCGCGGGCATCGCGGGGATGGTTGATTGGCGGGAATGGAAGGGTTGAGCTGCGAGTCAACCTTTCGGTTGATTCCCGCCTGGATGTCCCGGCATAAGCTGGTGAGATGCCTGCCACGCCCCCGCCGCCAACATCGGAGACGGCCCGGTCCGGCGGATTCCTGGGCGCACTGGAGAACGCATCGTCGGCTGCCATCCTTCGGGTCCTGCGGGTCACCCTGCACACCGGGTTCGCCGTCCTGCTGGCCGTGGGTTTGGTGCGGATGCTGATGGCCGGAGGTTCGCTGCGCTGGGTGTGGGCGGGCGCCGCCGTCGTCCTCGCTGCCGTCTACCTGACCGGCACGGTCCTGGAAAAGCGGCACGCGGAAGACCGGATCACGTTCAACCCCGGCCGCTACGGCCTGGTGTGGCTGGGGTTGGTAACGGCACTCTGGGCGTTCCTGCTCGCCGGAAGTGCTGACTTCGCCTGGCTCGCCTTTCCCATCTTTTTCCTGCACCTGCACCTGCTGCCGCGGCGGCCCGCGCTGCTGACTATTGGGTTGATGACGGTGGCGGTGATCGCTTCCCAGTGGGCCGTCAGCGGTGCCCCGGTGCCGCATGCCGCGGCTGTTGTGGGGCCCGTGCTGGGGGCCATCTTCTCGGTGGTCACCGGCCTGGCCTACGCGGCTTTGTACCGCGAAGCCGAGAACCAGCGGCGCGCGGCGGACGAATTGCGCCGCACGCGGGAGGAGCTGGCGCGTTCCCAGCATGAAGCGGGCGTGCTGGCGGAGCGGGCGCGGCTGGCCCGGGAAATCCACGACACCCTGGCGCAGGGCCTGTCCAGCATCGTGCTGCTGGGGCGGGCGGCGGAACAGTCGCTCGCGGACGGTGATGCCGCCACGGCCTCTGGCCGGCTGGCGCTGGTGCAGCAGACCGCGGCGGACAACCTGGACGAGGCGCGCAGCTTTGTCCGCGGCCTGTCCTCGCCCCAGCTTGAAGGCAGCTCGCTGTTGGGGGCCCTGCGCCGGCTCTGTGACAAGACCGAGGCTGCCGCGTCAGCTTCTGGGGCGGCGCTGCACTGCCGGCTGGAGGTGGACGGCGAGCCGCAGGAGCTGCCCCAGTCCGTCCGCGTCACCTTGCTGCGCGCGGCGCAGGCGAGCCTGGCGAACGTCCGCGAACACGCCCGGGCCGCCACCGCCGTCGTCAGCGTCGCCTTCCTGGGCAGCGAGGTGACCATGGACATTTACGACGACGGCGCGGGCTTTGACCCGTCAGCTCCGGCAGGTGCCTCGGGCGCAGCCGACGGCAGCGGATACGGACTGCGCTCGCTGAGGGAGCGCATCGCGGCGCTGAACGGCTCGCTGGCCGTGGAATCGGCGCCGGGCGAGGGCACGGTGGTGGCCATCCGGCTGCCCTTGGCGGAACTGCCTGTGGAGGAACAGTGAGCGACGTGCGCGTCCTGCTGGTGGACGACCATCCCGTGGTCCGCGCCGGACTGCGCGCTGTGCTCACGGGCTTTGACGGCATCTCGATTGCCGCGGAAGCAGCTGACGGCAAGGCGGCCCTGAAGGAGCTGGCACGGCTCACGGCCCTGGGCGAGGCGCCCGACGTTGTCCTCATGGACCTGCAAATGGGGGAGGGGATGGACGGTGTCACAGCCACTGCCGAGATCCGGAAGCTCGCAGTGCCGCCGCCGGTGCTCATCCTCACCACCTATGACACCGATGCGGACATCCTCGCGGCCGTTGAGGCCGGGGCGAGCGGCTACATGCTGAAGGATGCCCTGCCGGAACAGCTGCGGCAGGCAGTCCTGCAGGCCGCTGCCGGTGGCACCGTGCTGGCCCCCCGCGCTGCCGCGTTGCTGATGGACCGGATCAGCAACCCGGGCACCTCCCTGACCCCGCGCGAAGTGCAGCTGCTGGAGCTGCTGGCCACCGGCCTGTCCAACCGGGCCATCGCCAAGCAGGTCTTCATCTCGGAGGCCACCGTGAAAACGCACCTGGTGCACATTTACGGGAAGCTCGGCGTGGACAACCGGACCGCTGCCATCGCCGCGGCCACCCAGCGGCGGATCATCCGGCCGCCCGGCGCCAAGGGCTGACTGTCGATAGGTCGCGACGGCGGGGCCTGGCACCCTGCCGCGTCCCGCCGTCGTCCATCACCTGGGTGGCGCGCACGGCCCTACCCTGCAGTAGGTTTATGTCACTGCCCTTCAGGTGCCATTGCCCGTCAGGTCTCACTGTTCAAAGGAGAACGAATGTCCCGTCCGGTTCCACCCGTTGATGCCCTTCTTGCTACCTATGGTGCGGCAGACGCCTGCGCGGCCGACCTCCTGTGCGACAGCCATGACCCCAGCGCCGTCGCCTTCACCGTGGTTGCAGCCGATCTCACCGCGGAGGACATTACTTACGGCGAGCTCCGGGAGCGCTCGGAGCGGGGGGCCGCCGCCCTGGCGGAGCTGGGGATTGGCCCGGGCGACGCGGTGGCCACCCTGATGGGAAAGTCCGCGGACCTTGTGGTCATGCTCCTTGCCATTTGGCGGCGCGGAGCCGTCCACGTCCCACTGTTCACGGCATTCGCGTGGCCGGCCATCGAACTTCGCCTCACAGCTTCCGGCGCAAAGGCCGTGATTACCGACGCCGACCAGCGGGTGAAGATCCAGGAGACCGCGGCCGCAGTCGTGGTTGTAGGTGCAGAAGCAGCCCAGCCGGACCTGGCACTCACGCCGCTCCTGGCCAGGCAGCAGCCGGGTATCGCCTCCGAGGCTGTGGGTGGTGACGGTGCACTGGTGCTGATCTTTACGTCCGGAACCACGGGCGCCCCCAAGGGGGTACCGGTGCCGGTCAGGGCGTTGGCGGCGTTCCGCCAGTACGTCGAACTGGGCCTGGACGTCAGTGAAGAGGATGTTTTCTGGAACGCCGCAGACCCCGGCTGGGCGTACGGCCTGTACTACGGCATCCTCGGGCCCATGGCGGCGGGGCGGCGCAACCTCCTGCTGAATGCCGGATTCTCCCCGGAACTCAGCTTCAAAGTGTTGGAGGCATTTTCCGTCACCAACTTCGCGGCGGCTCCCACGGTGTACCGCACCATGCGCGCGAAAACCGAGCCCGGAACGGGCCCTTTCGGCCTTCGGCGTGCCTCGTCCGCCGGCGAACCGCTGACCCCGGAGGTGATCAGCTGGGCGCGGGAGGTACTGGGTGTTCCGGTGCGGGACCACTACGGACAGACCGAACACGGGATGATGATCATCAACGCCTGGCATGACGACGTACGGACAGAGCTGAGGCCGGGTTCCATGGGCCGGCCCCTCCCTGGATGGAGCTGCGCGGTGCTCAAGGACAACGCGGATGAACCGGCTGCGCCGGGTGAACTGGGCCGGGTTGCCGTCAACGTGGCCGAAAGTCCCATGATGTGGTTTAAGGGGTACCAGGACGCGCCGAAGAAGACCGCCGAAAGGTTCAGTCCGGACGGCAGGTGGTACCTGACCGGCGACGCGGGCATGGTGGACCAGGACGGCTTCTATTTCTTCTCCTCCCGGGATGACGACGTGATCATCATGGCCGGCTACCGGATCGGCCCGTTCGATGTGGAGAGTGTCCTGGCCACCCATCCGGCGGTCCTGGAAACTGCCGTGGTAGGTGCCCCGGACGAGCTGCGCGGCGAAGTACTGGAGGCCTACGTGGTCCTGGCGGAGGGAACCACGGGCAGTGATGCCCTGGTGGCCGAGCTCCAGACAATGGTCAAGACGCAGTTCGCCGCGCATGCCTATCCGCGCCGCATTCAGTTTGTAAAGGATCTGCCAAAGACGCCGTCGGGCAAGCTGCAACGCTACATCCTGAGGCAGCAGCGGGCCTCGGAGCTCGGCAAGTAGCAGGACAGGAAGGAACGACGGCGGGCAGAAACTTCCGGCCCTTCCGGAGCCTTTTGCTTTGGGGCCTGTTAGCGTGGAGGCCCAGCCACAGAAGGAGGAGCGATGACCATCAATTCACCTGATTCACTGCCCGAAGACGAGCCGCAGGAGGGCGCGGCAGCGGGCAAAGGCAATGCCGACGGCGGGATCCCCGGTGGGAAGGACGGCATCGGGATTTCCGATGGCGCCGCGCCGAACACTTTTGAACCTGAAGAGGACCCGGACGCTGCGGCCGATCCCGCCGACTAGCGGCGCGAAAATGACGGCTCAAGGTTGGATCAAGATTCGCCCAAGGTGTGGGGTTTTGGTCCAGGCCCAACCTACTGGCCGGTAATTTTTAAGTGCTTCCACGTCAGTTCCCCGGCAGGAAGCATTAGGAGCCCCCGCGCTGGAGCTAGACTCGCGCGGGGGCTCCCCCCAAAACTGTTGCTTTGGTTTTAGTTGGCGAATTTCACCGGATTGAAGTGCTCAACCACCGGAAACGGCTCGTAGAAGCGGTGCAGCAGCGTGCGCCACTGCTGGTATTCGGGAGATTCGCGGAAACCTACCGTGTGGTCCTCCAACGACTCCCATTCGACGAGGAGCAAATAGGTGTTGGGGGTTTCGACTGATCGGGACAGGGACAGCGAGACGAAGCCCGGCATGGAAGCAATGATGGGGCGGGCCTGCTTAAAAGCGGCTTCAAATTCCTCTTCCCGGCCCGCAACGACAGGCAGAAGCGCATGTTCAGTGATCACCGGCCAAGTCTGGCAGATGGGCGCGCCCACGCCCCGCTAATCGGTGCTGATCCAGTACCGGCGCTTGCCGTTGCGGGTGTCCTCGTACTGGCCGCCGTTCTTCTCGATGGTTCCCCGGGAGCCGGCGTTGTCCTCATCGCAGGTCAGCAGGACTCGCTCGATCCCCAGCGCCCGTGCCAGGGGAAGTGCGTCAGCCAGCGCCTTTGCGGCGTGGCCGCGGCGTCTCGCCGAGGGCCTGACGCTGTAGCCGATGTGCCCGCCTTCGTTGAGGAGGTAATGGTTCAACTCATGGCTGATGGCGAGGGATCCAACGAAAGTGCCGCCGTCGACCATCCAAAGGTAGGTGCAGGGCACGTAACCCGGCTTCCGCTCAGTCTCCGGCAGGGCATCTTTGACCAGGGCGTCGACGAAGCGGGCAAACACGCGCGGATCCTTGAGTTCTTCCAGCGACCAATCTTCGGCGCCTGCCCCGTCCAGGTGGGCTCCTTGAGACTCCGCCGTTCCCTCCAGCCAGGAGGAGTGGAGGGCAGGGTTCGGGACGATGAGTTGAGCCATCCCAGAATCCTATGCCGCCGCTGGGGAACACTTGTTGCCGGGAAACGATGCCCCGGCGCCACCTGCTCGCGGACGTTGCCCATGGCCGGTACTATCGGCCCGGGACCCATTTCGCGGTCAGGAAGGGGGACGATTAGTGGGCGGCACTCACTCAACAACGGCGGCTCTCATGGAACCGGTTGGGCGGGACGGGTTACTGCGGGACTACGGCTTGGCCACCCGGATCGACGAGGCCCCGCTGGTCAACGCTCCTGAACTGTCCGGCGAGCCCCTTGAGAATCTCGTCGAGCTCGCCACCAGACTCTGCGGCGTGCCGTACGGGGTGATCAACGTTGTCACGTCCGACGAGCAGCGCCAGGTGGCCGCCGTCGGAATTGATGCCGGTATTTGTTCCCGGCAGGACTCCATGTGCTCCAAGGTCTTCCTTTCGGGGGAGGCCACCGTGGTTCCGGATGCCTCCATTGATCCGCGCTTCGCGGCTAACCCGTTTGTGACCGGGGAGATCGCCGCCGTCCGGTTCTATGCGTCCGTGCCGCTGGAGACGGCGTCTGGGTTCGTCATCGGGTCCTTGTGCGTCTTCTCCAATTCGAGTGCCTCGCCCACCGATGAACAGCAGGAAATGCTGGAAATCCTGGCCCGCCAGGCGGTGCAGCTGCTCGAACTCCAGCGGCGCACCCTGCAGTTGAACAGCGCCCTTGAAGAACTGCGGGAAAGCAACGCCAAGCTGGCGGAATTTGCCGGGCGCGTCAGCCATGACCTGCGCAGCCCCCTCACCACCATTCTGGGTTACGTGGAGTTGGGCGAAGACGATGTGGAAAGCGACCACCCCGCTGCGGAATACCTTCAACTCATCGGCGCCAGCGGCAACAGGATGCTGGCCATGCTGGAGGACGTACTGCATTACTCACGCATGGGCGGAGGCCTTCAGCGCCAGCGTGTTTCCCTGCAGGAAGTAGCGTCCGAAGTGGCCGGCGATCTGGGCCTGTCCTATGGGGCCGACGGTGTCCTGGACAGCGAGGACTTGAAGCTCCATGTGGACCATGGCCAGCTGCGCATCCTGCTGCAGAACCTGGTAGCCAATGCCGTGAATTACCAGAGCCCCGACCGGGACCTCAAGGTGCGGATCAGCGGGATCTCGAACTGTCACGGAGCCACTGTCCTGGTGGCGGACAACGGCAAGGGCATAGCGCCTGCGGACAGGCAGCGGGTACTGGAACCTTTGGTCCGGCTGCACCGGGAAGGGGATGGGCAGGGATCCGGCCTTGGCCTGGCCATCTGCCGCCGCATAGTCGAAGCACACGGCGGTGAGCTGACGCTTAAGGAGACCCCGGGCGGGGGAACCACCGCGGTGATCAGCTTCCCCGGCTGACCAGTTTGGGATTTTAACTAGTCCGGGCCGGCCGCAGAGTGCGGCCGGCCCGGAGCTTGCGTCAAACGGATTAGTTCAGGTCGAAGCGGTCCAGCTCCATGACCTTGGTCCAGGCAGCCACGAAGTCGTTCACGAACTTCTCCCGGGCGTCCTCGCTCGCGTACACCTCAGCCAGTGCGCGCAGCTGCGAGTTGGAACCGAAGACCAGGTCCACGGGGGTGGCGGTCCATTTCAGCTCACCGGTGGCAACGTCGGTGATGTCGTAGACGTCCTCCTCCGACTCGGAGGCTTTCCACTTGGTGCCCGGCGAGAGCAGGTTGACGAAGAAGTCGTTCGTCAGGACCTGCGGCTGGTCCGTGAGCACGCCATGGTTGGAACCGCCCACGTTGGTGCCCAGCGCACGCATGCCGCCCAGCAGTACCGTCATTTCCGGTGCCGAGAGGTCCAGCATGTACGCCTTGTCCAGCAGGAGGGTTTCCGGCGGAAGCTTCAGCCCGGGGCGCAGGTAGTTGCGGAACCCGTCGGCGCGCGGCTGCAGGTACTGGAAGGATTCGACGTCGGTCTGCTCCTGTGCTGCGTCCGTGCGGCCCGGACGGAACGGCACCGTGACGGGGAACCCGGCGTCGGCTGCTGCCTTTTCCACGGCGGCGGCGCCGCCCAGCACAATCAGGTCCGCGAGGGAAACCTTCTTGCCGCCGGACTGTGCCGCGTTGAACTCCTCCTGCACCCGCTCAAGCACCGGAAGTACAGCAGCCAGCTGCTCGGGCTCGTGTGCCTCCCAGCTGCGCTGCGGCTCCAGACGGATCCGCGCACCGTTGGCACCACCGCGCCGGTCCGTCTTGCGGTAGGTCGCCGCGGATGCCCAGGCCGTGCCGGCCAGCTGCGGGACGGTCAGGCCGGAGTCGAGGAGTTTCGCCTTCAACTGGGCGATGTCCTGCTCGTCGATCAGGTCATGGTCGACGGCGGGAACGGGGTCCTGCCACAGCTGCGGTTCCGGAACCCACGGGCCCAGCATGTGCGGGCCAACGGGGCCCATGTCGCGGTGCAACAGCTTGTACCAGGCCTTGGCGAAGGCCAGTGCGAATTCGTCCGGGTTTTCCAGGAAGCGCCGGCCGATCTTCTCGTAGGTGGGGTCGAAGCGCAGCGACAGGTCTGTGGTCAGCATCGTGGGGCGGTGCTTTTTGTTGGGGTCGTGCGCGTCCGGGATGATTTCAGGGCCGTCCTTGGCAACCCACTGGTGGGCGCCGCCGGGGCTCTTGACCAGTTCCCACTCGTACTCGAACAGGATCTCCAGGAAGCGGTTGCTCCACTGGGTAGGAACGTCCGTCCAGGTGACCTCCAGGCCGGAGGTGATGGTGTCGCCGCCCTTGCCGCTGCCATAGGTGCTGAGCCAGCCAAGGCCCTGCGCCTCAAGATTGGCGCCCTCAGGCTCGGGGCCCACGTGCGCATCGGCGGGGCCGGCGCCGTGGGTCTTGCCGAAGGTGTGGCCGCCGGCGATCAGCGCAAAGGTCTCCTCGTCATTCATCGCCATGCGCTTGAAGGTCTCGCGGATGAAGGCCGCGGCGGCCACTGGGTCCGGGTTGCCCATGGGGCCTTCGGGGTTGACGTAGATGAGGCCCATCTCGGTGGAACCCACCTCGTCGGACATCTGGCCTTCGCCGACGTACCGCTCATCGCCGAGCCACGCGTCCTCAGGTCCCCAGAAGATCTGCTCCGGCTCCCAGACGTCCTCGCGGCCAAAGGCGAAGCCGAACGTCTTGAAGCCCATTGACTCCAGGGCAACGTTGCCCGCGAGGACCAGCAGGTCGGCCCAGGAGAGCTTCTGGCCGTACTTCTGCTTGACCGGCCACAGCAGCCGCCGGGCCTTGTCCAGGTTGGCGTTGTCCGGCCAGCTGTTCAGCGGCGCGAACCGCTGGCTGCCGTCCCCTGCGCCGCCGCGGCCGTCGTGGACGCGGTAGGTGCCGGCGGCATGCCAGCTCATGCGGATCATCAGGCCGCCGTAATGGCCGAAGTCCGCCGGCCACCAGTCCTGGGAGGTGGTGAGGACCTCAGTGATGTCCCGCTTCAGTGCGTCAACGTCGAGCTTCTGGAATTCCTCGCGGTAGCTGAAGGAGGGGCCCAGCGGGTTGCTTGCCTGGCCGTGGGTGTGCAGGACGGAGAGGTCCAGCTGGTTGGGCCACCAGTCCTGGTTGGTCCGCGGGCGGTGCCCCTTGGGCTGCGGGGAATCGATCGCCGGGTTTTCACTCTCACTGCCCTGGGCGGTGGCACTGCCATGGGCCACCGGGCACCCGCCCTCAACCTTCTGGTCCAGGCCCTGGGCGCTCCCGGGAGTGGGGACCGGAGGATGGTCTTGGGGTTCGGTCATGTGCTTTTTCCTTCCGTTGGGCCGAGGCCGCGGTTGGACTCGGGCAGCCGGTGCAACCCTCCTATTTGAACATGGACCTGTGACAGCGCAAGTCACGCCTACGCCGTGGGTGAAACCGCTGGTCATCGTCCCCGCGGAACCCACCTGGCAAAGACACTTGTGAAGCTGTTGGCGGGCAGGGATGGAATATCCGTCGGACGCTGCGGCTTGTCGCCAGTGGGCCGTCTTTGCCCCGTGTCCCGGCGTGACGCAGCGCGCGGGCCTCCGCCAGAGCGTGAGGCCGTGCTGACGCGCGGACACACCAGCACCTAAACCAAGAGGAGCACTATGACCATCGGATCAGGAACAGCAGCGGGCAGCGGCCGGAGAGCCCTGGTAGTAGGGGCCACCGGTATTGCAGGCTCCGCCCTGGTGGACACCTTGGTTGGTGAAGGCTGGGAGGTCCTCGCTTTGTCCCGCAGGCCCGGACCCGAGCGTTCCGGCGTCAAGTGGCTTTCTGCCGACCTGACCTCAGCTGACTCCCTGGCAGCTGCGCTTGCTCCGGAGAACCCCTCCCATGTGTTCTTCACGGCCTGGTCGCGGCGCGCCACTGAGGAAGAGAACATCGCCGTCAACGCCGCCATGCTGCGGGATCTACTCGCCGCACTGCGGGGCAAGAAGGTGGCGCACGTTGCCCTCATGACCGGGCTCAAGCACTACCTCGGACCCTTCGAGGCCTATGCCGCCGGTGAAATGCCGGACACGCCGTTCCACGAGGAGGAGCCCCGCCTTCCGGTGCGGAACTTCTATTACGCCCAGGAAGACGAGCTGTGGGCCGCAGCCGAGGAGCAGGGGTTCACCTGGTCCGTGCACCGTGCACACACCGTAATCGGCCACGCCGTGGGCAACGCCATGAATATGGGCCTCACGCTCGCCGCGCAGGCCACCCTGTGCCGGGACAGCGGGCAGCCATTCGTCTTCCCGGGATCCGAAACCCAGTGGAACGGCCTCACCGACATGACCGATGCGGGCCTGCTCGCCGAGCACATGCTCTGGGCCGCCACCACTCCCGCGGCCGCCAATGAGGCCTTCAACATCGTCAACGGTGACGTGTTCCGCTGGCGGTGGATGTGGCCCCAGCTCGCCGCCTACTTCGGAGTGGAGTGGGAGGGATACCAGGGGGAGCCCCGTCCGCTCGAAGGGTCCATGGCGGGGCGGGAGGACCAGTGGGGGCGGATTGCCGCGGAGAACAACCTTCGTGAACCGGACCTGGACCGGGTGGCGTCCTGGTGGCACACCGATGACGACCTGGGGCGGAACATCGAGGTGGTGACGGACATGGGCAAGAGCAGGGATGCAGGCTTTACGGGCTACCGGCGGACGCTGGACGCCTTTACCTCACTGTTTGACCGCTACCGCGCCGAGAATCTGATTCCTTGATCACCCGGTCGCGGCCGGCCAGCAGGCCCATCAGTGCCAGCACCGCCATGGCGCCGGCGGTGGCGAGCAGTGGAAGCGTCCACTCCGCGGTGGCGTCGTGGAGTGCGCCGAACACCACAGGCCCCGCGGCGCCAAGCGCGTAACCCACGGATTGGGCCATGCCGGACAGCGATGCTGCCTGCGGGTGGTTCACGGTCCGAAGGCTGAAGAGCGACAGGGCAATGACGATGAGGCTCCCGCACCCCAAAGCACCCAGGACAACCCACAGCAGGATGAGTTCCGGCGCCAGGGCCAGACCGAGGAAGGTCACGAACACCAACATCCCGCTGGCAAAGGAAACCAGCCGTTGGTCTGATCCCCGGTGCAGGACACCGCCCGTCCCCAGGCTGGCGAACACGCTGATCAGCAGGAAAACGGATAGGTGCAGGCCAGCAGTGGTGGCGGGGATCCCACGGCTTTGCTCGATGGTGGGCAACCAGGCCATGAGGACGTAGAAGGCAATGGACTGCAGCCCCATGAAGGCGGTCACCTGCCAGCCCAGGGCTGAACCCCAGGGCGACCGGTAGGCGGCGTCGGGCTTTCCCGATTGCCGCGTGCCTGCCGTGTGCCGGCGAAGCCAGGGCAGGAGCACGGCCATGGCGATGAGGGCCAGCCCCGCCCAGACTCCCAGGGCGAGCCGCCATCCTGCCGGGGAGGTCTGTGCCACGGGTACGACGACGGCGGCCCCCACCGCTGCGAAGGCGGCCTGGGCAGCGGTGTAGCTTCCGGTGACCTGGCTGACCCGCAACGGAAAGTCGCGTTTAACGAGGGAGGGCACCAGGACATTGAGGAAGGCAATGGCCACGCCGATCAGGATTGTGCCGGCCCAAATAAAGCCGGGCACGGGCAAAGAGCGAAGCACGATGCCCGAAGCGAGGATCAGCAAGGACACCCACATTGCCCGGTCCAGTCCCAGGCGTGAAGCGAATCCGGGGGCCCATGGCGAGAAGACCGCGAAGGCGATAAGCGGGAGCCCGGTGAGGAAACCTGCTGCGGCACTGGACAGGCCAAGATCGCTGCTGATATTGACCAGGACCGGCCCCACGCTGACAAAGGACACCCGTAGGTTGACGGCGATGAGCAGGACGCCGATGAAGGCCATTCCGAATCTCGCAGTGCGGTGTGGGGCGTTTTGTGTGGCGGCAGGCATCGTTGGTTCTTCCATCATTCGGTGAGGTGGCGCGTTCTTGGCGCCCTTTCAGTTCTCTTTCACTGACGTACCCACCGGCGCCCCCGAATCTCCCGCCGGGCCGATGAATACGCCGTGGGAGAACTGCCGTTTTTCCCAGTCAACTGGCAGGATCAACGGCCCTTTCCGGACGTACACTGACCTTCGCACCACGTTTGTGGACACTCCGTCAGGTGAGGGCTCTGCCTATGCTCTGGAAGTTGCTTGTCGAATACCTCCGGCCGCACCGGCCGCTGCTGGCCGCCGTCGTGGTTTTCCAGCTGGCGCAATCCATCGCGTCGCTGTACCTGCCCACGCTGAATGCGGACATCATCGACCAGGGCGTGGCCCGGGGCGATACCGGCTACATCCTGTCCACGGGCAGCATCATGCTGCTGGTCACGCTGGCGCAGATCGCCTGCGCCGTCGTGGCCGTGTACTTCGGCGCCAAGGCTGCCATGGGCTTGGGGCGGGACCTGCGGGGCGCCATCTTTGAACGGGTGGGGCAGTTCTCCGAGCAGGAAGTCACCCGTTTCGGCGCCCCCAGCCTCATCACCCGCTCCACCAACGACGTCCAGCAGGTGCAGCAACTGGTGCTGGTGTCCGCCACGCTCATGGTTGCCGCGCCCATGCTCAGCATCGGCGGCGTGATCATGGCCATCCGGCAGGACGCCCAACTCTCGTGGCTCATTGCCGTATGCGTCCCGGTGCTGCTGATCGCCGTCGGCCTTATCGTCACGCGGATGGTGCCGCTGTTCCGCAAGATGCAGGCCCGGATCGACACCGTGAACCGTGTGCTGCGCGAGCAGCTCACCGGCATCCGCGTGGTGCGGGCGTTCGTGCGCGAGGACGTGGAGACGGAGCGGTTCGCCGGCGCCAACACCGACGTCACCGACGTTGCCCTCCGCGCCGGCCGGCTGATGGCCCTGATGTTCCCCACGGTGATGCTGGTCCTGAACGTTTCCAGCGTGGCGGTGATCTGGTTCGGGTCGTTCCGGATCG
The DNA here is from genome assembly GCF_021800405.1 of Arthrobacter sp. FW306-07-I. Classification (NCBI taxonomy): domain Bacteria; kingdom Bacillati; phylum Actinomycetota; class Actinomycetes; order Micrococcales; family Micrococcaceae; genus Arthrobacter; species Arthrobacter sp. FW306-07-I. The sequence continues at coordinate 3,824,837 of NZ_CP084550.1, read as the reverse complement.
AGGACGGGTCCATGCAGGTGGGCACCCTGATCGCGTTCCTGAGCTACCTGATGCAGATCCTGATGTCCGTCATGATGGCTACCTTCATGGCGGTGATGATCCCGCGCGCATCCGTGTCCGCTGACCGGATCGGGGAGGTGCTGGGCACCAGTTCAAGCGTCCTGCCACCGGAGAAGCCGGTCACCAGCGCGGTCCGGCGGGGTGAGCTTGAAATGCGCGACGTCGGATTCGCCTACCCGGGTGCCGAGCATCCGGTGCTGCAGGGCATCAGTTTCACGGCCCGTGCGGGGGAGACAACGGCGATCATCGGCAGCACCGGTTCGGGCAAGACCACCTTGGTGAACCTGATGCCGCGGCTCTTCGACGTCACCTCCGGGGCGGTGCTGATGGACGGCGTGGATGTCCGGGACCTGGACCCTGACCTGCTGTGGGGGCACATCGGCCTGGTGCCGCAGAAGCCCTACCTGTTCACCGGAACCGTCCGCAGCAACCTACTGTATGGCAATCCGGATGCCACGGAGGAGGAGCTGTGGTCCGCGCTTGAGATCGCGCAGGCCCGGGACTTCGTGGAGCGGATGGAGGAGGGGCTGGACGCGCCTATTTCGCAGGGCGGCACGAACGTTTCGGGTGGCCAGCGGCAGCGGCTGGCAATCGCACGTGCCCTGGTGAAGCGGCCCGAGCTGTACATCTTTGACGATTCCTTCTCATCCCTGGACACCGGCACGGACGCCCGGCTGCGCCAGGCGCTCAAGCGCAACATCGCGGGGGCCACCATGGTGGTCATCGCCCAGCGCGTGTCCAGCATCGTTGATGCGGACCAGATACTAGTGCTCGACGACGGCAGGATCGTCGCGCACGGAACGCACCACGAGCTGCTGGAAAGTTCCGATACGTACCGCGAAATTGTTTCGTCCCAGCTGGCAGCGGAGGAGACGGTATGAGCCACGGACCCGCTCCCGAGCGCGGCACCAAAGCCGGGCCCGCCGCCGGACCCGGCCAGGCCGCCGTCGTACGCATCCCAAGGCCGCGCGGCGGCCCCGGCCACGGCGGACCTTTTGCCGGGATGAACGTCCCGGCCGAGAAGGCGATGAACTTCAGCGGTTCCGCCAAGCGGCTGTTGGGTACGCTGCGGCCGGAACGGTTCTGGCTGATGCTGGTGCTGCTCATGGCCGTTGCGGGCGTAGTGCTGCAGGTGATCGGGCCGAGGCTGCTGGGCGAGGGCACCAACCTGATTTTCGCCGGCGTGGTGTCCAAGCAGCTGCCGCCGGGGATGACGCAGGCGCAGCTGATTGCCATGCTGCGGGCGTCGGGGGAGAACCAGAAGGCGGACATGCTCAGCGCCATGACGCTGACGCCCGGTGCGGGGATCGACTTTGGCGCGCTGGCCGGCGTGCTGACATGGGCGCTGGTGCTGTATGTGCTGGGATCGGCGTTCATGTGGGGGACGGCGTATGTGCTGAACGGCGTAGTGCAGCGGACGGTCTTTGGGCTGCGCGAGCAGATTGAGGCGAAGATCAACCGGCTGCCGCTGCGGTACTTCGACTCGATCCAGCGCGGCGAGCTGCTCAGCCGGGTGACCAACGATGTGGACAACATCTCGCAGAGCCTGCAGCAGTCCATCAGCCAGGCGGTGACATCGGTGCTGACGGTGCTGGGCGTGCTGGTCATGATGTTCATCCTGTCGCCCACGCTGGCGCTGATAGCGCTGGTGACCATTCCGCTGACGCTCGGGATCACCACGCTGATTGCCAAGCGCTCGCAGAAGCTGTTTGTTCAGCAGTGGACCAATACCGGCGAGCTCAACGGGCAGATCGAGGAGACCTACACTGGACATGCGCTGGTGAAGGTGTTCGGGCGGCAGCGCGAGGTGGGGGAGCGGTTCCGGCAGAAGAACGCGGAGCTGTATGAGGCGAGCTTCGGGGCGCAGTTCATTTCCGGGCTGATCATGCCGGCCATGACGTTCATCGGGAACCTGGTGTACGTGGGGATCGCCGTCGTG